>NZ_JBWBDM010000009.1:0-179929 GCF_056135975.1 Natrinema sp. LJW11 | reverse complement strand
GTCGCCCAGCAAGGCGCCGGCGTGGGCACCGGTCGCGTCCTCGAAGGGCGCGACGCGCTGCTCGCCGTTGTTGACGATCATGTTCGGCACCATCGCGTCGCTGCCCCGGGAGGTGTAGCGGAAGATCAGCCAGATGATCCCCGCCGCGAGGATGCCGAGCAGGAGCTGCCCGCCCGCCAGGATCGCGTACCCGAGGACGACCGCGATGATGATCCACATCAGGATCGAGCGCATCTGGTTGCGCTTGCGGGCTTCCTCCTTGTGCGCGTCGATGATCTGTTCACCCTTCCCCGCGGGGACGGTTCGGACCTTCGGCTCGTTGCCGTCGTCCGGATTGTGGTAGACTAAGACGTCCTGGAGATCCTCCTTGGGCAGCAGTTGGCTCATCGCCTTCGCCAGCATCGACTTGCCGGTCCCCGGCGAGCCGATCATCATGACGTGACGGCGCTGCTTCGCCGCCTTGATAATTATGTCTCGTGCCTCGTCCTGACCGATGACCTGATCGACGAGTCGATCGGGGACTTCGATGTCCTCCGTCGAGTCGATCTTCAGACCGCCCAGCAGGTCGTCCTCGGCGATCTCCTCGTCGACCTCGACGCCGGGATCGACCTCGACCGTGCTCCCCAGGTCCTCGACGGTCTCGATGTCGTCTCCCTCCGCCTCGTCGGACGACGGCTCGAACTCGTCCATCGGATCGTCGACGTCGGGACGACGGTCGCCGTCCTCCTCGAGCGGCGACTGATCTCCCTGACGCTCGGGCTGCTCCGCGGGCTGGTCCTCCTCGGGAGCAGCGTCGGGGGCGTCTTCGGGAGGGTCGTCAACGTTCGTATCGTTACTCATAGAACTCTGTTCAGTACCTGATTCGAAGGGATTGCGACTGATATACTTTCTCCATGCGGAGGATGCTGTCAGTCGCTGATACCGGGAGCGACAGCGGTCGACGAGCCGAATCAAGCGATAGCTACCGGATATTTAATACATTTTTAACTGGCGCGGAATATACGGTTACGAGACCAGTCACCAATCGTGGTAATTGCGGGCGGGTTAAAACGGGCTGTGGTCGGCGCGACCGGCCGCGACTCGGACCGCGCCGATTCGTGCGAAAACTCGCCACGCTTAAGCGCCGTGCCCGAGCAGTGTCCGGCATGACCCGGGGGTTCTACATCGGTCGTTTTCAGCCGTTCCACAACGGCCACCGGAGCATGGTCGAGGAGATCGCGAACGACGTCGACGAGCTCGTCCTCGGGATCGGGAGCGCCGACGATTCCCACACGGTCCGAAACCCGTTTACCGCGGGCGAGCGGATCATGATGATCACGAAGTCGCTGGTCGACTTCGATCTCGTGACCTACGCCGTTCCGATCGAGGATCTGGAACGGAACTCGGTGTGGGTGAGTCACGTCCAGAGCATGAGTCCGGACTTCGACGTGGCCTACTCGAACAACCCGCTCGTCATTCAGCTCTTTCGGGAGGCCGACATCGAGATCCGTCAGTCGCCGATGTTCAACCGCGACGTGCTCGAGGGATCCGAGGTCCGCCAGCGGATGATAACGGGCGGCGACTGGGAGTCGCTCGTCCCCGAAGCCGTCGTCGAGGTCGTCGGCGAGATGGACGGTATCGAGCGGATCCAGATGGTCAGCGATTCGGACTCGAACGGCGACTGAGTCGACTCGGCGATTCAGACGGTCCGTTGTACCGATGGCTCGGAGCAACCGCAAGACGGTTCGCGGTTGCGACGGAAATGACTTACAACAGTCCGTCTCAGAGTCACGATCATGATCACGCTCTCGTCGGACTTCGGCACGCCGTACCCCGCGGCGATGAAAGGAGTGATACTGCAGCGAACGGACGCCAGACTGGTCGACGTCGCCCATGATTTCCCCCGGCAGGACGTTCGAACGGCGGCCGTCTGGCTCCGAGAGGTGTTGCCGTATTTTCCGCCCGCGACGCACCTCGTGGTCGTCGATCCGGGCGTCGGCACCGACCGGAACGCGCTGGTCGTTCGCGCCGGCGACCACGCGCTCGTCGGGCCTGATAACGGCGTCTTGCTCCCCGCCGCTCGGCGACTCGCCGGCGAGGAGGGGCTCGAGACCGCGCTGATCGACGAGCGGGAGCTCGGCCCCGTCGAACCGACGACGCCGGCGGACTCGACGGCCGACTCGAGCGAGCGGCCGTCGACGGCCCGGAGTACCACGTTCCACGGCCGGGACGTCTTCGCCCCCGCCGCCGCCGCGGTTCACGACGCAGAGATCGACTCGCTCGGTTCGCTCGAGTGGCTCGAGCCCGGCACTGTGACCGTCGACCTCAAGCTTCCGGCGGCCGAGCTCGAGGGCGAGCGAGCGATCGGCGAGGTGCTGGTCGTCGACGGGTTCGGGAACGTCATCACGAACGTTCCCGGATCGGCTCTCGACGGTCGAGAGCGGATCCTGGCCAACAGCCGGTCCGTCCCGGTCGGAGCGACGTTCGCGGCCGTCCCCGCCGGGGAACGATTGGCGACCGTCGGCAGCCACGGCTACGTCGAACTCGACGTGAACCGGGGCCGCGGCGACGACGCATTCGGCCTCGAGTCCGGCGATCGGGTCGTCCTCGAGGCGGCCGAGGACGGCAGCGACTGACCGAACGGTGACCGCGATCCGCAACTCGAGTCGTCCCGGTCAGTCGTTCGCCGGCGTAGCCGTCAATCGTCAGCCGATGTAACCTGCTGTCGCGTCGGGTCGATGACGATCTCGCCGTCCGAACGCACGGTCACGGAACACTGCGAGAACGTAAAGGAGATAGAGCCGTCACCGACGCGGGGCTCGTCGCCCCGCCAGTGGATGAACAGCGCGTTCAACGCGTCCGGCTCGACGCACTCCGAGAGCGCCTCGAGATCGTCCGGTTCGACGCCGAAGATCGATGAGACGGTCATGAGCAGGGCCGTGCTCACCGGCTCGTATGTGCCGACCTCACACCACGTGTGATAGGTCCCTCGGTCATCGTCGTAGTAGATCGTCCGGTCGCTCGTCGTCCCGATCGGCGTCAGGCTCTCTCGCGGGGTTGTTCCGGACATAATAGTCCTAGGTCACACGTGTTAACACTTAACACTGCTGGCCGATGGTAATAGTCAGTGCTCCGGCGACGGGAACCGTAAAAAGCGAGCGGAAATGGCTGTCGCGAACAGCGACGTTATTCGGCGGCGATGACGTCGTCGATCCGGGCGATCATCGTCGCGGCTTCGGTCGCGCTCTCGACGGCTTCGCGCTTGACGTCGGCGGGGTCGATGACGCCGTACTCGAAGGGGTCGTCGATCGTGACTTCGTCACCGCTGGTGATCAGACCGGCTCGGCCCTCCGACTCGTGGGCGGCACGGAGGTCCACGAGGACGTCGATGGGGTCGCGGCCGGTGTTAGCTGCGAGCGTTCGGGGGACGATGTCGACCGCGTCGGCGAAAGCCGTCACGGCGAGTTGCTTGCGCCCCTCGATGCCGGCGGCTTCCTCGCGGATCTTGTCCGCGATCGCGATCTCGGTCGCGCCGGCGCCGGGAACGACTTCGCCGGATTCCAGCGCCGTCGCGACGACGTCGAGCGCGTCGCCGATGGCTCGCTCGAGTTCGTCGACGATGTGTTCGGTCCCGCCGCGGACGAAGACGGTGACCGTCTCGGCGGCCGCGCCGCCCTCGACGAACGCGAGATCGTCGTCGCCGAAGCTCTCGGTGTGGATCCGGTCGGCGGAGCCGAAGTCGGCGTCCTCGAGGTCCTCGAGCGCGCCGACGCGGCGAGCGCCGGTCGCGGAGGCGACCTGTCGGGCGTCGCTGTCGCCGAGGCCCTCGAAGACGAGGATGCCCTCGTTGGCGAGGGAGTTGGCGACGCGGTCGTTGACGTCCTCGGTGGTGAAGACGACGTCCGCCCCGCTCTCGGCGACGGTCTGGGCGTAGCCCTCGAGTTCGCCCTCCTCGGCGTCGATGGCGGCGTTGAGCTGGTCGATCGAGTCGATGGCGTACTCGGCGTCGACGTCGCCGGTTCGGACGCCGAGTTCGACGTCCAGAATCGCGATCGACGCGTTCTCGATCTCGGTGGGCATCCCGTCGTGGACCGGTTCCTCGTCGACGATGATGCCGGGGACGAGTTCGGTCGCGTTCGAGGAGGCACCGACCTGCGTGTGGACGGTGATGTTGTCGCGTGCGACGCCCTCGTCGGTGTCGACGTGACGGATCGCTTCGACGACCGTCTCGGCCAGCGATTCGGCCGTGAGACCGCCGGTTCCCTTGCCGGTCATACACGATTCGGCGACCTGCCGGAGGATTTCGTCGTCGACGTCGGCCTCGTTGACCTGCTCGGCGATCGCCTCGAGGGCGATCTCGCTGGCTTCGTGGTAGCCCTCGACGATGGTCGTCGCGTGGACGTCCTGCTCGATGAGATCCTCGGCCTCGCCGAGCAGGTTGCCGGCGAGCACCGCGGCGGTCGTCGTCCCGTCACCGACTTCTTCCTCCTGGGAGTCGGCGACCTCGACGATCATCTGAGCCGCGGGGTGTTCGATATCCATCTCGTTGAGAATGGTCGCGCCATCGTTGGTGATGACGACGTCCCCGCCGGAGTCGACGAGCATCTTGTCCATGCCGCGGGGTCCGAGTGTGGTCCGTACCGACTCGGCCACGGCCTTGCCGGCCATGATGTTGGACGACTGCGCGTCCCGGCCCTGCGTTCGCTGACTATCCTCGCTCATAATGAACATGGGCTGCCCACCCATGCGTCGCTGTTGTGCCATCGTTGTTCCTCACTAACCATGTCGTCAGCACTTCTATATAATTCTTTCCCTCCTACCGCCGCTCCGTCTGGCGATTGCGCGTGTGAACCGTCGACAGGCCGGTGGCGGCGGGAGCCGGTAGGGAAATATGGGTCGACTCGGAACACACCCGTGAATGCTGGAGCTGGAACACGGGTTTCGCGTCGTCGACGTCGCGACGCGGCTGCCGACGGCCGGCGGCAGCGGGGGGCCCCCGAGCCGAACGATTACGGCCGATCGACTCGAGCGAGAGATGCACCAGGCGGGGATCACCGGCTCGGTCGTCTACCCCCCGTCGCGGCCGGAAACGAGCTACGTCGCGCCGAACAACGGCGTCGCCAGGCGCAGCGTCGATCGGCCGTTCGTGGCCTTCGCTCGAATCAACGGGAGTCAGACCCCGGGCCGGAACGCGACCGGGCGGCTCCGCAACGCCGTCAGCCGTCGCGAGGACCGTCACACGTCCCCGAGCGACGTCGAGAAGTACGCGTACGACGACCGCTTCCACGGGTTCGTCCTCGACCCCGGGAACGACGACTACCCCGACGAAGACGTCCTCGCGGCGCTCGAGGACGTCGACCTGCCGGTGATCGTCCGCGGCGGCGTCGACGCGCCACCCGAGACGCTCGCCGAGACCCTCCTCGAGCGCTCGTTCCCCGTCGTCGTCGGTCGCTTCGGCGGTCACCCCCTGAACCGCTCGCTGATGGGCGAGATGATCGACCTGCTCGACGAGTACGACGACTGCTACCTCGAGACGAGTTTCGTCCGGTATCGCGAGCAACTCGAGCGCGCGCTCCGCGAACATCCCGACCGGGTGTTCTTCGGGAGCGGCGCGCCCGCCTGCCACCCCAACGTCGCGGTCATGGAGATCCTCACCCTCGACGTCTCGGAGGATCTGCTGCGACGCACGTTCTCGAAGAACGCCTGCCGCGTGATCGACGCGCTCACGGTGGACGCGGAACCCTGGAACTGAGCTACTCGCCGACGACCAGCACCCGCAGATCGTTCAGGTTCGTCCCGGTCGGCCCCGTGAAAATCAACCCGTTCCGTGACTCGAGGTACGGATACGCGTCGTTTTCTGCGAGGGCTTCCCGCGCTGTTTCGGGGTCCTCGACGGTCGTCTCGTCGACCACTGCGCCGGCCGCGTCGGTCGCGCCGTCGATCCCGTCGGTGTCGACCGCGGCGATCGTGATTCCCCCCTCGTTTTCGTTCTCGTCTCCGCCGTCTTCGAGTTCGAGCGCCGCGCTCGTCGCGAACTCCTGGTTCGGCCCGCCCGTCCCGTCGCCCCGGACCGTCACCGTCGTCTCGCCGCCCGAGAGGAGCACGGCCGGCGGTGAGACGGGGGTGCCGGTGGCCCGCACTTCCTCCGCGATGGCGACGTGGGTCGTCGCCGCCTCGCGGGCCTCGCCGCGAACGCGCGAGGAGAGCACGAGCGGTTCGTATCCACGTTCGGCCGCCGCGTCCCGGGCCGCTTCGATCACCGTCATCCCGTCGGCGACGACGTGATTCGAGACGGAGTCGAAGACGGGGTCGTCGGGACCCGGCGTCTCGGCGATTTCGCCGGCCGCGCCGCGCTCGAGGTGACTGGCAACGGCCTCTGGCGCGTCGATCCCGTACCGCTCGAGGACCGCGAGCGCGTCGTCGAACGTCGACTCGTCGGGCGCGACGGGGCCGCTCGCGATGACGCTCGGATCGTTCCCGACGACGTCGCTCAGGATCAGCGCGGCGACCGTCCCGGGCGCGGCGCGGCGAGCCAGTCGACCGCCCTTCAGCGCCGAGAGGTGCTTGCGGACCGCGTTGATCTCGCCGATGTCGGCCCCGCTCGCGAGCAGGGCGTCGGTCGTCGTCCGAAGGGCCTCGAGCGAGACGTCCCCGGCCGGTGCGGGCATGAGCGCGCTGCCGCCGCCGGTGATCGCCGCCAGCACGAGGGTCGATTCGGTCGCCGCGTCGGCCGCCTCGAGCACGTCCCGCGTTCCGTCGACGCCGCGCTCGCTCGGGACGGGATGGTCGCCTTCGCGAACCGCGACGCGCTCGGTTTCCGCCGGGTCGTCCGTCACGACCACGCCGCCGTCGATCCGATCGCCCAGAATCGTCTCGAGCGCGACGGCGACGTGGGCCGCTGCATTGCCGCCGCCGAGGACGACGAGTTCCTCGTACTCGCCGAGGTCGTAGGTCGCGTCCGCGACGCGGAGGGTCTCCCCCTCGAGCGCGACGGCGTCGCGGACGACCGTTCGCGGATGGCCGGCCTCGATCCCGACCTCGAGGCACTCGAGTGCGACCTCGCGGGTCTCGGTCGACGCAAGGCGATCTCGATCAGCGATCACGCGGGATCACCCGCGGCCGTCACCGACGGTCGCGTCTCGTCGCCGCTCGCTGGAGGGGCGGGCGCGACGGACAGCCGACCCGTCGTCGCCGACGGCTTCGAATCCGCCGTTCGAACGCAACGTTCCGGACGGTGCATAGGCGAGCAGTCGTCCGGAACCGGGTAAAGCTAGGGGGTTCGGACCATCTCGCGTGACGTGTCATGGTGCCGTTTCTCCGAGACGGAGTCACCCGGACGAGCGGACTGATCCCCTCGAGTGAATCAGCCACGGGGCGGAAAACAGCCTCGGGGGCAGCGGATCTCACGGCGGTCGAATGCGTCAGTGACTGGTTCTGTGGAGTGACTCCGGTGACGAGCCGGCGATACAGCTGTACTGCTCAGATGAGCACTGGGCAGGATACTCGGTACTGAGTTTGATGGAAGAAGTTCCCCGCTACCCTGGCAACAGGGAATCGCCACGTCCTCCCCAACCGATTCGTTCGCTCGCGGTACTCGCTCACTCATCCCTCGCGCAATATCGTCGGCCGCCCTCGCTACCACTCGGCCGGCCGACAGCGCGCGCCACTGCACGTCGGTTGGCCAGTCCGAAGTGCTACATAGATTGTCTGTACTGAACAATTCAGTACTAGTACCGCGAGCGGTCGAGAACCGTTCGAGGATGCAGTAACTAGTACGCTAGTTGCGGGCGGCCTCGAGAATCGCCTCGCGATCCGCCGGCTCGGTGGCCGTCCACCACGCGATCCGATCGATCTCGAGGGGGCCGTAGTCGGAGACGAACGCGAGCCACTCGCAGGAGGCGATCGTTCGACGGTTCGTCGACGTGTCGATCGGCGAGTCCTCGAGATCGTCGTCGACGTCCGAGAGCAGCCGTTCGACCGACGGATCCGGTCTGGGCGTATCGACGCCGGCGAGCTGGCGCAGGTACTGAAACGTCGCGAGACCGACGCCGGAGATCGAGCCGATCGGCTCCTCGTCGTAGCGGTAGTGGTCGGCCGTCGCGGCCCATCCCACGAGCGCCGCGAGATCGTCCGCTTCCGGCCGGTCCGCGAGGGCGCGAGCGATCTCGAGGAGGACATCGCGCTTTCGTTGTGCGCCCAGCGCCGCGACGAGGGCCTCGTCATCGCGGTCGAGAGCGGCCAGCGCCGCGAACGAGTCGACCCGATCGGTCGCGACGAACGCGTCGCGAAATCGCTCGACGGTCGGTTTGATCCCGTCGACGAAGCCCTGACCGGTCGACGCGGCGGCGGCCTCGGCGACGAGCAACAGCGGCTCGTCGCCGCTCCAGCGCCGATATTCGAGAAAGTCTCGCGCGAGTTCCGCGTGGGGCACGCCGTCGGCGTACGCCTCGAGGACCGTCCGGACCGCCTGGTCGGGACACATGCGTCTCACCACACATATCATACGGGGGACTGATAGCTGTATCGCCGACGTCGGTGCGCCCGAAGACGGCGTTATCGATCCGCGCCGTTCGTGATCGTCGTGTGAGCGCCGATGAGCGCCCCGGCGAGGTCGAGATCCTCGAGGTGGGTCCCCTGATCGATGATCGAGCGGCGGATGTCGCCGTTTCGAACCGTCGCGTTCGGGAAGATCACCGCGTGTTCGAGGGACGTTCCCTCGAGCGTTGCGCCGTCCATGACGTGGACGTTCTCGCCGAGCGTCGTGTCCTCGAGCGTCACCGAGTCGGCGACGAGCGACTCGCCGTCGAGGTGCCAGGAGACGGCGTCGAGATAGCTCTCGGGGGTACCGATGTCGTACCACGCGCCCTCGAAGGTGTAGGCGTAGGTGGCCTCGCGGTTTTGCAGCCACTGGACGAACCAGCCCGGCTCGTCGGGGTTGTTGCCGTCCTCGAGGTAGGTCGGGAGCAGATCCAGCGACTGGCGGGGGAACGCGTAGCAGGCGATCGAGACGAGCGTGCTCTTGGGATCGTCGGGTTTCTCCTGAAAGTCGACGACGCGATCGCCCTCGATCTCGACCAGACCGTAGGATTTCGCTTTCTCGCGGGAGCCGACGTCGTAGGCGGCGAGGGTGGGGGCGTCGTGGTCTTCGAAATAATCGAGGAAGTCGGCGACGTCGAAGCTGATCAGGTTGTCGCCGGCGATGACCAGGAGATCGTCGTCGACGTTCTCGCGGTCGATCAGTTGTGCGAGCGCCCCGACGACGCCGAACTTGTCGTCTTCCTCGGTCGTGTCCTCGACCGAGAGTCTGGGCTTGTCGAACTCGCTGTCCGCGAGGTGGGCCTCGAAGTCGGGTGCGAAGCGCTGATTCGTGCTGACGTAGACCTCGTCGATCCGGTCGTCCGCCTCGAGTTCAGCGAAGATGCGATCGATGACGGTCGACTCGCCGATCGGGAGGAACATCTTCGGCCGATGTTTGGTAATCGGCCACATTCGCGTCGCGTACCCGCCTGCAAGGACGACGGCCTTCATGGGCCGGTGTTCACCTGCGGGGTCTAAGTCACTTGTCCTTTCATAAGATCCGGGCCGGTCTCGCGACCGAGCGTCGGTGATTCTCGTCCGATAGTATAAAAGCGCGAGCGCCGTTGAGCAGACGTATGCGCGAGGCCGACGAAACGACGCGGCAGAAACTCGCCGACGCGCTCCGCGAGGAGCCGGCGACGCCCAGCGAGCTGGCCGTTCGACTCGATCTGACGCCGCACGCGATAGTCCGCCACGTCGAACACGTCTCGAAGTCGGTCGACGGATCGGACGAGCAGTTGCTCGTCGCGCCGCCGACGTGTCGCGACTGCGGGTTCGACGACTACGACGACCTCCTGAACCTGCCCTCGCGGTGTCCCGACTGCAAGAGCGAGTCCGTCGACGAGCCGACGTTCACGATCGAATGAGATCCCCGACTGTCACCGGCTCCCGATTGTCCAGTGAGAGTGACAATTGTCAGCCGGATTCGACACTAATATTTAGGGTGCAGGCGAGAACCCGATAGGAACCCTCGAGCGGACGGCGGCGTCGCGGGCCGGTGAAACGCCTATCGGTCGGTTTCCCTCACGTTCGCCCGAGGACGGCGCGGCACGGAGCACACATGACTTCCAGATCCCACCCGGAGCGAGATCCCGTCGAGTTCGTACGGGCAGCGTTCGACTGGCTCGACGAGGACGACGCACCCGACGCATCGGCCGAAACGCTCGACGACGCGTTCGCACTCCTCGCCGATCAGCGTCGGCGACTCCTCCTGTCGGTCCTGCACACCTACGGCGAGGAACTGACGCTGCCGGACGCGGCCGAGGAGGTGGCGATCCGCGAAACGGGAGACAACGTCGCGGACATTCCGGCCGAACAGGTCCAGGAAGTCTATCTCTCGCTCTACCACGATCACCTCCCGCGGCTGGTCGACGCCGGCCTGCTCGAGTACGATCAGGAACGGGATCTGGTCACTCCGGACGGCCTCTCCCAGAATCACCGATAGGCTGCGCACAGTCACACGGAGACTATTCGATTCTACGCCACCGGTTTAATCGTCCCCCGGACCGTCATCGGTCGCCGAGAGAAGCGACTAGAACTCGACGTTCGAACTCGAGGCACGATCGAGGTCGTCGCTCTCGATCGAGCCGAGACCGACGAACTCGTACTCCTCGTCCGTCAGGTAGACGTCGCCCTCGGAGACGGTCACCGCGAGGTCGGTGAGATAGGCGCCCTCGCAGGGACCGTAGGTACAGTGGCCGGAATCGGCCTCGAAGTACGCGCCGTGGTTCGCACAGATGAGTTCGCCGTCTCGCATCGGCGCGCCCGACCCCTTGTCCAGTTTGATGTGCGTCAGATGCTGGCAGTAGTTCAGCCAGCAGGCGACCGGCTCGTCGTCCGCCGCGTCCTCCGCGCGTTCCCCGCCGTCCGTCGCTGCGACGCCGTTCGTGACGAGAATCGCTTCCCGTTCCTCGCCCGACTCGTCGGTCACGCGAAAGCAAACCGTCGAGTCGTCGGGCACGTCCGACAACGCCGTGATCCGTCCTGCGTCCATCACCGCGTCCGTTACCGGTCGGTGGTCCTGAACGTTACGACACCGGGCAAGCACACGTCTGACTGAGATTTAAACCACTCTCCGCCCAAGGCCGCCTATGGACTCCCTTCTCATCTACGGCTCCTACGGCTACACGGGGCGGTTGATCGCGCGCGAGGCCGTCGCTCGAGGCGGCTCGCCCGCCGTCGCCGGTCGCGACGGCCGTGCGATCGCCGAGCAGAGCGACGAACTCGGCGTCGAGGGGCGGACGTTCGATCTCGAGTCCGACGACCTCGCGTCTCACCTCTCGTCGTTCGACGCCGTCCTGAACTGTGCTGGCCCGTTCGTCGACACCGCCGAGGCGCTGGTTACGGCTTGCCTCGAGACGGACACGGACTATCTGGATATCACGGGCGAGTTCCCGGTGTTCGAGGGACTCCGCCGGCGCGACGCCGCGGCTCGCGAGGCGGGCAGTATCCTCCTGCCCGGCGTCGGCTTCGACGTCGTGCCGTCGGACTGCCTGGCGGCCTTTCTCGCGGAACAACTCCCCGAGGCCGACGAGTTGCGACTCGGAATCAAGGGCGGCGGCGGGCTCTCGCGGGGCACCGCCAACACGCTCGTCGAGCACCTCGGCAACGGCGGCGTCGTCCGCCGAAACGGGCGGCTCATCCGGGTGCCGACCGCCTTCCGGACGCGCGAGATCGACTTCGGCGACGGGCCCGAACACGCCGTCACGATCCCGTGGGGGGACGTCGTCACCGCGGCCCACACGACGGGCATCGAGTCGATCGAGGTCTACGCCGCCGCGCCGTCGTGGGCGACGAGGGGACTGTCGGCCGTCGATTCGCTGGGATGGCTCCTCGAGCGCCGGCGCGTCGAGGGGCTGCTGAAGCGGCTGATCGACGCTCGCCTCGACGGGCCGGACGAACAGCAGTTGGCGACCGGCGGCGCCGTCGTCTGGGGCGAGGTCACCGCCGACGCCACCGGCCGGCGGGCGCGCGCTCGCCTGCGGACGCCGAACCCCTACGCACTCACAGCCGAGTCCGCGGTGACGGCCGCCGAACGGGTCCTCGAGGGCGGCGAGCGGATTCCCGCGGGCTTCCAGACGCCGGCGTCGGCATTGGGGAGCGAGTTCGCCCTCGAGCTGTCGGGGACGGAGCGCGAACTGATCGACGCACCGATCACGTCGGACGGGTCGGATAGAACGACCGTCGAACCCGAGCGCTGACGGGAACGCCCGCGATCGGGAGTCGTCCGTCCGTCGTCTTTCCGCCAACTAGCCGCGCGTCGATCCTCAGCGGGGGGCGAAACTGTTATCTGAGTGAACGTATTTATGTGCTGTCGCCTCGAGTCAGCAGTTATCGATGTCTTCCGATCGGCCGACCCTCCGCGAGCGGTACGCGGACGATTTACGCTCGGGCTCCCTGCCGGTCCTGCTCACCGCGGTTCCGATCGCGATGGTGGTCGCGCTCGGAAGCGCGTGGTACTGGGACGAGTCCACCGGCGGATTTCTCCTGTTGATGACGATCGGCGGACTCGTTCCCTACGCGCACGAAACGTACTGGCCGCAGGATCGGCCGTGGACGCGGGACGTGTTGTGGACCGTCGTTGCATCGGCCGTCGCGACCTGTCTGTTCGCCGGCAGTTATCTGCTCGCCGGAGCGGTGCTCACTGATTCGACCCACCGTGCGGCGATCGCCTTCGGCGCGACGGCGCTCGCCGGCTGGACGCTATCGTGGTCGCTTCGACGCCGACGATCGTCTCGCGCGCGTCACTCGTAACACAGGCGCTCGACGCGCTCGTCGTACAGCCGCGACAGTCGGTCCGTCACGGGACCGCCGCCGATCTCCCGCCCGTCGAGCGTCGCGATCGGCCGCAGTTCCCAGGTTCGATTCGTGAGAAACGCCTCGTCGGCCTCGAGCACGTCGGCCGGCTCGTAGCGCCCCTCGTGAACCGACAGCCCGGCCCTCCGAGCGAGTTCGAAGACGATCGCTCGGGTGATCCCCGGCAGGACGGGACCGTCGATCGTCGGCGTGAAGAGTTCGCCGTCGCGGACGAACCACAGGTTGCTCGTCGCCCCCTCGGACACGCGCCCCTCGAGGTCGCACATGAGCGCCTCGTCGGCCCCGTTATCGAGTTCCGCGCGTGCGAGGATTCCGTTCAGATAGTTGTGGGTCTTCGCCGCTGCCGGAATGGCTTCGTCGGGGACTCGCCGCGTCTCGACCGTCTGAACCGTCGCCGGGCCGTCCCAGACGGGTTCGCCCCCGAGCCCCCCACGGGGGAGCGGTTTGACGTAGATTACGACGGTCGGGGTGACGTCGGCCCGGGGCGTCAGTTTACCCGGCTGGACGCCGCGCGTGATCGAGAGGCGAACGTAGGCGTCCGCGAGGTCGTTCGCCGCGAGCGTCTCGTAAATCCGCTCCCGGAGGTCGCTCGCGGCGAGGCCGTGCTCGAGCGAGAGGGCCTCGCAGGTTCGCTCGAGGCGCTCGAGGTGGCGCTCCCACGCGAAGATCGTACCGCCGTAGGCCCGCAGCGTCTCGAAGGCGGCGTCGCCGTACCGAAAACCGCGGTCGGCCACGCTGACGGTCGCCTCGCCCGCGGGAACGATTTCGCCATCGACGTGGTAGTAGCGGTCGTCGCCGTCAGTCATCCCGTCTCTCCTCCGCCGCCGTCGCTTCCGCGGCGAACCGACAGAAGTTGGCGATCATGCGCTTCCCGACCCGCAACGAGATGCCGTCGCCGCCGGCCGCGTCGTCGTGACCCCGCGTCAGGATGCTCTCGGGGTGAAACTGGACGCCGACGTGGGGCCGCTCGCGGTGTCGAACCCCCATCAGGACGCCGCGCTCGTCGATCGTCTGCGCCGTCTCGAGCAGCGAATCGGGGAGGTCGGCGCGGTCGACCGCCAGCGAGTGGTAGCGCCCGACCTGAAACGTCTCCGGCAACGCGGCGAAGATCCCGTCGCCGTCGTGCTCGATCGTCGAGGGCTTGCCGTGGACGACGTCGGGCGCGTGGACGACCGGCGCGCCGTTGGCCGCACAGAGGGCCTGATGACCGAGACAGACCCCCAGAATCGGGTACTCCGTCTCGGCGAACAGCGGGATCGAGATCCCGGCCGCTTCGGGCGTTCCCGGCCCCGGCGAGACGACGATGCCGGTCGGATCGATCGACTCGAGGGCGGAAAGACCGATCGCGTCGTTGCGCCGGACCACGACGTCGTCCGCGATCTCTCCCACGTACTGCACGAGGTTGTACGCGAACGAATCGTAGTTGTCGACGACGAGGATACGCGTCTCGTCGACCGGCGCGCGCTCAGTCATTCGAATCACCGCCGCCCCGGCCGTCGAGTGGCGTCGCCTCGCCGTCGGCCGGCACCCCGTCGCCGCCGACCTCGAGCCCCAGTTCGGCCCGCTCGCCTAACGCCTCGTCGACCGCGGTGATGAGCGCGCGAGCCTTGTCGAGGGTTTCGTCGTACTCCCGGACCGGGTCGGAGTCGTGGACGATCCCCGCGCCGACCCGCAGGTGATACTCCTCGGCGTGGCGGACCAGCGTCCGGATGACGA
Source organism: Natrinema sp. LJW11 (assembly GCF_056135975.1). Taxonomy (NCBI): domain Archaea; kingdom Methanobacteriati; phylum Methanobacteriota; class Halobacteria; order Halobacteriales; family Natrialbaceae; genus Natrinema; species Natrinema sp. LJW11. The sequence continues at coordinate 165,340 of NZ_JBWBDM010000009.1, read as the reverse complement.
TATTGAGCGTGGCCCGCCCGTCGAAGCCGAAGATGCCGACGCTGCCCGTGTAGGGCCCGCGCCGGGTCGCCTCGAGTTCGTCGATGATCTCCATCGTCCGCGGTTTGGGCGCGCCGGTGATCGTCCCGCCCGGGAAGACCGCCGCGACGGCGTCGGCCAGCGTCTCGTCGTCGCGCAACCGACCGGTCACGTTCGAGACGAGGTGCATCACCTCGGCGTAGCGGTCGATCCGGCGGTACTCCTCGACCGCGACGGAGCCGTACTCGCAGACCTTCCCGAGGTCGTTGCGTTCGAGGTCGACCAGCATGGCGTGCTCGGCGCGTTCCTTCTCGTCGGAGAGCAGGTCGTCCTCGAGCGCGGCGTCCGCCTCGGCCGTCTCGCCGCGCGGTCGAGTCCCCGCAATAGGCTCCGTCCGAACGGCATTGCCCTCGCGCTCGAGCAGCAACTCGGGACTCGCGCTCACCAGATCGGCCGCCCGGAACTCGAGCAGACAGGAGTAGGGCGCCGGGTTGACCCGGCGCAGCGCGTCGTAGGCCGCGACGGGGTGGACCGCGGCCGGCGCGACCAGCCGCTGAGAGACGTTGGCCTGAAAGGTGTCGCCCTCGCGAACGTGCGCCTTGACCCGTCGCACGCGGTCGGCGAACGCCTCCCGACCGCAGTCGCTCTCGAAGGTCGCTTCCGGGCTCGAGACCGGCGGGTCGCCGATTCCGGGATCGCCGTCGCGGACGGCCTCGGCGAGCTCGAGCGCCCGGTCGCGGCCGCGCTCGTAGGCCGACTCGAGGGCGGCGTCGGTCGGTTCCGCGTCGCGCTGGGAATCGGTGTCGGAATCGAAATCGGGGTCGCGATCGCCGATCCGCGGACAGGCCGTGATCCGCAGCGTTACGTCGCCGTCGGCGGGCTCCTCCCAGGCCGCGAACCGATCGTAGACCGCGACCTCGAGACGGGGAAGCCCTCGGTCGTCGATCGCAGCGTCGGGCAGGGTCTCGAGTTCGCGGGCCACGTCGTAGGAGAGCCAGCCGACGGCCCCGCAGGGAACGGGCACGTCGCAGTTTCCGCGGACGAGCCGATCGCCCGCGAGCAGCCCCTCGAGTGCGGCGAGCGTCGGCGAGCGCTCCGAGTCGCGGGTTCGCGTCGCGGCGTCGGGACCGACGGTCAGCCGGTCGACGGGGTCGACGCCGAAGTAGCCCCAGCCGGGCTGGCCGCCGGTCGTCTCGAGGAAGGCGGAGCCGTCACCGCCGCGCGCTCGCCGGTAGGCGAGAAACGGATCGCCGACGGACACGCGAACTTCGACGGGGACGCGGCGTCCGGCGGTCGGCGACGGCGCGGCGCGTTCCGTCGCCGACCCGCCGGGTTCGCGGTCGCGAGCGGCGGCGCGAAACGAGTCGAGCGTCGTCACGACGCGCGGATCGCTCATGCCCCTCGAGAGGAGGGCGGGGATAATCAGCTTGCGGTTTCGGGGGCGCGGAACAGCCCAGAAATCGGCGACGCGAACGGTCGAAATTGACGCGGAGATGCGCGGTTCGCAGAAGAGAGTGAAACGGAGATGGAGGTGGGAAAGAGAGGAACGAGGGAGGTGTAACGGGCGACGTGCCGTCCGTTATCTGACTTCGGCGCGATCGATCCAGCCCTGGATTCGCGTCTCGGAGATGTCGGTCTGTTCGGCCAGTTCGGCGGCGTCGGCGGCGGCGAGTTCGCCGATCGTGTCGACGCCCGCGCCGGCGAGGCGGTCGGCATAGGCGGGTCCGATCCCCTTGATCTCGACGACGGGTTCCGGGTTGGCCGCTTCGGGCTCGGCCTCCGCCTCCGGTTCGGGTTCCGCTTCCGACTCGGATTCGACCTCCGTTTCCGGTTCGGATTCCGTTTCCGTCTCCGCTTTCGGCTCCGAGTCCGGATCAGAGTCGGTGTCGTCGACCGGCTCGGATTCGGTGTCGGCCTCGACCTCGGCGGCCCCTGCCGATTCGAGCGTCGACTCGCTGTCGGCGGTCTCTCCGTCAGTCACGGGCTCCGTCGCTGCGTCGGGTTCGGCCTCTTCGACGGGCGACTCGTTGCTCGTGTCGGCCGACTCCGCCGCCGTCGATTCCGACGGTTCCGTCGAGTCGTCCCGCCGCGAGCCGGTCGCGGCCGACTGCGTCGGCTCGGCACTCGCGTCGGCGGCCGTTTCGTCTCGATCCGCGTCGACGGCAGCCCCGTCGTCCGCCGTCCCTTCCCGTTCGACCGTTACCCCGACCTCTCGAGTGCCCCCGCGCTCCGACTCCGAGTCGTCGAACCCCAACAGGGACTTCAGCTTCTGGAGGATTGCCATTATCTCGACGTAGTGGGTTCCACCACTTAAATTCGCCTGATACTGTCACAGCGGCGGCTCCAGACACCGCGTCGGCTCACAGTCGCGATCGCAGGGTTCTATTCATAACATCGACGGGTGCGTCCCGGCCCGTCCAGATTTCGAACGCCTCGACGCCCTGATAGAGCAACATCCACGCGCCGTCGATAGTCGCCGCCCCGGCGGCGGCCGCATCGCGCAGGAGCCGCGTTTCGATCGGGGTGTAAACCGCATCGAGGACGGTCAACTCGTCGTGGAGCGCGTCCGCGGGGACCGGCGTCTCGGCCGATTCCATCCCGACGCTCGTGGCGTTGACCAGCACGTCGGCGTCGGCGACGAGTCCGTCGAGCTCGCCGAGCCCGTGGTCGGTCGCGCGGGGGACCTCGGCCGCGAGGTCGCGGGCCGTCGACTCGGTTCGGTTGGCGATCGCGACCGTCGCGCCGGCGTCGGCGAGTCCGAAGGAGACCGCCCTGCCGGCACCGCCGGCGCCGACGACGACCGCGCGCGCACCCTCGACTCGGACGTCGTGATGGCGCAACGCGCGCAGCGCGCCGACGGCGTCGGTGTTGTACCCCGTCGGCGGGCCCGAACCCGAGAAGTCGATCGTGTTGACCGCGCCGATCCGGGTCGCCAGATCCTCCGGCGCGACGATCTCGAGCGCGTCCCGTTTGAACGGGATCGTCACGTTGAGCCCCGCGATTCCGAGCGCGTCGGCCCCGCGGATCGCGTCGTCGATATCGTCTTCGTCGGGCTCGAAGGTCACGTAGCGCGCCTCGAGGCCGAGTTCGTCGTACGCGGCCTCGTGCATCAGCGGCGACAGCGAGTGACCGACCGGATTGCCGAGTAAACCGTAAACGTCCATAGCCATCGTTTCCCGTCACTCGACGCGGCAGGACCATAACCGGTCTGGCTTCTACTGCGTTCGGACGGACTGAACGCACGACCGACGGTCCGTTTCGCGTCGTTTTTACACCCCTCTCGAGTAGCCGGTGCCATGCTCTCCGGAACCCCGCTCGATCTCCTCTTGCTGGCGGGCGGGATCGTCGCGTTGTACGGTGGTGCCGAGTTGCTGGTCGCGGGCGCGGGGCGGCTGGCGCTGGGGATCGGGCTCCGGGCCGCGACCGTCGGCGTGACGGTGATCGCGTTCGCGACGACCGCGCCGGAACTGTTCGTCTCGACGATCGGCGCGCTGAACGTCTCGAGCGACATCGGACTCGGCACGATCGTCGGCTCGAACATCGCGAACATCGGACTGGTGCTCGGGATCTCCGCGCTGATCAAACCGTTACAGATCGGCGACCGGGTGCTCCGGCGGCACGTTCCCGTGATGGTGCTGGCGGCGATCCTGTTGGTCGGCCTCGGCGCGAACGGACGGATCGGTCGCCTCGAGGGAGTGGTCTTCCTGCTGGTCCTCGCGGGATTCACGGCGGGTATTCTGCACTCCGTCAGCGGGGAGTCCCCGCCGATGGTCGACGAACCCGACGCGGAGTCGGGTGCGTCTGTGCGAGACGTCGCGCTCGTCGTCGGCGGGCTGGTCGCGCTCGTCGTCGGCTCGCGGTGGCTCGTCGCCGGCGGGACGAGCCTGCTGTCGGCGCTCGGCGTCTCGGATCTCGTTATCGGGCTGACCGTGCTCGCCCTCGGCACGTCGCTCCCGGAACTGGCGGCCTCGGTCGTAGGCGCGGTCCGCGGCAAGACGGCTTTCGCCGTGGGCAACGTCGTCGGTTCGAACATCTACAACATCCTCGCGGTGCTGGGTGTCGTGGCGTTGATCACGCCGATCGAGATCCGACCGTCGACGCTCCGGTTCGAACTCCCCGTCATGGTCGCGTTCACCCTCGCGCTGATCGGGCTGATGGCGTACGGCCGGCGGCTGACGCGGGTCGACGGCGCGATTCTCGTCCTCGGTTACGTCGGGTTCGTCTTCCTTCTCGTTCCGTGATCGGGGGAGCGCTCGCGGGACCGCGTCACGGAGTTTACGTCGACGGCCCGCCGTGCGGATCGCTCGCGGCCGACGACTCGCCGGGCGGATTCGTGACCTCCCGCGAAGACGACGATCCGTCGGCGGCGGATCGTTCGGCTCGCGGCCGCGCCAGCGTCCACAGCATCCGATCACCGTTCGCCGCTGACGCCGTCGGGACCGGCGCGTCCGCGGCCGTCGATTCGGTCGTCGACCCGTCCGAAGCACCGCCCGAGTCGGAACGCCGATCCGGTCGGGTGGATCGGCGGACGATATCTGCAACGTCGGCGAGTGGCCCCTCGGTCATCCAGTCGATCCGCCACTGCGGTGCGTCGGTCGCGAGCGCGACCTGCGCCGCCTCGGCGTCGTACTCGACGAGACCCGCGTCGGACAGTATCGGGAGGTGCTCGTGGACGAGCGCCGTCGAGACGGTGGAACACTCGGCCTCGGTGACGTCGACGAGCCGCGTCCCGTCGCCGCCCTCTCGCGCGACGACCGCCGCGGCGAGATCGGTGACGGAGACGGTTCCGCGCCGCCTCGAGAGGACGGCACAGACGGCTCGGCGACGCGGCTTGCGAAGGGCCTCGAGGGTCCGGTCGACCGTCGTCTCGTCGACGGGAAGCGTTTCGCCGGTCGGATCGGCGAGGAGCGAACGGACCCACTCCGACTCGAAGACGGGGTGCTCCGCGAGGGCGAGGGTCGTTTCGCCACCGTCTGTGCGTCGGGTCACGAGTCCGGCGTCGACGAGCCGCGGAACGTGGGCGTGAATTAAGTCCGTGTGAACGTGCTCACACTGTTCGTCGGTAACGATCGGACAGTCGCGTTCCACGGTCGCGACATCGATCGCGAGTCGTTCCATCGACGACCGTTTCGACGCTGACGAGCGGTCGGTCGAAGTCGTGTCCTCGCGCTCGAGCAGCGTCGCGAGCAGGTATCGCCGTCGCGGCGCTGCGAGGACGTCAAGCGCCGTCGTCAGTTCGACGGATGGGGGTGTACTCATTGCCAGATAGAGACAACGAGCGGGGGAAAGGAGTGTACCAGCATGCTCTGGTATCGGACGGTGGTCGTCAGTCGGTCGTGTCGAAATACGCCGAGAGGAGCTTCGCCTGTGCGACTCTGAGGTGCTGGTGGAAGGTCTGTCGGGCGATGTCGAGTCGGTCCGCGATCTCGGACGCATCGCTGTTTCGCGTCGGCCACTCGAAGTAGCCACCGTGGTAGGCCGCCTCGAGAGCCGTGCGCTGTTTGTCGGTCAGCAGCGACTCGACGGTTCGCCGGAAGTCGCCGCGCGTCTCGACCGGGCGCTCGACCGTTTGCTTCGAGCGGAGTCGACTGTCGGGGTACGTCGACGTGATCCGATCGACGAGTCCGCGAAGGTCCGCATTGGGGCTGACCTGGACCGTCAGCTCCGCGACGCCGTCGCGGATCGTTTTCGACTGCAGTCGCGCGCCGTAATCCGCGAGGTGATCGGTGATCGTCGATCCGCGGACGACGCACTCCCAGTAGCTCTCGTCGTCGTCGTCGATGAGCCGCAGTTCGGTGAACGCGTCGTCGTCGCGAGCGACCTCGCGGATGCGCTCGGGGTCGGCGTCGGACGCGGTGACATAATAGACGAACACCCCGTCCGTCAGCGGCAACACGTGGTCGATCGACAGCGTACAACCGAGCTCGTCCGAGAGTCTGATGCAGGCATCGCCCCGATCGGTCGACTCGAACTCGAGTTCGATAACGGTGTCCTGATAGAGGAGTTGGCGGAGCGTCATCGCGTTGATCGCGTGACCGACCGTCCCTCCGAACTCCTGGAGCACCTCCCGCTCCCGGTCGGCGAAGGCCGACGGCTCGTCCGCGGCGATCACGAGCGCCCCGAGGGATCGATCGATCGCGACGATCGGAACGACGGCGACGGAGCCGTACTCCTCCTCGTCGGCGTGGTGTCGCCACGCCTCGATCGGACTCTCGCCGAGGAACCGATACCGCTGTACGGAACGGTTTTCAAGGACCGACGCGCCGTCCGCGTCGGTCGGCGGATCGACGAACGACGAGAGAACGGGCGCAGACTGCGCGTCGATTCCCGCCCAGGCCGCGGGTTCCCACGCGTCGCCGTCGGTCGTCGCCGCGGTACCGACTCGACCGATAACCGCGAACCGGTAGGCGTCGGCCGACGCGAACTCCTGAACGATCGCGGTCTCGATTTCGTCGCGAGTATCGGCCGCGACCATCGTCTCGTCGATCGTCCGAATAACCGCATTGAGTCGTTCCAGTCGCTCGAGTTCGCGCTCGCGGGCCTTGCGATCGCGAACGTCTCGGCCGACGCCGGTGAAGCCGAGCACGGTACCGTCGTCGTCGGTGATCCGGGCGCTGTTGAACTCGTAGGGGATTCGCCGGCCGTCTTTCGTGAGGATCTTCCCTTCGGCGGTGACGCGCTCGCCGTCATCGAGGATGCGCTCGATCGCGTCGCCGATGTGCTCGCGGTCCTCCGGTGCGATGAACGTAAGCGGATCGAGGCCCGCGAGTTCGTCCGGTTCGTAGTCCGTCGCGCGTTCGAACTGATCGTTCCACTCGATCAGGTTTCCCTCGGCGTCGTACGCGTAGAGCAGATCCGGTTGCGCTTCGAGGATGCTCTCCGTGAACGCTTTCTCCTCCCGAAGCGCGCGCTCGCGGGCCTCGCGCTCGCTGATGTCGCGGCCGGTCCCGGTAAAGCCGAGCACGGTGCCGTCGTCGTCGGTGATTCGGGCGCTGTTGAACTCGTAGGGGATCCGACGGCCGTCCTTCGTCAGGAGGTCCGCCTCGGCGGTCACGTACTCGTCTTCCTCGAGAATCCGCTGAATCGCCGCGGCGATTCGATCCCGGTCGTCCGGTGCGATGAATTCGAGCGGGGCCATCTCGGCCAGTTCCGACTCGGTGTAGCCCGTCACCGCCGGCAACCGATCGTTCCACTCGAGGTGATTGCCCGTCGCGTCGAACGCGTAGACGATGTCCGGTTGCGCCTCGAAGACGTGTTCGGCGAAGGCCTTCTCCTCCCGAAGGTCCCGAATCCGCTCGCGCTCCTCGGTTCGGTCGTGGACGAACCAGACGTACCCACCGAGACCGGCGTCCGAACGATCGGCGGGGACGCCGGCCTCGCCGCCCTCCCGGACCGCCGCGATCCCCTCGCGAGCCCAGAACCGACTCCCGTCGCTCCGGACGCGCCACCCGTCGGTCTCGGCGGTTCCGTCGGCTCTCGCTCGCTCGAGCAACCGTTCCGGCCGGCCGTCGTCGCGATCGTCCGGCGGGAAGACGGTCCGATAATGGGAGCCGACGATCGTCTCCCCCTCGTATCCCGTGAGGCGATGCGCACCCGCGTTCCACGCGCCGATGCACCCGTCGGCATCGAAGGGAACGATAGCGCAATCACCGGTGAGCGAGCTCAGGTCGGCGATGTCGAGATCGAAATCGACCGACCGATCTCCGGCTTCGGTGTGGGTCGATTCGTTCGACGTGTTCTCGGTCATTGATCGACCAGCCGTCTACGTTATATGTTACCGCCAAACACGAAAAGCTACGGGTAGCTGTTGCTACGGGTATTTCCGCGGCTCCGGTATCCCCCGGCGTAGACGGCGTCACGAGTCCGGCGTCGATGGCAGTCCGCCGGGGAGATCATCCGGCCGACCCTTGGTCTCTCATGCCGGCGCTCCGTCCTCGGCCCGGTTTCCGGCGTCCGATCAGCGTTCGAGGGATGGTGATACCGTTCCAAAAGCGAGTAGAGGGGGAGATTACACCAAATTATTTAAACACAATGTTGTTTGAAAATTTACCCAATACGGAGTATCAATCGCGTATGGAAGACGTTGATCTGATTATGATGTACGGGATTGCAGTGCTGCTATTTGCCATATTCACACTCCAGTTCGATCTCATATTTCCGAGTTGGGGCGAGAGGATCGGATTTCTCGGAATTGGAATTTGCACGCTATCTCTGATGGCGAAATTCTGGCCTCGAACGGGTAGCTGACTATATCCAGGTAGCAACCGCGATCAGCATACGGCAAGCGGATTCTGCGACTCCCGACGGGACCGGTGCCGAGACGAGGACCTCGGAAACAGCGGAGAGTGAACGACCGATAGCGAGCGGCGTGCCTGGCCGAATCGATTCGATCGGACGCGCTCCTCCGGACAACGGTCGATGGATGCTATCACCGCTGTCGAAAGCGCAGGCTATTCGTCGGCCCGGTACCGACGCTTCCCCGTGATCGCGATCGTCGAAAGCCGTGCCGACCGCGCCTCGGAGCATATCTGCCGGCACCTCCGCGAGCGCGCCGACTGGACGGAACTGACCGACGACGACCTCCCGGCGGCCGACGGCGGCGGCACGTACTACCGGACCGACGGAGCCGAACTCCGCTCGTTCGACGGGTTACACATCGACCTCGAGCGCCCCGCCGACGCCTTCGACTGCGACCCCGACCTGCTCGTCTTCGCCTCCCGGCACTCGGGGGACACCGGCGCGCTGCTGACGGGCCACTTCACGGGCAACTTCGGCCCGGCCGAGTTCGGCGGCGAGCCCGACGCGCTGGCCGAGGCCGCGCCGAACGCGCTGAATCGGCTGCTCGAGGCGTTCGACGAATACGCCCCCGAGCGGTACGACGTCGGAATGGAGTGTACGCACCACGGCCCCTCCGAGGTGGGCTGCCCGTCGCTCTTTGCGGAACTCGGCAGCGGCGACGAACAGTGGGACGATCCCGACGGTGCCGAGGCCGTGGCGCGCGCCGTCCTCGAGTTACGAACCGTCGACCCCCATCGATCCAGACAGGTCGTCGGCTTCGGCGGCAACCACTACGCGCCGCGATACGGACGGGTCGTCCGCGAGACGGCGTGGGCGGTCGGCCACGTCGCGGCCGACTGGGCGCTCGAGGCGATGGATCACCCGACGACCCACCGCCCGGTTCTCGAGCGCGCGTTCGAGGCCAGCGACGCCGACGTCGCGCTGCTGGACGGGGAGTGGCCGATCCTCGAGGAGACGCTCGCGGACCTCGACCGCCGCGTCGTGAGCGAGACGTGGCTTCGCGAGGTCGGCGACCGCCCGCTCGAACTCGTCGACGCGGTCGAGTCCGATCTGGGGGCCGTCGACGACGGGATCCGCTTCGGAGACCGGCTCGCGGAGTCGGTCGCCGTCGTCGAGTTGCCGGCCGATCTCGTGAGTACCGCACAGGGGATCGACCCCGATCGCGTCCGCGAGATCGTCGAGGCGAACACCGTCGCCTTCGCGACGGAAAACGGCGGGAGTCGCGTCGGTTCGCGGGCGGCGGTCCCCGATACCGACGTCGACGGCGAACCCGGGGACGACACCGACTCGAGCGACCGCCGGAGGGCGATCGTCGCGGAACTGGCTGGCGTGCTCGAAGAGAAGTACGACGCGGTGACGATCGAGGGCGACGCCGTCGTCGCCGAGGAGACGGCGTTCGACCCCGCGCTGGCTCGGCAGGTCGGCGTTCCCGAAGGACCGAAGTTCGGTGCGCTCGCCGACGGCGAGACGGTCACCGTCGACGGGGAAACGGTCAGCCCCGAGAGAGTGACGACCGAACGGACGCGGCGATTTCCGACGTGATTGGTCCGGAAAGCGATAGTAATGCGTAGTTATTAGGCGCCCTCCTTCAAACGTTTCTTCTATTTATCCAGACACATAAAAATCAATTAACGTGTCAGACAGCCGTCTGACGTGTGGGGGAAAGGTAATTATGCTCCATTGTTTAGACAGGGCCAAGAATGGACTCCATAATCGACAACGCGATCGACGAGGCCGAGGACGGGGAGGCCACGGCCCCCGACGACGCCGCGCCACAGGGTGGCGGATCGACAGACGGCGGCCCAGAAGACGGGCATCAGACGGGAACGATGACCGACGACGAACTGGAAGACGTCCTGCAGGACCTCCAGACCGACATCACGGTCGTCGGCTGCGGCGGTGCCGGCGGCAACACCATCAACCGAATGCACGAGGAGGGCATCCACGGCGCGAAGCTCGTCGCCGCCAACACGGACGTCCAGCACCTCGTCGAGATCGACGCCGACACCAAGATCCTGATGGGGGAGGAGAAAACGGGCGGACGCGGAGCCGGATCGCTCCCGCAGGTCGGCGAGGAGGCCGCCCTCGAGAGCCAACAGGACATTTACGACGCTATCGACGGCTCCGACATGGTCTTCGTCACGGCAGGCCTCGGCGGCGGCACCGGGACCGGCTCCGCGCCGGTCGTCGCCAAGGCCGCCCGCGAGGCCGGCGCGCTGACGATTTCGATCGTCACGACGCCGTTTACCGCCGAGGGTGAAGTTCGGCGGACGAACGCCGAAGCGGGCCTCGAGCGCCTGCGCGACGTTTCCGACACCGTCATCGTCGTTCCCAACGACCGCCTGCTCGACTCGGTCGGCAAACTGCCCGTCCGACAGGCGTTCAAGGTCAGCGACGAGGTGCTGATGCGCTCGGTGAAGGGCATCACGGAACTCATCACGAAACCCGGCCTCGTCAACCTCGACTTCGCCGACGTCCGCACCGTCATGGAACGCGGCGGCGTCGCGATGATCGGCCTGGGCGAGTCCGACTCCGAAGCGAAGGCCGAGGACTCGGTCAAGACCGCGCTCCGCTCGCCGCTGCTGGACGTCGACATTTCGGGCGCGAGCTCCGCCCTCGTCAACGTTACCGGCGGCAACGACATGGCCATCGAAGAGGCCGAAGGCGTCGTCGAAGAGATCTACGACCGGATCGACCCCGACGCGCGCATCATCTGGGGGACCTCGATCGACGAGAGCCTCGAGGGCAGCATGCGGACGATGATCGTCGTCACCGGCGTCGAATCGCCGCAGATCTACGGCCGGCCCGACGGCGAGGACGCCGTCCAGCCCGAAGCGCCCGCGCAGGGTGAGGACATCGACTTCGTCGACTGAGTCGACGACCGCCCGCTCTCCCCTCGTCGCCGCGCACGCCGGTTGTCCCGTCGCTGCGCCTCGTCGATCCATACCCGACACCCATGCCGGCAGTCCATTCTTCACCGATCCGGCGCGGTCCATCCGCCGATCGGGATGCGTATTGCTTTCGCACTCCCGGACGGCGAGCGGTCGGCCGACGCGCGGTACCGGCTCAACAGATCGGCTTCGGATCGAGGCCGAGCTCGTCCAGCGAGTCCGCGTACGCCTCGTACGCGGTGTCGATCACGTCCTCGGCGACCGTCCGCGCGCGGTCCCAGTCGTCGCTCCCCTCACAGACGGCCGCCAACAACTCGAGCGCCCGATCACCCTGAGCCCCCGTCTCGGATCGTAACTCTCGAAAGGTGTCGGCGCGCCGTTCGTCGCCTTCGTTGACGAAGAAGCTCACCACCTGCAGGTGGGTCCGGTCGGCGACCAAGGACCGCCCGACGACGCTACCGAGACGGTCCACCGTCGTCTCGAGCGTTCGAAGATGATCGTGCATCGGGTCGGCGGCCGCATCGTCGGGTTCGTGTTCGCCGTCGAGCAGGGCCACGACCCGGTCGTAGTGGTCGCGTTCCTGCTCCCGATACTCGGCGAACGCGTTCCGCGCGTCCTCGTGGTCCTCGTCATCGGCCCACGATTCGAAGGTCTCCATCGCGGCGCGTTCGCCGTCCGCGACCGTCCGGAGGACCGCCTCCGCCGTCAGGTTCGCGGTAGTCTGAGCCACCAGTAGCTTCGACGACCCGAGGCGCTCGAGTTCGACCGACATCGATTCCTCGATCGTTCGCCGGAATTCGTCGGCGTCCATACCGAGACGACGCCGTCGAGCGTGTTGAACGTTGGCGACACGAGCGATCGGCGTCGGTACATCGTGGCGCGGCTTTACCCGCCTCGAGCGCGTATCGCGTCCCATGAGCGACCGGAGCGACGCCGCCGACCGGCCGGCCGACGAGGCCGATGAGACGCCGTCGATCACCCCCGACGCGCTGGCCACTCGGCTGCGATCCGGCGACGAACTGACCGTCCTCGACGTCCGCGACCGCGACGAGTTCGAGCGCTGGCACCTCGAGGGAGAGGGCGTCACGGCCGTCCAAATACCCCACATGAAGTTCATTCAGGCCGAGGCCACGGGCGGTGTGGACGATCTCGCGGCCGATCTGGCGGAACCGATCCTCGCGGTCTGTGGCCGCGGCGAGGCGAGCGCCCACGCCGTTTCCCTCCTGCGGGAGGCGGACATCGACGCGGCCAACCTCGCCGGTGGGATGGACGCCTGGGCCGATCTCTACGTCGCTCGCGAACTCGATGTCGACGCGCCGGCGACGGTCGTCCAGTACGATCGGCCCTCGAGCGGTTGTCTCGCCTACGCGGTCTACAGCGACGGCGAGGCGGCGGTGATCGATCCGCTTCGAGCGTTTACTGACAGGTACGTCGACAACGCAGAGGATCGGAACGCGACGATCGAGTACGCGATCGACACGCACGTCCACGCCGATCACGTCAGCGGCGTCCGATCCCTCGCGGAACGGACGGACGCCGACGCGGTCGTCCCCGAGGGCGCGACCGACCGCGGGCTGGCGTTCGACGCGACGACGATCGGCGACGCCGCGGAACTGCGTTCCGCGAGCCCCGCCTCGCACGCTCGGCGGGACGGCGACGAGGTACGGATCGGCGCGGCGACGCTGACCGCGGTCGCGACGCCCGGTCACACGACCGAATCGCTCTCGTATCGACTGGACGACCTCCTGTTCACCGGCGACACGCTCTTTCTCGAGGGCGTCGGGCGGCCGGACCTCGAGCGCGGGGACGACGGCGCGGCCGCCGCGGCGCGGCGGCTGTACGAGACCCTGCAGGACTGCCGCCTCGAGCTGCCCGACGACGCGATCATCGCACCGGGCCACTACAGCGACGCCGCCGAGCAGCGGGCTGACGGGACGTATACCGCGCGACTCGAGACCCTGTCCGACCGCCTCGCGGCGCTCTCGATGGACGAAGCCGAGTTCGTCGCCCACGCGACGAACGACCTCCCGCCCCGGCCGCCGAATCACGAGCGGATCGTGGCGGTGAATCTCGGCCTCGAGGACGTCGACGGCGAGACGGCGTTCGAACTCGAGTTGGGGCCGAACAACTGCGCGGTCGCCGAGTAAGCGGTGGACGTACGCTGGTGACTACTGCTTAGACCGGAGTCGAATCGGTCCAGTACGACTCGAACAGTTCCTCTCCCCACGCGATAGCCGTCGGATCGTCGGTGTCGACGAACACCGTGAGGAGCCCGTTCTCACGGTCATAGCCACTGATCCCGATGCTGTCGTCGAACAGCGCGAGACCGAACGGGACGGCCTCGTGTGCCCGAATCGCGAGTGGCGCTCGGTCGGCCGACTCCGCTGTGAGGTCGGTGTACTGTTCCGAAATTCGACTGACGACGGACGGTTCGTAGATCAGTTCGCCGCTCATCCCGTCGAGGACTCGTTCGTGAACGGCCTCGAGGTACGATGGAGCGACTGAGGCAGTCTCGAATCCACGGAGTGAATTCGTCTCTCGGATCAGGTCGGTAACGCGGTTCGCGGGACCGTACGGGTCGCCTGGCTCCGCAACCGTTACCGAAGCGTCGGCGAACGACGCGACATCGAACTCGACGTCACAGTGGTCGAGAGACGATAGCAGTGGCTCGAGGTGGAGCGTTGCTCCGACGGTCTCCCGGTAGGTTTCTGTTGCACGCACGACTGCTCGACCAAGCGCCGAAAGCGAAACTTCGCCGTCGTCCTCGACCAAGAGGTCGAACGCCTCGAGTCCCCGAACGATGCGGTGGACGGTCGTTCGGGAGACGCCCAACGAGTTCACGAGGGCCGCTCGCGTCAGCGGGCCGTCACGGAGTACCTGGAGTGCGTCCGATCGGTCGATCGCCTCGCGAGAGAGGGCGTCGGTCGAATCCGTAGTCATCGACCGTGATGAGCGCGTACGAGGATATAAACTGTTCTGACTTTCGGAACGCGTTTCGGAATCCGAACACCGGTTCATGGGGCGAGAATTGTTCGCTCGGAGCGTATATCATGTTCGGCCATAACTCTTATCTACTGAAATGAGCACATATGTGGGGTTTTGGGAGAGAATCGGAACGGAAGACGTTCCCGTTATCGTGGTCGTCACACTTCTGGTTCTTTCAGCGGTGATCGTTCCGGTCGGATCCGCGACGGCTGCGTCGCCGCCAAATGGCGCGCTCTCGTCGGTAGACACGGCCGAAATTTCTCCGGTTCATCCGTCACTCGGTACCAGTAGCATCTTGGGGTCCGATAGCGGAACTGATCCGTGGTCAGAGCTCGAGGCCGACGACTGGGGAACCGCCGGCCGCGATCCGGGCCGGTCGGGCCACAATCCGAATTCGTCGGGGCCGACGACCGGTCCAGCCGCCCGATGGATTCACGAATTCACCGACGACGACGTCGATATCCCGGCCGTGACCGCCGACGGGCTCGTGTTCGTCCCGGGGGCAGACAGCCTTCGAGCGATCGACAACGACACCGGCGAGGAAGTCTGGAGGGTTGCCGAGCCCAGCCTCGGGTCCGTGACGGCTACCCAAGGTGTGGTGGTCACCACGGCGACCAGCTACTCGGACGGCGACTGGATCCGTGCCTACCACGCGACGAACGGCACCGAGGCGTGGAACGTGTCGAACTTCGAAGCCGACACGTCGGTCGCCTTCGACGGAACGTTCTACGCTACCCGGGGAGAATACCTGTCCGCCTACGATCTCCAGACGGGTCAACAGCTGTGGTCTGTCGACGTCAACGAGGACGTTACCGGCAGCCTGTCGGCAGCCGACGGGACGGTCTACGCGACCGGCCAGGTGAACGATCGCGACTACGCCGTTTACGCGCTGAACGCCAGCGACGGCAGCGAGGAATGGCGCTTCGAGATGGAAGGAGAGCTCTCGATGCAACCGACGGTAGTCGAGGACTCGGTGTTCGTCGGCGCTGGAGACGAAACCTACGATCCGAAGTTCTACAAATTGAATGCCACCGACGGGCATGTCGAGTGGATTTTCGACATCAACACCCAGCCACGGGGTGCAGCCGTCGCGGACGGGCACGTCTACCTCGCAGCGGGCAATACCGTTCACGCACTCGACGAGACCACAGGTCAACGGGAGTGGCTCCACCGCTTCGCGGGGAGTATCGAATACGGCCTCCACTACCACGGCATGTACGCACGTTCGCCTGCGGTCGCTGATGGGACCGTCTACGCGGTCAATGATCGAGGCTTCCTCGTTGGCCTCGACGGCGCGACCGGAACCGAGCTGTGGGAGTACCGGCTCGAGGGCTGGGCGATGGCTCCCGCCGTCGCCGATGACCGGCTCTACGTTCACGTCACCGATACCGAAGACATCAACACCGATTACTCGCGCGTCTACGCCCTCGAGGACTCGCCGTTCGAGTTCGAGAACTTCACGCTCTCCTCGACCGCTGTCGAACCGGGCGAGTCGTTCACGGCGACGGTCGACGTGACCAACGTCGACGACGAGTCCCGCGATTTCGACCTCTCGCTGATGGGCAACCCGCCAGTGCACGCGGACTGGCGAGCACTCGATCGGGCGAACGGAACGCTCGCTCCTGGCGAGTCCCGCGAACTCACCTTCGTCGGCGTGGTCCACTCCTCCGGATCGTGGAACGTCTCCCTGAAGCGCCCCCTCGCGAGCGATCCCGCGGTCGATCCGGTGACCGTCGCGGTCGAGACGCCGACGGACGTCGACGAGTGGCCGTTCGTCGGCTTCGATGGCGGGCGAACGGGCGACAACCCCGACACCGTCGGGCCGATGCGTAACGCCCAGGAGGTCTGGAACCTCACGTACTTCGACGACGACGCGCGGCCGGTGATCGCGAACGGGAGCGTCTTCGTCGTCCAGGACTACGGGACGTCCGGTCCTGACACCCTGGCCGCCTACGACGAGGTGACCGGCGACCTCGAGTGGGAGATCAACGTCTCGGCCCGCGATCGAGCGCCCGCCGGGTCGGCGACCGTCGACGGCGACACGGCGTACCTGTTCACCCGACCGATGAACTACGACGGGAATGGCCCCAACGTCGTCGACAACTCGCTGTTCGCGCTGGACACAGCGACTGGAAGCATCGAGTGGCGTCGCGACTTCACCCTGAACAAGTCGCTCTCCCACGATCAGGCGCCGGTCGTCTCCGACGGGCAGGTGTACGTCGCGGGCGGGATTCCGGAAAGCGAGTTGGATTCAGACGCCCGGCTGATCGCGTTCGACGCCGACACGGGGACGACGAACTGGAACCAGCGGATCGAAGCGGATGGCGAGAACGAACTGTTCTACTACGTGACGGCGGCAGACGGAATGGTCGTCGCGACGCTCGCCGACGAGGACGTCGACAGCGGCACCTCCTACGACGACCGGCTGGTCGCGTTCGATTCGACCGGCACCCCGCTGTGGTCGACCAGTGGGCCCCAGATCGACGTCCTGGAGCCGCCGGTGATCCGCAACGGATCCGTCTACGCGATTTCGGAGGATCAGCAGCAGGACGGCGACCCCATCGAGGTGCTCCACGCGTTCGACCTCTCGAACGGGAGCGAGCGCTGGTCGTTCAGCCCGACCTATCGCACGGACGAGACCAACCGCGGGCGGCTCGACAGTCCGACCGTCACCGACGACGGGGTGTTCGTCAGCCAGCGAATCGATCTCACGACTGGCTCCTCGGTCTCCCAGCTCTACCGGCTGGATCCTGTTACCGGAGACATCGACTGGAACCGGTCCACCTCGGACCTCCGAAACACGTTCGCAGTGGGCGGGCTGCTCTACGCCGGCGACGCCGGTGGGGACCACACCTCCGTCTACAACGCAGAAACGGGCGAGTTGTACACCGAGACGGACTCCTTCTCGCGAGGCCATGGCGGCGCCCAGGCCATCGCGAACGGAACGATGATCACCTACCTGGACACGACCCAACCGGACAAGTTCCGGGTCATCCGCGGGGGCGGAATCATCGAGTACACCGATCTCTCGGTCGACTCGCACAAAATTGAGGAGGGTGAGAACGTCACCGTCACCGCGACGGCGACCAATCACGGCGCGTACGCCCGGAACTACGACGTCCAACTCGACGTCGCGCCGGACAATCACGGTGACCGCCACTTCTTGAACTCCATCACTCAAGCGGGGACGCTCGCCCCGGGAGAGAGTACCACGATCACCTGGACGGTGCGCCTCGACGTTCGCGAAGACTTCGTGTTCTTCCTCGTTCCCGTCAACGACGGGGACGGCAACGAGGACGACGGCGTCGTCGCGATGAACATGCACAAGTACGATCGCGCCGGCACCCAGACGGTCCACGTCGGCGACGCCGACGACGGCACCGTCTTCGACCTCGGCGGGCCGCGCGACCTCGCGCCCGACGCCGCCTCCTGGCCGAAGGAGAGCTTCGACGCCGGGAACACCGGGAACTACACCGGTACCGGCGCGCCGACCGCGGTCGGCGACGACGTCGTGAACTGGATCGCGAACCACTCGAGCGAGTGGACCAGCGGGCCGACGGTGGCCGAGGAGACGATCTTCGCCGGCGGGTCCGACGGCGGCGACGAGTCGGTCTACGCTTTCAACGCGACCGACGGCTCGCTGCGCTGGAAGTACCCGACCGGGAGCGACGTCGAGGTGGCACCGACCTACGCGAGCGGCTCCCTCTACACCGCCGGCGGCGGCCGCGTCTACCAGTTCGACGCCACGACCGGCGAGCGTCTCTGGACGTACCAGGACGTGGAGGACGTCGGCGGAATCACTGTCGTCGACGACGTCGCATACGTCGCCGGGGACATCTACGTCGACGGCGGATACTCTGGCACCCTACACGCCCTGAACGCGACCACGCGGGAGGTCCTGTGGACGTTCTCCCGCGCGAGTTCGAGCTACGGGATGGGTGTCACGCCCGCGGTCGAGAACGGTACCGTCTACGTCACGAGCGACGACGGATACACGTACGCGCTGAACGCTACGACTGGTGCCATCGAGTGGAGCGAACCGATCGCCGGCACCGGTTCCACTCTCCACTCACCCGTCGTCGAGGACGGCGTCGTCTACGTCGACGACACCGCCTGGGACAGCACCGACGCGAACCTCTACGCACTCGACGCAACGGACGGCAGCACTATCTGGAGTACGCCCGCGAACGTCGACGGCTACACCGGATCGTCACCTGCGCTGGCGAACGACACCCTCTACGTTACTGCTGATGGTGCGATTCAGGCGGTCGACGCGACCACCGGATCGACCGGTGGAGACCTGCTGTGGAGCAATCAGATCTGCGCTGCCGCCAGGTACTCCCCCGTCCACGCGGACGGGACGATCTACGTCCCGACGACCGACAGCGCCATTCAGGCGTACGACGCCGATACCGGCGACCTGGTGTGGCGCTACGACGCCTACGACGAGTACTCGTTCACACCGGCCGTCGTCGACGGCAAACTCTACGCGACTGGACTGCAAAACGACGACGGCACCTACTCGCTCGTCGCCCTCGAGGGCGGCACGACCGCCGAGCCGAAATCGATGTTCGACTTCTGGGGGCTCTCCGTGTCGTCGACAGATATAGCCGCGGGAGAGGCTGTGACGGTCACCGCAACCGCGAGGAACATCGGAGAGACCGACTGCGACTACACGGCCGACCTCTCGATCAATGGCGTCGTCGAGGACACCGACACCGGGACGATCGCGGCGGGAGCTACTACCGACGTGGAATTCACCCACGCGTTCTCGGCGGCCGGAACGTACAACGTCACCATCGAGGACCTACCGCCGATCGAGATCAGCGTGACCGGGTTCGAGCCCGACGTCGACGTCGCGCCAGCGAGCTGGGACTACGGTACCGTCGATGTCGGCGAGTGGATTCAGAAGGACTTCGAGGTGACGAACGTCGGTACGAACGAACTCAACTGGTCCGACTCGGTGCTGGTCGGACCGGACGCGGACGAGTTCGACATCATCACCGACGAGTCCGACAAGTACGACCCCTTCTCGCCGGGCCGCTCCGCCTACGTCAGGGTTTCCACCGCACCGACGACGCCTGGCACCAAGACGGCGACCCTACAGATTCGGAGTGACGACCCCGACGAACCACGCTTTAACGTCTCACTGACGGCCGAGGTCGTCGGACCGCCGGAAATCGACGTCGCGCCGACGAGCCGCGACTACGGCGACGTGGAGGTCGGGGAGAGCGCGACGGCGACCGTAACCGTCTCGAACGTCGGAGGCGGCCCGCTCGCCTTCGACGGTGTACAGCTCACGGGTCCCGACGCGGACGTCTACACCGTCACGAACGGCGGCGGTGCGACGACCGTCGCGGCGGGTGACTCGCACGACGTCACCGTCGAGTTCGCACCGGAGGCACCCGGACAGGCGAATGCGACCCTCGAGCTCTCGTCGGACGACGCCGACGAGTCGACGGTGAACGTGGCGCTCTCGGGAACCGGAACCGTCACGGTGCAGAATCGGGCGCCGATCGCCGTCGACGACCACTACACGACGCTCGAGGGCGAAGCGCTCACCGTCGACGCGCCGGGACGGCTCGCAAACGACTTCGACCCCGAAGGGGATGTAATCACCACGACGAACACCGGCAGCCCCGACAACGGCACCGTCAGCGGCGTGGTCGACGGGAGCTTTACCTACACGCCCGATCCGGGGTTCACGGGAACGGACAGCTTCCGGTACCTCATTCGCGACGAACACGGGACGTACTCCTCGTACGGCACCGTCACCGTCGATGTCGTCGACGGAAACCGGGCGCCGGTCGCCGTCCCGGACAGCTACTCCGTCTACGAGGGGGAGACGCTCTCCGTGAGCGCCCCCGGTCGACTGGAAAACGACTACGATCCCGACGGGGACGACATTACCACGACGAACACCGGCAGCCCCGACAACGGCACGGTCTCCGGCGTGGTCGACGGGAGCTTTACCTACACGCCCGATCCCGGATTCGTCGGCACCGACAGTTTCCGGTACCTCATCCGCGACGAACACGGCACGTACTCCTCGTACGGCACCGTCACCATCGAGGTGCTGCCCGATCCCAACCAGGCGCCGGTCGCCGTCGACGATCACTACTCGACCGCGAAAGGCGAGAACCTGACCGTCGGCGCGCCCGGTCGCCTCGCGAACGACTACGACCCCGACGGGGACGACATCATCACGACCAACACCGGCAGCCCCGACAACGGCACGGTCTCCGGCGTGGTCGACGGGAGCTTCACCTACAGACCCGATCCGGACTTCTCGGGAACGGATAGCTTCCGGTACCTCATCCGCGACGAACACGGCACGTACTCCTCGTACGGCACCGTCACCGTCGAGGTCGTCGACGGGAACCGGGCGCCCGTCGCCGTCGACGATCACTACTCGATCGCGAAGGGCGAGAATCTGACCGTCAACGCGCCGGGACGGTTGGCCAATGACTACGACCCCGACGGGGACGTCATCACCACGACGAACACCGGCAGCCCCGACAACGGCACGGTCTCCGGCGTGGTCGACGGGAGCTTCACCTACAGACCCGATCCGGACTTCGCGGGAACGGACAGCTTCGACTACCTCATTCGAGACGAACACGGGACGTACTCCTCGTACGGGACCGTCACCATCGAGGTCGTCGACGGGAATCGGCCGCCCGTCGCCGTCGACGATCACTACGCGGTCGCGAAGGGCGAGAATCTGACCGTCAGCGCGCCCGGTCGCCTCGCGAACGACTACGATCCCGATGGGGACGACATCATCACGACGAACACCGGTAGTCCCGACAACGGCACGGTCTCCGGCGTGGTCGACGGGAGCTTTACCTACAGACCCGATCCCGAGTTCGTCGGCACCGACAGCTTCGACTACCTCATCCGCGACGAACACGACGAGTACTCCTCGTACGGGACCGTCACCGTCGAGGTCTTCGACACGAACGGGACGGCACCGGTCGCCGTCGACGACCACTACACGACGATCGAGGGACAGGCGCTCACGGTCGCCGCTCCCGGTCGTCTCGCGAACGACTACGATCCCAACGGGGACGACATCACTACGACCAACACCGGCAGCCCCGACAACGGCACCGTCAGTGGCGTGGTGGACGGAAGCTTCACCTACACGCCAGACCCCGGATTCGTCGGTACCGACAGCTTCCGGTACCTCATTCGGGACGAACACGGCACGTACTCCTCGTACGGGACCGTCACCGTCGAGGTCTTCCCCGATCCCAACCAGGCGCCGATCGCCGTCAACGATCACTACACGACGCTCGAGGGACAAGCGCTCACCGTCGACGCGCCGGGACGGCTCGCCAACGATCACGACCCCGACGGGGATGTAATCACCACGACCAACACCGGCAGTCCCGACAACGGCACGGTCAGCGGCGTGGTCGACGGAAGCTTCACCTACACGCCCGACCCCGGATTCACGGGAACGGACAGCTTCCGGTACCTGATTCGCGACGAACACGGCACGTACTCCTCGTACGGGACCGTTACCATCGAAGTCTTCCCCGATCCCAACCAGGCGCCGATCGCCGTCGACGATCACTACGCAATCGAGAAGGGCGAGAACCTGACCGTCAACGCACCCGGTCGTCTCGCCAACGACTACGATCCCGACGGGGACGGTATCACCACGACCAACACCGGCAGCCCCGACAACGGCACGGTCACCGGAGTAGTGGACGGAAGCTTCACCTACAGACCCGACCCAGGGTTCGTCGGCACCGACAGCTTCAGGTACCTGATTCGCGACGAACACGGAACCTACTCCTCGTACGGGACCGTCACCGTCGAGGTCTTCGACGGAAACCGGGCGCCGGTCGCCGTCGACGACCAGTATTCGATGGTCGAGGGAGAGACGCTCACCGTCGACGCGCCGGGACGGCTCGCGAACGACCGCGATCCGGACGGGGACGTGATCATCACGACCAACACCGGCAGCCCCGACAACGGTACGGTCAGCGGCGTGGTGGACGGAAGCTTTACCTACACGCCCGATCCGGGGTTCACGGGAACGGACAGCTTCGTCTACCTGATGCGTGACGAACGCGGCACGTACTCCTCGTACGCGACCGTCACCGTCGAGGTGTTGCCGGACCCGAACCGGGCGCCGGTCGCCGTCCCGGACCACTACGCAGTGCTCCAGGGAGAGGTACTCGACGTGGCCGCGCCCGGTCGACTGAAAAACGACTACGATCTGGACGGGGACGACATCATCACGACGAACACGGGGAGACCCGCTCACGGCACGGTCAGCGGCGTGGTCGACGGGAGCTTTACCTACGCGCCCGACCCCGGATTCGTCGGCGTCGACAGTTTCGGTTACCTCATCCGCGACGAACACGGAACCTACTCCGACTACTCGTCGGTGACGGTCACCGTCGTCGACGCCTCCATCACCGTCGGCGCGGATGTCTCGGTGACGCCGAGTGCGCTCGACTTCGGGACGACGCCGGTGGGAAGCACCCGGACGAAGACGATCACCGTCGCCAACGTAGGCGACCAGAATCTGACGCTCTCGGACGTGACACTCGCCGGACCCGAAGCCGACGCCTACGCGATCACGGCCGGAAACGAGACGGCCGAACTCGGCTACGGCGAAACCGAGGTCTTCACCGTCGCCTACGCGCCGACTGACCTCGGTACGGCGAACGCGACGGTGACGATCCACTCCGACGACCCCGACGAGGGGACGGTGAACGTCTCGATCACCGGCTCCGGCGACGACGACGACGCGCCGACCGTCCACGCTGTCGACGTCGCGAGTTCGTCACGCGACGGAGCGACTGTCTACGCGAACGGCACGACCGACATCGACGTCTCGGTGAACGTCACCGACACGCTCGGGTCGGTTCAGCGCGTCCGGGTCGAACTGGACGCGCGGGCCTCACCAGCGCGGCGGACCGAGGCCGCGCTGTTCGACGCGACCAGCGGTAACTGGACCGCGTCGTTCGACCCGGCCAGGATCGCCGCTGACGGCCAGTACGAGATCTCCGTCGAGGCGGTTGACGACAGCGGCAACCGCGCCGAGGTCGCGGCCGGTACCGAAATCGTCGTCGATCGAAGGGCCCCACAGTTGTCCACCACCGCGGACCGCGTCGACGCCAGCACCGGCAACGTGAGCGTCGAGGCGAGCGAACCACTCCGCGCAGGAACGCTCGCAGTCGACGTCGAGCTACCCAACGGGACCGTCGAGCCGGTCGCGATGGTCGGGTCCGGCACCGCCTGGAACGGAACGTTCGAGCTGCACGGGAACGGCCAGTACAACCTCACCGCGAGCGCGCTGGATCGCGCCGGTAACCGCGGCACCACCGACGCGTTCGCCCGGTTCGTCAGCGGCGGGACGGACGCCAACGACACCATCCTGGTGAAGATGGTCCCCTCGGGGCTGTTCGTCGAGTTCACGACCGACCAGCCGGTCGCGGACACGTTCGTCACGGTGAGCGAGAGTCGGACGCCCATGAAACCCCTGACGGCCGATCGACTGGGCGTCAACTTCCTCGACGCCGAGCTCGAGAAGCGCCTGTCTGGTAACCTCAGCCGCGCCGTCGTCGGCGTTCCGGTCGATCGGTCGAGACTGCCGACCGGCGTCGGCGTCGACGACGTGACCATCCGTCACTTCGACGAGACTAACAGAACGTGGTCCGACGTGCCGACCACCGTCGAGAACGTTACTCTTCCCGACGGCACCGCCGGCGAGTACTGGGTGGCAAACGTGACCCACTTCTCGACCTACGGCGCGATCGCGACGGACACCACGCCGCCCGCTGTCACCGCGACGAGTCCGACCGATGGGTACGAGTTCGCCGCCGGCACGTCCTCGACGACGCTCCGGGTCGAGTTCGACGACGCGGGCAGCGGCGTGGATGCGAGCGAGACCGTCGTCGTCTTCGACGACGCGCTCGTCACGTTCGACGACGCCACGACGATTGCGAGCGACTCCGTCGAATACCACGCCACCGGTCTGAGTGACGGCTCGAGCCACGACCTCGAGATCTCCGTCACTGACGGTGCTGGCAACCGGCACACCGAAACGCTCTCGTTTACGGTCGCGACACCACCTTCGGGTGGCAGCGGCGGGAGCGGTAGTGGAGGCGGAAGCGATGTCCCCGTTGATGGTACTGCGGACATCACCGTGACTGAGCTCGCGGTCTCGCCGACTGAGATCCGCCCAGGCGAGACGGTGGCCATTACCGTCTCGCTCGAGAACGCTGGCGAGAAACGCGGCGATTACGACGTCGACTTGCGTCTCGACGGGGAGACGATCGCCCAGGAAACCGTCACGGTCGCCAGTGGCGAAACGGAGACGGTCACGGTTACCCACACGTTCGACGGGCCCGGAACGTACGCACTCTCGGTCGACGACCAGAGACTGACCCTCGAGGTCATCGACGACGCCGTGATCGACGATGACGATCCGGACGAAGTCGACGACTCCGTCGACGACGCAGACGAGGACGATCCAGCCGGCGACGACTCCGACGACGACGCAGACGGGGCCGATCCAGCCGGCGACCACGAATCTGTCGACAACGGTGCCAGCGACGATTCCGTACCAGGATTCGGCCCGCTCGCTGCGCTTCTCGCGATGGCGATCGCGATTTGCCTGTTCGCCCGGACCCGACGGCGCTAACGGGACTGTCGTCCCCTTTCTCAGCACGTCGCTCCTCGAGGAGCCGATCGAGTCGTCGCATTCGACTTCCTCTCCGCGCGAGCCGGGTGTGTAGCGGTGGTTCGAACGATACTACGAAGAGACGATTCGAACCCGAGCGGTGCCACGGACGTCGCTGATCGCTCTTTCGGGTCACGTCTTTTTCGCCTCGCAGACTGCCCGTTCGTGACGAACCGTCGATCGCGTTGACGGGAATACTATCGGTCGCTGAAAGTCACTGCACACCTGACGCATGACAGCGATGCCATCTACGTGTGAATCGTTTCAGTGACTCGTATAGCGCGTAGAATCCCTAAACGCCCTGTCGACCAGTTCGCCCTGCCAATCAATCGTCGGCCACCGCGCCGTCGTTTGCGCCGCCTGCGAGGTCGCCCTCGATGCTCGGCGGGTACTTTCCGCGATCGAGTTTCAGATCCGATTGGGGGCGCGCCATACAGGTCAGCGCGTAGTTCTCCGCCTCCGCATCGGTCAGTCCGCGGGCGGCGGGCTGGGTGACCTCCCCCTCGAGGATTTTCGCCGAACAGGCCAGACACATCCCGACTCGGCAGGAGTACTCCTGGGCGATCCCCTCCTCGAGACAGCGACTGAGGATCGTCTGCTTGTCGGTACAGGTGATCGTCTCGCCCGTCCCGACGAACTCGATCGTGTACTCTGTCATACAGGCTGCTACGAAAGACCGCACTAAAACTCTTTATTCCCCGCTGTCGTGATGAGGACGGGAGGAATCGATCACCGAAAGCCGCTCGCTCGAACGAATCCGACGCAACCGGTCGAACTGAAACCGATCCGTCGTCGCCCGGTTTCGACCCCGCTGATCCAACAATTCACACATAAAACGTTTTCTTCCCGTGGTGTGGACAGTGTTGGTATGAGTACGCAGGAACAGTTGGCCGCTACCGCGACGACGGGAACGCAGTCGCCGGACGCGCTCGTCGTCGGAGCCGGCACTGCAGGGTGCTACGCCGCAGCGACCATCGCACGGGAGGGGTACGACGTCGTCGTCCTCGAGCGAAAGTCCGAGACCGAAGCCGGCCACATCGCCTGCGGGGACGCGCTGAAGGGTGCCGACGCCTTCCCCGAGGCGATTCCGAAATCGAAACTCGAGCCGGCCTTCACCAACACCGGCGTCGATCACGGCCGCTTCGAGATCCCACAGGAGGACACCGTCCTCGAGATCCCGGTGCCGGGCGAGCTGGCCGTCATCGACCGCTGGGAGTACGGCCGGCGGATCATCGACGGTGCGGGCGACACCGGCGTCGACTTTCACTACGACACCGTCGTCAAAAACGTCGTTCAGAACGACGACGGCCGCGTCACGGGCGTCGAGACGATCCGCAAGGGCGAACCGATCGAGTACGAGTCCGATATCGTCATCGACGCCGCGGGCTCGCTGTCGGTACTGCAGGACAACGTCGACTTTTCGGACTCGACCTTCGACACGAACGTTAACTACAGCCACTTCTGTTCGGCCTACCGCGAGATCGTTCACGTCGAGGAACCCGTCGAGTGGGACGACGCGCTCGTCTTCAAGCCCACCGAGCGCGCGGCGGGCTACCTCTGGTACTTCCCGCGGACCGACACCGAGATCAACGCCGGCCTGGGCTTCCAGATGACCGAGGAGCCGATGCAGCTCGTCGACGACCTCAAACGCGACCTCGAGAACCGCCCCGAGTTCGAGGGTGCCGAAGTCGAGGACAAACTCGGCGCGGCGCTGCCGACTCGGCGACCCTACGACTCCGCCGTCCATCCGGGCTACATGGCCATCGGCGACGCCGCCGGTCACGTCAACCCGACCACGGGCGGCGGGATCGCCGGTGCCGCCTACGGCGGCAAGTACGCCGCCGAGCAGGCCATCGAAGCCCTCGAGACCGGCGACTTCGGCGAGGACACCTTCTGGGCGTACAACGAG
This sequence comes from Natrinema sp. LJW11, assembly GCF_056135975.1. Lineage (NCBI taxonomy): Archaea > Methanobacteriati > Methanobacteriota > Halobacteria > Halobacteriales > Natrialbaceae > Natrinema > Natrinema sp. LJW11. The sequence continues at coordinate 138,531 of NZ_JBWBDM010000009.1, read as the reverse complement.
AAGGTGATGGACCACTTCGGCGCGCGCTACGCCGCGCTGGACGTCTACAACATCCTCTCGACGGCCGTCGACGTCGACGACCTGATGGGGCTACTCGCCGCGATGCCCGGCGACAAGCTCGCCGAGGCGCTGTACTCCGGCAGTACGGATATCGGACTGAAGCTCAAACTCGAGGCGCTGGTCAAGAGCCGCGGCCACTGGGGGACCATCTGGAACCTCTACCAGACCAAGCGCCGCGCCGACGAACTGCTCGCCCACTACGAGAACTACCCGACCAGTCCCGCGGGACTCGCGGGCTGGCAGGACCGGCGCGACGAACTCATGGAGAAGGTCTACGAGACGACCGGGGCGGAGCCCAAATACTAGCACCGAAATTTTGCTCTGCGCTCTGGCGAGACGTGCGCCAGCGATCCTGGCGCACGTCTCGCCGACGCTCGGCAAAATTTCGATCAAAAGCGCTCCTCCCTCCCCGTTGGGTCGGTCGTCGGCCCGCTCGCTCGTTTCACTCGCTCGCGGTGGGTTTCGGTGAACCGCCTGCCCTCCCCCGGGTCGCGGGCTCCTCGCGATGCTCGGAGCCCGCTCCCGGCCGCGCCCGCTCGAGTCGGTCGTTTCGGCGCACCGGATTACCTGTAATTATAGGCCCAGTTCAACTATAGATGCCAATTCTCGTGATTATATCCCTACTCTGTTAGGGGCTTTCGGTATTCCTATCCCACAAGTAACGAATTGTGATGGTACAGAACCACACACGCCGACGCGCACTGACGCTGATCGGAACCGCAGGCGGGATCGCGCTCGCCGGCTGCATAGGCGGCGATGGCGACGACGACACCGAGATGAGCGACGACGGATCGGGCGACGGAACGAGCGGTGACGGGACGAACGACGACTCCGAAACCGACGACGAGATGGCGGATTCGGGCGCGAACGTCCGCGTCGCACACCTCTCGCCCGACGCGCCGAACGTCGACGTCTACGTCGACGGCGACGCCGTTCTCGAGGACGTCCCCTACCGCGAGGTGAGCGACTACCTTGAACTCGAGCCGGCGACCTACGAGGTGATGATCACCGCTGCTGGCGACGCCGACACCGTCGTGTTCGACGAGGAACTCGAAATTACGGAGGGTGCGTTCACCGTCGCGGCACTGGGCGAACTGAGCGAGGAGAACCGGCCCTTCGCGCCGGCGGTCCTCGAGGACGACGTCAGCGACCCCGGCGACAATGCGCGGGTTCGCCTCGTCCACGCCTCGCCGGACGCCCCCGCGGTCGACGTGACGGTCGGCGACGGCGAGACGGTGCTGTTCGAGGGCGCGGAATTCGGCGACGCGGCGACGACCGAGGTACCGGGCGGCGAGTACACGCTCGAGGTCCGGCCGGCGACCGAGAACAACGACGGCGACGTGGTCGGAACCTTCGACGTGGCACCCGAGGCCGGCAACGTCTACACCGCGTTCGCCGTCGGCTACCTCGAGCCCGAGTCGGCTCCCGCCGACGCGCCGTTCGACCTCGAGGTCGTGATGGACAACTGAGCGGGCGACGACCGTCCCGATCAGGGACGCTCGCGACCGATCCGTTCGATCGCCCCCGCCAGCACGTCGATCCCGTGGCCGATGCTCTCCTCGTCGACGTCGAACGTCGCCGTGTGGTGGCCGCCGGGGTGGTCGGTGCCGACGCCGACGTAGCACGCGGTGCCGCCGTTTTCCTGCACTTTGCGCATAAGGAAGGTCGCGTCCTCGCTGCCGCCGAGTTCGTCGCGCTCGAGAACGCTCTCGACGCCGGCCGTGTCGCTCGCCGCGTCGGCGACGACCGAAACGAGCGCCCCATCGCTGGTCGCACTGGGAGCCTCCGCACCGGTGTCGATCGAGACCGTGCAATCGTGCATCTGGGCGGCGCTCCGGAGCACCCGTCGGGTTCGGCGCTTCATGTACTCCATCAGCTCGGTCGTCTCGCCCCGAACTTCGGCGACGATCCGCGCCTCGTCGGGGATGACGTTCGCGGCGCTGCCGCCCTCGACGACGCCCGCGTTGACGCGCGTCTTGCCGTCGTTGTGCCGGGGTATCCCGTACAGGTTCTGGACCGCCGTCGCCATCGCTTGCACGGCGTTGCGCCCCTGCTCGGGGTGGCCGCCGGCGTGGGCCGACTCGCCCGTAAACTCCGCCTCGAGGTGCGATACCGCCAGAAAGCCGTCGATTCCGGCGACGATCTCACCGGTCGGGTGGTCGAGCCCGATGTGCACTGCGAGCAGGGCGTCGATGGCTTCGATGTGTTCGCTCTCGGCCATCGACTTCCCGCCGCCGACGACCTCCTCTGCGGGCTGGAAGAAGACCTTCAACGTTCCCCGGAAGTCGCTCTCAGAGACTCGCTCAAGGACGCCGATTCCGATCGTCGCGTGAGCGTCGTGGCCGCAAGCGTGCATCGCGCCCTCGTGCTCGGAGCGAAACCCCTCGGCGACGGGGAGGTGAGCGGGGTCGTCGGACTCCGCCCGCGGCAATCCGTCGATGTCGACGCGGAGGCCGACGGTCGGCCCCTCGCCGCGTTCGAGGACGGCGACCGCGCCGGTGTAGCCGCCCTCGAGTCGCTCGAGGACGGTCTCGTCGACCCCTGCATCTCGAGCACGTTCGTACCAGTGGGTGAGGTCGGCGTCGTCGGGGACCGCCATCCGATGGTCGCCCGCGATGGCGTCGGGGCCGACGTGGAGGTCGGCGAGGTCGTCGCCCAGCCGGGACTCGAGTTCGTCGACGATTCGCGCAGTGGTGTAGAACTCCCGCCACGCGGGCTCGGGTTTTCGGTGGAGGTCTCGCCGGAGCGAAACGAGGTCGTCCGCGGTCATACTCTGTCCTCGTCGGGGGCGGTAAAAAGTGCTATCGACAGTTACACGTCGAGACGGAGGGCGTGCCCGACTGTGCCGGATGACGCTCGCTCAGTTCCCGCGGCCCGCACCGTGGATCTGCTCGACCTCGGCCTCGATGTGGACCGAGTCGGGGAAGCTCTGCGAGGCGATATTGCGCGCGAGGCTATCGTGGCCGTGGATTTCGAGTTCGCGCGTGAAGACGGTGTACTTCCACGAGGAGAACTCCCGGTCGTCGTCGGCGTGGAGCCGACAGCGCTGGGGGACGGAGAACGTCTCGGGGGGGTGGGAGTGGGGGCCTTTCAGCGCCGCTCCCTTCCGCTCCGCGTTGGTTTTGATGTCGTCGACGATACTATCGAGCGCGGCTCGATCGCCGCTCTGGAGGGTGAGACGGGTGACGAAGGTCATGGCTGGTGGTGTCGAATACGTCCACGGTCGGCGCGTAAAAACTTGCTGAGACGCACCCGTCGCCCCGCCGGCGGTGACCGACTGCGGGCGGCCCTCCGACGCCGTCGTGAAAATCGAGTCCGGAATCAGTGTCCGCTGGACGAACAGTCCGATATTCTCTTAACGTCTCACCTATTATCCCACTTAATGGCAGTCGAAGCTACGAGCGCAGGCGCGATCCTCTTCCGCGATACGCGGGGCCGGCGCGAGTATCTTCTACTCAAGAGCCGCCCAGGCGATTGGGAGTTTCCCAAGGGCGGTGTCGAAGGAGATGAAGAACTTCAGCAGACGGCGATCCGCGAAGTAACGGAAGAGGCAGGTATCGAACAGTTCAGACTACTCGACGGCTTCCGCAAGGACTACGACTACGTCTTCGAGGCGAACGGCAAGACGATCCACAAGACCGTTCACCTCTTCATCGCGAAGTCCTTCGAGGCGAGCGCGGAACTATCGAACGAGCATCGCGACCTCCAGTGGCGCGATTACGACCAGGCGATCAACACCGTCACGCAGGACGGCCCTCGGGAGATCCTCGAGGACGCCCACGAGTTCCTCGACGAACGCGAGGAGGAGGAGGGAACGGACGAAGAGTAGTCGACGGATGCCGACCGTCGGCTCGATCCCGGTCTCCGTTTAGCGGTCTCGCTGACGGCCGGCAACGGTTCAACGACCGGCGACGGTTCGACAGTACGCTATCGCGTTTCCCTCCGAGACCCAGGCGATAGCGCCGCTTTCGGTGCTCTCACCGCTTCGCGCAGCGCTGTTGCCGTCTCTCGTCCACGTTTTCATGACCTCGTACGGGACCAACTGACCGGTCGCCGACAGATCGAGCAGCGTTTTTGCACCCGCGTTCCCAAGGGCCTGCGTGGACCCAGACACCGCCGAGTTCGGGTTCGAGCTACGGACCTGCCGGTGGGCCGAACGCGAGTGGCCCCCGGACGAGTCCGCCAGCGACGACCGCGCGTTCGTCGTCGCCCGTCAACTGGGAACCAAGCGCCGGCGCTGGGACACCATCGTCCTCGAGTGCGACCGCGATGCCCTCCGCCGCCGCGCGCACTTCGGTCCCGACCGCCTCGACAGCGACCTCCTCCACGTCGTCCGCAATGCCCCCGCCGAGTGGGCCTACTACCGCGACGCGCTCCCCCACCCCGGCTATCCGTGGCGATACGTCCGCGAGGCGATCCACCAAGCCGACGATCGGGGCATCCTCGAGACCCGGAAGTCGGGAAATCGCATCGAGATCCGGCGCAAGTGGGCCTATCCCGACTGGCTCGAGCGGATCGTCGCGATCGAGAACAAACCGGATCTCGACGCCAGCGCGGCGCGCGCACTCGGCTCGCAACTCGAGTACGACGTCGCGATGGGGGTAGCCGACGAGGTCTGGGTCGCGACCCGAAAAACCGGCGAGCGCGTCGAACCGGTTCTCTTCGAGGACCTGCCGATCGAGGCGGGCATCCTCGCGCTCGAGCCCGCCGACCTCACCGCCGCGGTCGCGTGGCATCCCCGCTCGCTCGCGGTCGACGAGCCGGGAACGCGGGTCCTCGAGCGACCCGACGGCGGGAAACGGGACGGTTCCGCCGCCCGGTTCGAGTACGTCGATCCCGAAACGAAAGCCGACAAACGGCTCGCGATCGCCGAGCGCGCCTACGAACGCGGCTGGCGCTCGTTCGTCGACACGATGCGCCCCGACTGTCGGCACTTCCAGTTGCGCGCTCGAGATGCCCACCAGGCGCTGCCGTACTGCGCCGCCAAGGGGCGGTGCCAGACGGCGGCCGAGTGCGCTGGCTCCTGTCGGGACTTCGAACCCGAGCCGCCCGTCTGGCGCACCCGCGGCTGGCCGATCGAGGGCGGCCCCGGAAAACGATCGCAGCAGCTCCTCGAGGAGCGGCGTCGGCGACGGCGGCCGGGGCTGTAGCGTGCCACTATCGTGATAGTACTGCTCGAAGGTCTGCGAGCAGAGAGTGGTGAGCGAGTAGCGTGGGACCTTCGGTCCCACGGACCGTTCGCGCGGCCTTGCCGCGCGAAGACAGAGCGAGCGAACCCGAGGCGGAAAAAGTTCGGTGGTCAGTCGGAGACGGCGACCTCGAGGTCGTCGCGCTCGACCGCCAGCCGGAACGTCGGCACGGTACGGTACTGGACCTCGACGACCCCCTTGCGACGCAGGCTCTGGAGGCCCGAGCGGACGTCCTCGGCCTCGGCATCGACGTCGTACTCGTCCCGGAGCTTGTGCAACACCGAGACGACGCTTTCCGACTCCTCTTCGGGCCCGGCGAGGACGGCGACGATCCGCGCTTGCAGTTCGGGAACGCGGATCTTGGAGGGGGCCCCGTCGTCGGGATCGCTCTCGATCCCCGGCTCGACGTCGACCAGCTCGGCCGCTTCCGCGGTCGCCCGAATCAGACTGTTGTCGTCCCGGAAGTAGTAGTCGCCGAGTTCGTTCTCGAGAAATTGGTGGACCTCGCTGCCGCTGTCCATCTCCCAGCGCTCTTGCAGTTCGGAATTCTTCGTCGGCTGTAGCTCCACCACGTCCGCCAACCGGCCTTTGGCCTCCTCCGAGAGCGTCATCGTCGAACCGTATGGGTAACCGGTACTTTTGCGTTGCGTCCCGCCGCGGCTCGAGCGACTCCGCCCCGACCTCAGCCGAACTCGCCGGCGAACGATCGCAGGTCGTCGACGAACGACGCCGGCACTTCCATGGCGGCGAAGTGGCCGCCCTCGGGCTGTTCGGACCAGTACTCGATGTCGTAGATCGCCTCGGCCCAGCGGCGGGGCGTCTTGTACACCTCCGCCGGATAGCGAGCGTGGCCCGTCGGGACGTCGACCGACGCCGGCGTCGCCGCGCCCACGTCCGTCTCGGCGTAGAGTCGCATCGAAGAGCCGATCGTCCCGGTCAGCCAGTAGACGCTTACGTTGTCGAGCAGCCGGTCACGGTCGATCCGCGACTCGAGGTCACCGCCACAGTCGCTCCAGGCCCTGAACTTCTCGACGATCCAACCCGCGAGCCCGGCCGGGGAGTCGGTGAGCCCGTAGGCCAGACTCCGGGGTTTGGTCGCCTGAATCTCGTGGTAGGCGGTTTCGGTTTCGCGGAACGCGGCGGTCTCCCGGTAGTCGGCCAGCCCCTGTTCGTCGAGCAACTCGGTCGGATCCTCGACCGGGAGCGACGAGGGGTTCAGAAAGAGCATGTTCGTGTGGATCGCCGCGACGCGATCCGGGTAGTTCGCTCCCAGCAGGGCGGCGATCAACGCGCCCCAGTCCCCGCCCTGTGCGACGTACCGGTCGTAGCCGAGCCGGGCCATCAGGTCGGCGAAGACGTCGGCGATCCGCGGCACGTCGTACCCCTGCTCTCCGGTCGGGCCGGAGAAGCCAAAGCCCGGCAGCGAGGGCGCGACGACGTGAAGGGCGTCGGCCGGATCGCCGCCGTGAGCGGCCGGGTCCGTCAGCGGGCCGAGGACGTCGAGAAATTCCGTGACGGAGCCGGGCCAGCCGTGACTCAGCAACAGCGGCGTCGCGTCCGGTTCGGGCGAGCGGACGTGATAGAAGTGCAGCCGCTGGCCGTCGATCGTCGTCACGTACTGCTCGAACTCGTTGCACCGATCTTCGAACGCCGCCCAGTCGAACTCCTCGCGCCAGTACGCACAGAGGTCCCGGAGATACTCGCGCTCGGTCCCGGACGCCCAGCCCGCCTCGGGGAGTTGGTCCGGCCAGCGGGTCCGCTCGAGACGCGTCCGGAGGTCGTCGATCTCGTCCCGGTCGACCGACACCTCGAACGGTCGAACCGAGTCGTCGGCGTCCGGCGTCATGTCGCACCCCCAGTTCGAGTCGCATTATGGTGGGAGATACCAGTGCGCATACGGACTTCGACTCGGCCGCGTCACAAAGGCGTATCGTCAATCGCTCCCGACGACCGGCACCGAGGCCGTCGACTCGAGCGTCTCCTCGATCTGCGTATAGACCAGGATCGCCCCGAAAACGGCGAGGACCGTTCCGAAGACGAACGGGACTCTGAAGCCAAAGCCCACCAGCGCGCCCGAGGAAAGCGGCCCGAGGGCGATTCCGTAGCCGAAGGCCATCGTGAGCACGGACAGCTTCGACCCGGACTCGCCCTCGCCGGCGAGATCGCCCGCCAGCGCCAGCGACGGGGCGAACACCATCGCGGCCGCGATCCCCTGAAACAACCGGGCGACGAACATGAGGACCGAAGACAGAATGAACCCCTGGACGAGCGTCGTCGGGATCAGCAAGACCATTCCGGCGACGATGAACGGGCGACGGCCGTACCGGTCGCAGGCCCGTCCGATCGGCGTCTGCAACGCGACCTGCGCGATGATGAACGCCGCGAACTGGAGACCGAACCAGGTCGATCCCTGCTCGAGGCGGGCGTTGACCTGGGGCTGAATGGTCGCGAACAGCGCGATCGCGGTCGCCATGAACAGCGACGCGACGCCGAGCGTGAAGATGGGATCGAGCAGGTTGGATCCCGACCGATCGAGGACGGGAATCGAGAGGTCCGCACCGGCGTTCGCGGCCGTCGACTCGGGGTCGGAGACCAGCACGGTCACCAATCCGTAGCTGATCGCGGCCGTGATCGCGGCGATGTAAAAGGCTGCATCGAACCCGTCGATTACGACCCCGCCGAGGATCGCGTACGGGCCGCGACTGACGACCGCACCGGCCACCGCCGGACCAGCCCCGAAGCCGATCAGCCGGAACGTGTTGTAGACGCCCATATTCCCGCCGCGGTCACCGGTCGTCGCGAGTTCGTTGACCAGCGCGACCGACGACGGGATGATGAACGCGACGCTGATGCCTTGCAGGCCGCGGATGAGCAACAAGACGGCGTACGTCTCCGCGAAGACGTACGCGACGTTCATCACCGCGAGTCCGGCGAGTCCGACCAGAATAAACGGCTTGCGCAGCCCGAGACGGTCCGACAAACGACCGGTAAACGGCTGAAAGCTGCTATTGAGGAATCCGAAAATCGAGAGGATGACCCCGGTAATCATCGACTCCCCGAGGCCGAACGCCGTCCCGCTCACGATACCGCTGGTCACGTACAGCGGAATGACGATGATCAGAAACGAGTTGCCGATCCCGTCCGCCATTCGGGCCCCCGCCAGCGCGAGCACCCGTCGATCCACGGCGAACGGTGCGATAACCCGATCGACGACTCTCCGCATCGACCGTATCTGCGTGATCGGCCCCGATTATAGTTTCGAATCGAAATGTTAGTATCAGAGACAGTACGCGCGAGCACGGCAGAACTACAAGCCGCCGGCCCGCGTTCGTCCAGCCATGTCCGACGTCAAACTCAGCCGCATCGAGAGCGTCCTCGAGGAGCTCGAGTATCCCGTCACGAACGACCGAGCCGCCGCCGAACTCGAGGACGTCACCCTCCTCCTCGCGGACGGCGAGCGAAACCTGGGGGCGCTCATCGAACGGAGCGACAGCGATCGCTTCGAATCGATGGACGACCTCGAGTCGGAACTCAATAACGTTCTCCCGCGCGAGGCCGTCGGCGAGCCGTACCAGTCGGAGGGAGAAGGGTAAGCACCGCTCGACGGGACCGGAGCCGAAACCGGTCAACGGGCTGAAACAGGCCCCTTAAGTCGCTCCACCTCCGTAGCCCGGACAACGATGGAATTCTGCGACGATTGCGGTTCGATGATGAAAGCCGACGACGGGCTCTGGGAGTGTGGCAGCTGCGGCTTTACGAAGCCGAAAGGCGACGCCGCCGAGTACACCGTCACCGACGACCAGGAAGCCAGCGAGATTATCGAGTCCTCCGGCGAGACTTCCCTCCCCGAGACCAACGCGATCTGCCCCGAGTGTAACAACGACCGCGCCCTCTGGTACATGCAACAGATCCGATCGGCCGACGAGTCCGAGACGCGCTTTTTCATCTGTACCGAATGCGAGCACAAGTGGCGCGAGGACGACAATTGAGCGGAGACGAGTAGCAGATCGGAACGTCACCTGACGTTCCGTCTTTACCGAAGAGGACGATCGCCGATACTCGTCAGAGCGGTTCTTCGCCGTCTATGATCCGCTCGGCCCGGGCGGCGTATTCGGGAACGCGTTCCTCCATGTTCGGGTAGGTCGGATCGTTACTGTTGCCTTCCAGGTACCGTCGGAAGAACATCTCCGAGGCGGAGGCGATCTTGAATACGCCGAACGCGCGGTAGAACCGCTGATTCTCGAGCGTCCACCCCGTCCGATCCTCGTACCGGTCGAGCAACTGTCTGCGGGTCGGATAGTCGGCGTGAGCGAGGAACGACGGCGTGAGCACCTTCGTTCGTTCGGGATCTTTCTCGTCGGGCCAGTACGCCAGCATCCACCCGAGGTCCACGAAGGGGTTCCCCCGGGTACACATCTCCCAGTCGAACACGCCTCCGATCTCCGGCGGTGTCTCGGGTGCGAACAGCACGTTGTCGAGCTTGAAATCGCCGTGAACGAGGGAGTTCGCGGGCGGCTCGGGAACGTTGTCGGCCAACCAGTCGGCCACTTCGAAGAGCGGCGGTACCTCCCGTCGTTCGCTCGTCACTTCCATCGCCCACTCGATCTGCGCCGTCCACCGGTCGACTTGCCGCTCGGTGTATCCGTCCGGATGCCCGAGGGATCCCAGCCCCACCGCTTCGGGGTCGAGCGCGTGTATCTCCGCGCCGACGTCTACGAGTTCGGTTCCGATTCGCCGGCGGAACTCGGGCTTCCCGAACCGTTTCGGCTCCGACTCGCGGATCACGTCGCCGCGGAGCCGTTCCATCACGTAGAAGTCGGACCCGATAACGTCGTGATCGTCGCACTCGAGGACTGTCTCCGGGAGCGGAACGTCGGTCCCCTGGAGCGCGTTCATCACGCGGTACTCTCGGAGAACGTCGTGTGCGGAGTCGGCAGTCGCACCCGGTGGCGGCCGCCGGCAGACGAGCTCTCGCTCCCCCCAGTCGACGAACAGCGTTTCGTTCGAATGCCCCGCCTGGTGATACGTCACCGCGAACTCGTCGACAGCGCCGAGTTCCGACGCGAGATACTCCCGCAGCGACTCCTCGTCGACGAGTTGCTCGAGATACGCCTCTTCGCTCTGCCCGTTCGCCATACCGTTCCTGTGTCCGGCGCCCGTGATAAACATTCACTGCCATAGTACGATCTCGGGCCGCGAATCGAGTCTCGGTCGTCGGTCGAGAAACGCTCGCCGGCCGCTCTACAGGAGAAGTGCCCTATTCGTTGCGCGCGATCGTCAGATACCCCGTGTGACCCACGGGTGCGGTCGAGGGCCTCGAGCCCCGGTCGTCGAACTGCATCTCGCGCTGGATCGTCTCCCGCGTGGTGACGTTCGCCAGTCCGACCTCGCGGGCCGTCCGTGCGACCTCGCGGGTCGACTCGATGAACGGACTGTAGACCGCGATGAACCCGCCGTCGACGAGCAGGTCCGGCGCGTGCTCGACCATCGCGGGCGCGTCGCCCGTATCGAGCGTGAGAACGTCGAACGACGACGGCTCGAGGTCGTCGAGGTGCTCGAGCACGTCGCCGGTTCGGACGTCGACGGCGTCCTCGACGCCGCCCAGCGCCATGTTCTCGCGAGCGACGTCGGCGAACTCGGCGTCCTGTTCGTAGGTCACGACCTCGGCACCAGCGCGGGCCATCGTGGCCGCGAGCACGCCGGTTCCGGTCCCGGCGTCGAGGACCCGATCACCGCGGGCGATCCCCGTCTCGCCCATCACGAGGCCGATATCGCGGGGGACCATCGGCGCGCCCGTCCGCTCGAACTGGTGAAAGAGATCCGGGCCCCGGAGTCGACGGACGTGAAACTCGTCGCCCAGATGCGTCTCGATGGTGTCGCCCGATTGCACGTCCTCGGGAACCTCGAGCACGCCGAGGTCGGTCCCCTGTTCGCCGCCGGGTTTCACGAGGTATTCGCGGTCGCCGCGGACGAGCAACACCGGGACGCGGTCGTCGCCGCCCTCGGCTCCCGCGTCGGTCTCGGTCCCGTCGTCCGCGTTCTCGTTGCCGCTCACTCGAGTCACTCGAGGGAGGCGATCGCCGCGGCGAGATCGCCGTCGTTGTCCTCGAGGGCCTCGCGGGCCTCGTCCTCGCCGACGCCGGCTTGCGTGGCGACGAGTTCGACGTCGTCGTCGGGAATCGACGGTTCGGCGTCGCTTCCGGCATCGGCACTGCCGGTGCTACCGCCGGCGGATCCGGACTCGACCTCTTCGGGCGAGCCGATGACCTGGTAGGTCTCCTGGCCGCGGGCGTCCATCTTGGTGACCTCGGCGTCGTCGAAGACGAGGTCGTACTCGTCGGTGCGGATGATGACCTCTTCGGCGTCGATGTCCTCGACGTCGATCCCCATCTGCTCCATCATCTGTTCCATCTTGCGCGGGTTGAGTCCGCCGCCACCTCCTCCAAACATACTCGACACGTCGCCGCGGGTTCCCTTTTACTTTGTCGTTCGTTCGAGCGCTGGGTGGCGAGGACGGGGTGAAGGCCAGTCCTTACGTCTCGCTCGAGCGGGAGTAGTCCGGGTCGAAGAGCTGCGCTGACGTCGGTTCGGGATCTCCCTCGGTGAGATTGTACTCCGAGAAGTCCTCGACGCCGGCCTCGCGGAGGAACTCCTCGTCGTAGACGTGATTTCCGGTGAACTCGCCCGGGTCGCGCTCGAGGATCTCCAGGACGGTGTCCGACACGATATCGGGGGTGCGCCAGTCGTCTTCGGTCCCCATCTCGAAGTAGCGGGTCGCTCGCGTATCGATCGCAGTCACCGGCCAGAAGGTGTTACAGCCGACGTCGTCGTCGTCCAGTTCCTGCGCCAGCGACAGCGTGACGAACGACATTCCCATCTTCGACCAGGAGTACGCCGCCGCTCCCGGGGCGCGGTCGATCTCGACCCGCGGTGCGTTCGTCAGGATCCAGGCGTCGTCATCGACGTTCCTGAGGTGATCGATGAATCCCCGCGAGACGAGATAGGTTCCGCGCACGTTGACCTCGTTCAGGAGGTCGTACCGGTCGGCCGGAATCCCCTCGACGTTGCCGATCTGGATGGCCGAGGCGTTGTTGATGACGATGTTGATCTCGCCCATCTCGTCGATCGCCTCGTCGATGGCCGCCTCGACCGCGTCCTCGTCGCGGACGTTTAACTGAATCGCGTGCGTATCGACGCCCTTCTCGGCGCACTCCTCGGCCGTCTTGTGAATCGTCCCCTCGAGGTCGGAGTCCGAATCGTCGACGGTTTTCCCCGTCGAAACGATGTCACAGCCCCGTTCGGCGAGCGCGAGTGCGAGTCGTTTCCCGATTCCCCGCGTCGTTCCCGTGATGAACGCGGCCTGGCCGCTCAGATCTGGTTGCTGTCGCATTCGTGTGCACTACTCACACCCACACCCTAATATCCCATTCAAACTCCCGGACCGCTACTCGGCGTTTTCGATCCGCGCCGACACGCGACCGGGCGTCCTCTCCGAAGCGTTCGACGGCCCGCTCGAGATCCTCGTGTGGCCCTCCGCCTCACGTCTCCGCGGGCGCGCCCTCGCGGACGTTCACCGCCATCCCCGACTCGAAGTCCCGGATCGCCGCGGCGTCGAGACGCGCCGTCCCCACGGCGATCAACTCGCCGCGCTCGTGGACGACCAGCACCTCGTCGCCCGGTCGGATCTCGTCGCCGACCTCGAGCACGAACTTCGCGAAGACGTTCTTCTCGTCGCGGACGAACGGCTCGCTCTCGTCGTCGACGACGACGCGGTAGGACGGATGATCGAGCGCGGCGTCGAGCCGGCGACCGCCCTCGAGTCCGAGGGTGAATCGGCCGTCGGTGCCGAAGGAGACGATTCGGCCCGCCTCGCCGTGAACCTGCTGTGGCCGCCCCGAGGTGGTGCGTTTGATCGTCAGCGATTCCTCGGGCGGGAACAGGGCTGCGCCCGCACCCCGACCGAACTGGTAGTCGCCGACGGTCCGGAGTTCCGGGAGACCCGCGCGTCCGTCTGCTGGCTCGCTCATTGACCGGCGTTCGACCCGGCGCGTCGAAAGCCCTTCGACCTGCCGGCGTTTCGATGGCGCTCGAGGCCGAATCCGATACAGCGGTCGCCGGGTGGGACCGAAAGCCGATCGCGGCGATTGTCCCATTCGGTTAGAAAACGAACCGGAACGAGATGGTGAATGTTATAATGGTCGATTTATTACTATCGGTATCGCATGGATGTCACGCAAATCGGTCTCGGGGTGACGCTGCTCGTCATCGGAACCCTGACACTGATCGGGCCGGCCGCACTCGTTTCCGGGCCGCTTACGTACCTCGTTGCCGGTGCGACGCTGCTCGTCACGGGGTACGCGCTGTTGATCGGGCTCTGGCAGAGCCGGCAGCCGAACTCTAGTAGCCGCTGAACGTCACTGCACACCGAATCGCACGAGAGCGTTGCGATCAGCGCGTGGATCGTTTCAGCGGCTACGATACGTCGCATTCATCCCGAACGGACGATAGGAACCGAGAGACTACTCTTCCGCCCCGAAGCGGGCTCGAGCCGACGTTCGGTCGGCTCCGTCGACGACCTAGAGGAGAAACGTCTCGTGGCGATCGCCGAGATCGAGGAACGAATCGGCCGCTTCGATGAGTTCCTCGGCCGTCGAGGACTGAAAGGCCATCACCTCGACGCGGACGCCCTCGTGACGCAGATGTGAGCAGAGCCGCGAGAAGTCGCCGTCGCCCGTACAGAGGACGATCGTGTCGACGTGATTCGCCAGCGTCACCGCGTCGAGGCTCATCCCGACGTCCCAGTCGGCCTTTTTCGTCCCGTCGGAGAACGTCTTGATGTCCTTGATCTTCGGCTCGAAGCCGATATCGACAAGCGCATCGAAGAAGCTCTCCTCCTCGGGCGAATCCGCGCGGATGACGTAGGAGATGGCGCGCGTGAGCTGGCGGTCCTGAACGGCCTTCTCGAGCAGCGCGGAGTAGTCGATATTCCGGCTGTGGAGGCTCTGTGCGGTATGATAGAGGTTCTGGGCGTCGACGAGAACGGCGACGCGCTGCCCCGGATGAATTTCCGTCATATACTAGCATGTCGCGGGCGACCATAAAAAATCGCGGCGTTCGGTCCGACCGCGTCGGGACCGCCGGCGGTGCTCAGCTTCGGAGCTTCCGAATCCGCTTTTCCGTTGGCGGGTGGGTTGCGAACAGCGTCTGCAGGAGGCCCTTCTCCGAGTTGAAGATACACAGCGCGCTCACGCTGTCGTCGACCGTCGACTCGCGGCCCTGGGCACCGCTGGAAATCTTCTCGAGGGCGCGGGCGAGCGGGTCGCCGCTGCCGATGTACTGGCGGGCGTCCTCGTCGGCGACGAACTCGCGGTACCGCGAGATGGCGAGCACGAAGATCATGACGAGCATCTGTGCGATGTTCGAGATGACCATCCCGACGATGATGCTGCCGATGTTACGTTCGCCGCCCATCATGTAGACCATGTAGGCGACCCAGCCGACCATCATCGCGATGGAGCTGCCAAGCACCATCGCGAGGACGTCGCGGTTCTTGATGTGGGCGAGCTCGTGGGCGATCACGCCCTCGAGTTCGTCGCGCTGGAGGAGCCTGATGAGCTCCGTCGAGACGACGACCACGCCTTTCCCTTTCCGACCGGTCGCGAAGGCGTTGGGAACGCCCATATCCATGACCATCAGTTTGGGCTTTTTGATGCCCATATCGCGACAGAGGGAGTCGGTCATCTGATGGATCTCCCGATACTGGCCGTCTTCGGGCATCGGTTCGGCCTTTCTGGTCGCCGACCACGTCCCGATCTTGTACTGGATGACCGGTAGCACGAGCAGGCCGAGTAAGACCAGCGGCCACATGTTGAACCCGAACATCGCCAGGCCGAATGCTCCGACGAGCATGTAGAACGCGAACAGGATCGAGCCGACGATCGCCATTCGCATTTTCAGTCCGAAATCTGTCATACACGACGGTAAGTAACGCTCGGGGATAAATTACGCGGAACTGTATGTCAGGTAATGCGTCGCAGTGAGAGCGGTCGAAGACACAACGGATAAGTCAGTTCGGATCCACGTCTCGGATATGCGCCGCGTCGCTCACTCGACCGTCGGTCCCGTCGTGAGCGGCGTCCGCCCTCGTTTTCCCAAACGCAAACGTGCGTGAGTGTGCTCGCGGCGGGCGTGGCATCCCGTCCCGGGTACGATCCGACCGCGCACGGCAGCTCACCACCCAGACGAACACTGACCCACCGATCGGAACCGATACACCCTACCGATTGGGGGCTAACACACGACCCACCGACACCACACCCAACACATGAGTTCACCAATCGACCTTTCGGGCGTCTTTCCGGCGATGTGTACGCCCTTCGACGAGGACCAGCGAATCGACTTCGAAACACTGCAGGCCGACGCCCAGCGACTCGAGACCGCTGGCGTCGACGGGCTCGTCCCCGTCGGCTCGACCGGCGAATCGGCGACGCTGACCCACGACGAACACGTTCAGGTCGTCGAGGCGGTCATCGACGCCGTCGACGACGTGCCGGTCATCGCGGGCACCGGCTCGAACAACACGCGAGAGGCGCTCGAGCTCTCCGAACGCGCCGCCGACGCGGGCGCGGACGGCCTCCTGCTCATCTCGCCGTACTACAACAAGCCAGAACAGCGCGGGCTGGTCGAGCACTTCCGGACGATCGCGGACGCCGTCGACCTGCCCCAGATCGTCTACAACGTCCCCTCGCGGACGGGTCGAAACATCGAACCCGACACGGCCGTCGAGCTCGCGAGCCACGAGAACGTCGCGGGCTACAAGGCCGCCAGCGGCGACCTCGGCCAGATCGGCGAAATCGCCGAGCGAACGACCGACGAGGACTTCGCCGTGCTCTCGGGCGACGACGCGCTCACCGTGCCGACCATCTCGGTCGGCGGGACGGGAACGATCAGCGTCGCCGCGAACGTCGAACCCGAGCGGACCTGCGCGATGGTCGGCGCGGCGCTGGACGGCGATTACGAACGCGCACGCGACCTCCACCACGAACTCGGTCCGCTGTTCCGCGGCCTGTTCGTCGAGACCAACCCGATCCCGGTCAAGGAAGCCATGCAGATCCGGGGCTACGGCCCGGCCCGGATGCGCTCGCCGCTCTCCCGACTGGCCGACGAGTATCGCGAGGATCTCGAGGCGGTGCTCGCCGACCTCGAGCGCGATACGACCGAAGTCGCCGACGCGGCGGAGCGTGATCGATGACGGTGCGGATCGGCGTCACCGGCGCGACGGGTCGGATGGGCCGGGAAGTGATCGCCGCCGCGGTCGGTCGGGCGGACTGCGAGATCGCCTTCGCCGTCAACCGGGAGCCGGCCGGTGACGCGACCGTCGAGGGCGTCGCGATCGAGCCCGCGGCCGAGTTCGGCTCGCTCGTCGCCGGGCGCGAACCGACGGTCGTCATCGACTTCACCGGCCCCGAGTCGGCCGCCGGCTACGCCACGGCGTGCGCCGAGGCGGGCGTCGCCTTCGTCACCGGCACGACCGGGTTCGACGACGACGAGTACGAGGCGCTCGAGGCGGCGAGCGAGGATATCGCGGTGCTTCACGCGCCGAACTTCGCCCGCGGCGTGCAGGCGCTGGTCAACGTCGTCGGCGAGGCGGTCCGGAACCTACCCGGCTACGACGTGGAGCTCGTCGAGACCCATCACAACGAGAAGCGCGACGCGCCGAGTGGCACCGCGAATCGCCTGCTCGAGGAGATCGAGGCCAACGGGGACTTCACCGAGCGCACGCACGGCCGCGAGGGCGACGCGCCGCGTGCGGAGCGGGAGATCGGCGTTCACGCGCTCCGCGCCGGCGATATCACGGGAGAGCACGAAATCGTCATCGCGGGCAACCACGAGGAGGTGCGGCTCACGCACCGCGCCGAGGATCGCGGCGTGTTCGCCGCCGGCGCGGTCGACGCGGCGGTCTGGATCGCTGGACAGAAGGCGGGGTGGTACGACTTTTCGGACGTGATGACGGAATGAGCGCACTCGAGACCGAAATCGACGAGCTGTGGGAGCGCAAGCAAAACGACGAAATCGACGCCGAATCGGCCGGCGAAGACGAATACGCCACCCTCGAGGCATTCCTCGACGCCCTCGAGTCCGGCGAGATCCGCGCCGCCGAGAAACAGGGCGACGAGTGGGAGGCGAACGAGTGGGTCAAGCAGGGTATTCTGCTCAACTTCGGCCTGCGCTCGATCGGGCAGTACGACCACGGCGGAACCACGTACAACGACGTCCTGCCGCTCGCCGACTCGAGCGAGTACGGCGACCGCGGGAGCCGCAACACGCCCGACGGAACCGTCGTTCGCCGCGGCGCGAACGTCGGCTCGGACTGTATCCTGATGAGCCCCGCCTTCGTCAACATCGGCGCCCGCGTCGGCGACGGGACGCTCGTCGACTCCTGCGATACGGTCGGCTCCTGTGCCCAGATCGGCGACAACGTCAAGCTCGGCGCGAACACGCTCATCGGCGGCGTCCTCGAGCCGGTCGAGGGCGCGCCGGTCATCGTCGAGGATAACGTCTCGCTCGGGGCGGGCTGTCGCGTCACGAGCGGCTTCGTCGTCGGCGAGAACAGCGTCGTCGGCGAGAACACGCTCCTGACGCCGCGCATCCCGGTCTACGACCTCGTCGAGGAGGAGGTTCTCTACGGCGAACTGCCCGCCGACCGGCGCGCCTTTACCCGCTTCGTCGAGTCCTCGATCAGCGACCACGACCTCTTCGAGGGCGGAGCCTACAAGCCCGCCGTCGTCGCGACCGATATCGAGACGGAGACGCTCGAGGCGACCGAGCGCGAAGACGCGCTTCGGGAGTAGTCGTTTCGTCCCGGGCATTGAATCGTCCTTCTCAATTTCCTATCGCTTATCTCCCCCGACGTAGGTCACGTTAATTCGCCCCGAAAGCCGCCAAAGCAGCCATAGCCCCGGTAGCAGTGCGAGGACGGTGAGCATGGAAACGAACGTGTCCATTGGGGCCACCGGATCGCTTCGCTCGGTTTCGTACACCCGGTAGTAGGCCTTGTTTCCGTCCTCCTCGAGCCGGATCGGGGCCGCCGGAACGTCGACCTCACGCGTGGCGCGGCTATCGCCGCTCCGGGCGGCCTCCGCGACGGCCGATGGCACGGCGTCGGACGAGACCGACCGACTGACGGATCGGAGCGCCTCCTCGGGCGGCACCCGCTCGAGGCCCAGATCGACGCGGTACATGCCGCCCCGCCGTGCCGACCTGTTCGCGACGTAGGTCGGTTCGTAGACGGCGTCGTCGACGCGGACGTACCGATAGCGGTAGCGGTCCGTGAGGATCGGCTCCGTCCGTCCCTGACTGGTGCTTCGGATCCGCGTCGGAACGGTCCGGTTCTCGAGCAGTAACCGCTCGAACGCGCAGGG
Source organism: Natrinema sp. LJW11 (assembly GCF_056135975.1). Taxonomy (NCBI): domain Archaea; kingdom Methanobacteriati; phylum Methanobacteriota; class Halobacteria; order Halobacteriales; family Natrialbaceae; genus Natrinema; species Natrinema sp. LJW11. Next base: position 119,861 of record NZ_JBWBDM010000009.1, on the reverse strand, counting down.
GCGCATCTCCCAGGCGTCCGAACAGGCGATCTCGTCGCTGATCGGCGCGTCGCTCGGAACGGCGGTCGCGTTCGCGTACTCGATTCCCGTTCCGTTGGTGACGACTTCGACGCGCTCGTACCGGACGTTCGGATCTCCCAGATGCAGTGCGGGGACCCACAGCGGCGCGGCGAGCAGTCCGATCGCGACGACGAGGAGCGCGGCGTCGCGGCGGCGCGGCGTCAGGAGGCGATCGGGAAGCATCTACCGTAGCACACAGTGTAGGAAAAATAATACTTGCTATCCGAACGGAACCCGTTCCCTCGGTCGGGAACGGGAAACGGTCGCGCAGAACCCAAACGCTTGAATCCTCTCGCTCACTTTGACGTACCAATGACTGACGCTGCGGATTCGCCGCCCGTTCGCCGCCTCTCCGACTGGGACGCGGCCGAACTACTGGCGCTCGTCGAGGACTGCGGATCGCCGCTGTACGTCCTCGATCTCGAGCGGGTCCGGGAGAACTACCGCCGGCTCGAGGACGCATTTCCGGACGCCGAGATACTCTATGCCTTGAAGGCGAACGCGCTGAGGGAGGTCCTCTCAACGCTGCGCGAGGCGGGCGCGGGCCTCGAGTGTGCCTCCGCCGGCGAAGTCCAACGGGCGCTCGAGGCCGGCGCATCCGGCTCGGAGATCCACTACACGGCGGTGAACCCGCCGGCGCGGGACCTCGACTGGATCGTCGACGCCTGGGCGGACCACCCCGAACTGACCGTCACCGCGGGCTCCGAGGACACGATCGATCGGCTGGCCGATCGGGGCTACGACGGCCGGCTCTGCCTGCGCGTGAATCCGGGTATCGGCGCTGGCCACCACGAGAAGGTCAAAACCGGCGCGGCCGCGAAGTTCGGCGTTCCCGCCGAACGGGCCGTCGACGTGCTGGCCGACGCCGCCGATCGCGGCTTCGACGTCGTCGGGATCCACGCTCACGTCGGCTCCGGCGTCTCGAGCGATCAACTCGAGGACCACCGGGAGTTCGTCGCGCGGATGGGCGATCTGGCGAGAGCGGTAGCCGACGCAGTGGGGGACCTCGAGTTCGTCGACGTCGGCGGCGGGTTCGGCGTTCCGTACCGAGAAGACGAGGAGCCGCTGGATCTCGAGTCGGTCGCGGAGGCCACTCGAGACGCGATCGGCGAGATCGACGCCGAACTGGCGATCGAACCGGGCCGCTACTTCGTCGCGGACGCGGGCGTACTCCTCACCGAAGTGAACACCGTCAAGGCGGCCCGCGAGACGACCGTCGCCGGCGTCGACGCGGGAATGACGACCCTGATTCGGCCGGCGATGTACGACGCCTACCATCCGATCCGGAACCTGACGGCAGCTGGCGATGGCGACCGCGAACGGGTCCCGCAGACCGTCGCCGGCCCGATCTGCGAGAGCGGCGACGTTTTCTGTACCGAGCGCGAACTACCGGTAAGCGAACGTGGGGATCTCCTCGCAATCGGCAACGCGGGGGCCTACGGCTACGAGATGGCGAACCAGTACAACACCCGACCCCGGCCCGCGTCGATCGTCCTCGAAGACGGCGACGGTCGACTCGCCCGGCGCCGCGAGACGGTCGACGACGTGACGCGAGCGGAGCGCGAGGCGCGGAACGCTTCGAATGCAGACCGAAAGAACGAGGGCGACCGAGCGAGCGACATCGACAACGACTGACGAGAGCACGATGAGCATCCCATTCCAGAAGTACCACGGCACCGGCAACGACTTTCTAATTATCCACGCGGACGAACACGTCCCGGATCGGGGTGCCCTCGCCGAGCGCGAGTGCGACCGGACGGACGGCGTCGGTGCCGACGGGATCCTCTTTCTCGCTCCCGAGGCGAAATTCAACCCGCCCCGCGTCGTGATGACGCTGTTCCAGCCCGACGGCGCGACGGCATCGATGTGCGGCAACGGCGCTCGCTGCGCCGCCGAGTGGATGATGGAGCGAACGGGGACCGACAGCGTGATGATCGACACTCAGGCGGGAACCCTGCGAGCCGACCGCGACGACGAGAACATCGTCATCGAGATGACCCCGCTCACGTTCGTTCCGGACGAGGTGCCGGTCACGGCCGACGAACCGGTCCTCAAAGAGGCGGTCGAGGGGCTCGAGGTCTCGGTCGTCAACACCGGCGTTCCCCACGCCGTGAGCTTCGTCGACGATGTGGACGACGTCGACCTCGAGGCGGTCGCGCCGCCGGTTCGACACGCCGAGGTCTTCCCGGACGGGACGAACGTCACCGTGGCCAGCCCCGACGGGTCGGGCGGCTTCCGCCAGCGCACCTACGAGCGCGGCGTCGAGGGCGAAACCGACTCCTGTGGGACCGGTGCGGTGGCCGTCGCGGTCGTTGCGCGTCGCCTCGGACTCACCGACGCCGACCCGGTCGACGTTCACCCGCCGGGCGGCCATCTGCGAGTGAGCTTCAACGACCGCGGACGCCCGACGCTCGCCGGGCCGGTCGAACACGAGTTCGACGGCGAGGTGGCCGTCGAGCCGCCGGTCGAGCCGTGACGGGCGATCGCTCCGCCGCCGAGGCTGCGACCGACGACGCGAACACCGACGCGTTCGACTCCGTCGCGTTTCTCGAGGACGCCGTCCAGCGCCCCTCCCACGAAGCCGTCGACCCGATGCGCGACTTTCTCTGCGAGACGCTCGAGTCCCGGGGCATCGAGCCCCGCGTCGACGACGCCGGGAACGTGCTGGCGAGTCGCGGGGTGCCGGCGACCAGCGCCGAGACCCACGTCGTGTTGAATACGCACATCGATACGGTGTCACCGCACGTCCCCTACGAGCGCGACGGTGACGAGGACGCGACCGGTTCGGGCGGTTCGGGCGTGGTTCGAGGCCGAGGCTCCTGCGACGCGAAGGGGCCGCTCGCGGCCATTCTCTCGGCCTTTTTCGCGGTCGAGCCGACCGAGAGTCGTATCACGCTCGCGATCACCCCCGACGAGGAGGTGCTCTCGACGGGAGCGTACGCGCTGGTGTCGGGCGAGGAGTCGCCCGCTCGAGACGCGGACGCGGTGATCGTCGGCGAACCGACCGATCTCGACGTCTGTACCGCGGCGAAGGGCCGGTTCCAGGGGACGATCCACCTCTCGGGTGCCAACGCCCACGCCGCCGAGCCCGAGACCGGGAGCAACGCGGTCGCGGCACTCGAGGCCGTCCTCGAGGCGATTCGAACCTTCGACGAGCGCGTGGACGCGCCGCCGGCCCACCCTCGGCTCGGCGCGGCGACGCTGACGCCGACGGTCGTCGAGGGCGGCGAGGCGACCAATCAGGTGCCCGCCGACTGCGCGCTGACGGTCGATCGTCGGAGCGTCCCGCCCGAGACGGCCGAGGCGTTTCACGAAGCGCTGACGGCACACCTGCGAGCCGCCGTGCCCGACGATATCGGCCTCGAGTTCCGCTTTACCGACCGGCCGACGCCGTTCCTCGAGGCCTGGGACACCGATCCCGACGCGGCGGTCGTCGACGCCCTCGCGAGCGCGTCCGGCGGCGAGGTGCGTCCGTTCACCGCGGCGACGGAGGCCTCGTACTTCGCGGCGGACGCGCCGACGGTCGTCTTCGGCCCCGGCGTGCTCGCCGACGACGAGGGGGCCGTCGCACACGCTCCGCGGGAGTACGTGCGGGTCGCTGACGTCCGCGAGGCGGCGCGAGCGCTCGAGGCGACGCTGGTCGAACTGGTCGGGTGAGGGCGGCCTCGAGCCGTCGTCGGTCTCGCTCGCGTCGCCGCGTTGCGATCGTCGAGTTCGCCGGCTTGTCTCCCACTGACGGCAGCAGTCCTTTTACCAACGGGGTCGATGTACAACGGACCCCATGAGTAGCGACCGGGACGCCGTCTCGCGGCCGGCCGATACGATGCGCGAACGCGTCGGCGAAACGCGCGTGAAGATCTGGTTCCTGATCAGCGCGAACCGCTGGCTCGTCACCGGCGTCATTCTCGCGAGTACGTACGCGCTGCTCCTCGTCTGTCACGCCTTCGGCCCGACGACCCCACAGCGGTTCGTGACGACCGGGAGCGTCTCCTCCCTGTTCAGTTCGATGATCATCGCGACCGTCACGAGCGTCACCCTCGTCCTGTCGGTCTCGCAGTTCGTTCTCGCCGGAGAGATCGGGCCGCTCGGACAACAGCGCGACCGGATGACCAACGAGACCGAGTTCCGCGAGGAGGTCGAGGGCGCCGCGGATATCGGCGTGAGTCCGGTCGAACCCTCTCGGTTCCTCCGGACGCTTATCGAAACGGCCGAAACCCGGGCGATAACCCTCAACGATACGGTCACCGGCGACGCGGAGTCGGAACAACTCGACGAAATCGCCGCGTTCACGGAGGGGCTCGTCGAGCACAGTAAGGTAGTCAGCGACGACCTGAAAGACGCGGACTTCGGCTCGTTCCAAACGTTACTGCCGGTCCTGAACTACAACTACTCCTGGAAGATCTTTACGGCGCGAACGCTCCGGGACAGGTACGACGAGTCGCTGTCGACCGAGGCCGCGGCGGCGTTCGACGACCTGATCGATGCGTTGCGGTTCTTCGGCCCGGCGCGCGAGCACTTCAAGACGCTCTACGTTCAGTGGGAGATCATCAACATCTCTCGAGCGGTCCTCTACGGCGCGATGCCGGCCCTGGCGATCGCGGGCTACATGATGCTCGAATTCGACCCCGCGAAGATCACCGGGACGGCGTTCGGCATCAGTACCGCCTACCTCGTCGTCAGCGCTCTCTACGTAGTCACGCTCGCCCCGTTCGCCGTGTTGCTCGCCTATCTGCTCCGCGTCCTCACGGTCATGAAGCGAACGCTCGCCATCGGACCGTTCATCCTCCGAGAGACGGAGCAACTGGAAGCGGTTCGCCAGGAGGAGTCGACCGAAATCCAGTCGAACCGGTGACCGCGGTTCGAATCGGTGGCTGGAGGGTGACAACGCCGCCGGTTCCGTGATTTCGGCGCTGCCGTTACACGGACAGCAGCTCAGCCGTCACACGGACATCAGCGCGATCGCCACCACGCTCAATCCGATCGCGGCGAGCTTACGGAGGGTAACGGTTTCGTCGAAGACGACGAGCCCGACCAGCGAACTGATCACGATGAAGAGCCCGTAAATCGGGACGACGATACTCACCGGACCGAGCGCCAGCGCTCGATAGTACGTCAGCAGACCGACGGTCAACAGCACGCCCATCGCGACGAGATGTGGCGTCCGCGGATGTCGGAGGTACGGCCGTACCGACAGCCCTCGGTAGACGAGCACGAGGCCGACGGCGACGAACATCACCGAATTCGAGAGGAACACGGCCATCGTACTGGACATGTCGGTCATCGCGATCGAGATCAGGGGTGCGACCAGGCTGTACGCGAGACAGGAAAACAGCGAGAGGCCGATGTACCGCCGCATCACTCCTCACCTCCGGCGGCGAGGTAGATCGCGCCTGATGCGGCGACGATGCCGGCGGCGCGAGTCGCGGTCAACTCCTCGCCGAGAAACGCGATCCCGATAATCGAGCTCCCGACGATGAAGAGGCCGTAGATCGGCACGACGACGCTAACGGGGCCTCGCTCGAGCGCCTGATAGTACGCGAGGATGCCCGACGAGAGGAAGAGGCCGGCGACGTAGACGATTCCCGCCGACGGCGTTACCGCGTCGGACGGGTGGCCGGTCCCAGTCGCGACGAGCACGACGGTCGTCAGCCCGAGGAAGATCGTCGTCGAGAGGAAGAGCGCGACCGCGGGCGGCACGTCCGACGTCACGACGCTCGTCAGGGGCGCCATCAGTCCGTAGGCCACGAGGGCGACGAGCACCCAGAGGAGATATTCCATACGGGGTCTCGGACGACGGCGACCTATAGAGTCACGATCCCGGAACCGTGTGCCGAGATCGTGTCTGGCGATCGGAATCGAGGACCGTGAGAGGCGACCTACTCGAGGTCGTCGACCAGTTCGCTCGCGACGCCGGTGTAGCCCGTCGGCGTCAGCGCGTGGAGTTCCTCGCGGACGTCTTCGTCGACCTCGAGGTCGTCGAACATCTCGCGGAAGTCCTCGAGGGTGACGTCCTTCCCGCGAGTCACGGCCTTGACGCGCTCGTAGGCGTCGGCCTGTCCCTCGCGGCGGAGGATCGTCTGGACGGCCTCGCCGATGACCTCGGGCGTGTCCTCGAGGTCGTCGCGCATGACCCGCTCGTTGGGGACGACTTTCGAGAGCCCCGATGCGGTCTTGCCGTAGGCGATCAGGCAGTGGGCGAAGGCGCCGCCGATGTTGCGCTTGACCGTCGAATCGGAGAGGTCGCGCTGGAGCCGGGAGGTAGTGACGTAGTCCGCGAGGAAGGTGAGATCCGAGTTCGCCTTCGAGAGGTTCCCCTCGCTGTTCTCGAAGTCGATCGGGTTGACCTTGTGGGGCATCGTCGACGACCCCGTTTCGCCCGCGACGGTCTCCTGGCCGAGGTAGCGGTCGGAGACGTAGAGCCACATATCGAGATCCAGATCGAGCAGGACGGTGTTGGCCCCGCGGAACGCGTCGAACAGCGCCGCGAGGTCGTCGCAAGGGTTGACCTGCGTCGTGAGCGGCTCGAACTCGAGGCCCAGCCCCTCCACGAAGTCCCGCGCGAAGGCCTGCCAGTCGACGTCGGGGTAGGCGGCGACGTGGGCCGCGTAGGTGCCCGACGCGCCGCCGAGTTTCCCCCGCAGGTCGTCGGTCGCCCGCCGGATCCGACCGGTCGCCCGACCCAGCCGCGAGGCGTAGACGGCCATCTCCTTGCCGAACGTGGTCGGCGTCGCGGGCTGGCCGTGGGTGCGCGCGAGCATCGGGAGGTCGCGGTACTCGCGAGCCGTGTCCGCGAGCGTCTCTCGCACGTCGTACAGCGCTGGCAACAGGACCTCGTCGACGGCGTCACGGACGAGCAGCCGGTGGGCGAGGTTGTTCACGTCCTCGCTGGTCAGCCCGAAGTGGATCCAGGCCGAGGCCTCGCTGTCCTCGGGCAGTCGGTGCCGAACGAAGTACTCGACGGCCTTGACGTCGTGATTGGTCGCCTCGAAGTCGGCGTGCCCCTCCGTCTCGAGTTTCTTGATCAATCGAGCGTCCTCCTCGGCGAAGTGGCTGTAGAGTCCGCGGAGGTGCTCGCGTTCTTCGAGCCCGAATTCGAGGGGCGTCGCCTCGAGGTCGGCCAGCGCGATCAGGTACTCGACTTCGACGCGAACGCGGGCGCGCATGAGCGCGGCCTCGCTCGCGTACGGCGACAGCGGGGCGGTCCGGCCGTCGTAGCGGCCGTCCAGCGGCGAGACGGCGTAGAGGGCGTCGGTTTCGGTCATTGTGCGAGTCTGTCCAGCGCGGTCCAAAAGCGTATCGAAACCCGGAGCGTCCGATGCCACGAGCGTGCATACCTCTCCGAATCAGGTCGCGAATACCGCCGGATCGATACACGGACGTGGATATATCGCCCGTCGAGACCGCAACCACTTTGCCGCTCGCGGGCGGGAGTCCCACCATGACGCGAATCGCCGGGATGGCCGGCAACCGAGGGCGCAACCTGTTGAACATCGCCGACCGACGGCCGGGCGGAGTCGAGTTCGCCGTCGTCCTGACGAACAGCGAGGACGCGCCGGTGCTCGAGGCCGCGGCCGAGCGCGGGATTCCGACCGAGGTCGTCCCGCTCGAGGATGACATGAGCCGCAGCGAGCACGAGGAGGCGGTGCTCGAGGCGCTGTCGGACTACGAGTTTGACCTCGTCTGTCTGGACGGTTACATGCGGATCCTCTCCGATACCTTCCTCGAGGAGGCGCCGACCGCGCTGAACGTCCACCCCGCACTGCTGCCGTCGTTCCCAGGGATGGACGCGTGGGGCGACGCGCTCGAGGCCGGCGTCTCGGTGACGGGCTGTACGGTCCACGTCGTCACCGACGCGACCGACGAGGACGGTTCGGTCCTCGAGAGCGAGGTCGACGCCGGACCGATCGTCACGCAGGAACCGATCCCGGTCTACGAGGGCGACGACGAAGAGGGCCTGAAAGAGCGCGTCCTCCACGAGGGGGAGTTCCGCGCGTATCCCCGGGCCGTGAAGTGGTTCGCCGAGGGTGCAGTCGAGATCGATCTCGAGTCCGGTGAGGTCTCCGTCGACGCCGACGTGGCGAGTACCGATTCCGACGATCACAGTGGTCTCCCAGCGCGTCGCCTCGTCTCCGACGACCGTGCGGACACGCTCCGCTACGGCGAGAACCCGCATCAGGACGCCGCGGTCTACGCCGACTACACCTGCGACGAGGCCAGCGTCGTCCACGCCGACCAGTTGAACGAGGGCGCGAAGGCGCTGTCGTACAACAACTACAACGACGCCGACGGCGCGCTCGACCTGATCAAGGAGTTCGACGAGCCCGCGGCGGCGGTCATCAAACACACCAATCCCGCGGGCTGTGCGACCGCCGACTCGCTGGCCGAAGCCTACGAGAAGGCCCTCTCGACGGATCCGATGAGCGCCTTCGGCGGAATCGTCGCGCTGAACCGCGAGTGCGACGCCGCGACCGCCGAACAGGTCATCGACTCGTTCAAGGAGGTCGTCGTCGCGCCCGGCTACACCGACGACGCGCTCGAGGTGCTCCTCGAGAAGGACAACCTGCGCGTGCTCGACGTGGGCCGCGAGGCGCGAAGCGCCTCGGATGCGAGCGGCGATCAGCCGCGAGCGCTCGGCGAGCGCACCGAGCGCTTCACCGAAAAGCCCCTCGTCGGCGGCCGTCTCGTCCAAGAACGGGATCTACAGTCGATTTCGGCCGACGACCTCGAGGTCGTCACCGAGCGCGAGCCGAGCGAGGCGGAACTCGAGTCGATGGTGTTCGCGTGGCAGACGCTCAAACACGTCAAATCGAACGGGATCCTCTTCGCGAAGGGCACCGAGACGGTCGGCGTCGGGATGGGGCAGGTCTCTCGCGTCGACGCGGTTCGGCTGGCGGCGATGAAGGCCGACGAACACGCGGAGGGCAAGGACGCGCAGGGAGCCGTTATGGCCTCGGACGCGTTCTTCCCGTTCCCGGACGGCATCGAGGAGGCAGCGAAGGCGGGCATCGAGGCGGTCGTCCAGCCCGGCGGCTCGGTCAACGACGAGGACGTGATCGAGGCCGCGGACGAACACGGCATGGCGATGGCGTTTACGGGCCAGCGGAGTTTTCGGCACGACTGAGCGGTAGCGAAGGAGTGCCGAAACCTCGAAAGACGAGCGAGTCTTTCGTCGTTTCCGGCACGATTAGGACCGCGAGCGATGCGCGGTTCGGAGCGAACATCGTGAGCGAGAACCGCGGGAATGCGAACGGGCGCACCGCGCCCGTGAGCGGAGTGAGCGAGCGACCTTTTGATCGAAACCGATCGGTTCGGCGGCCTGCTACTGCAGCGGTGTCGGATTTGACTACACGGGCCCTACATTGGCAAACGTATCTATGGCGAACCTGAACTCGCGGTCGGCGAACAAGCTGAGCATCGTGTCGACGCTGATCGACAGCCTGCTGGCGTTTCGGCGCGGGCGACCGAAGAGCGGCCTCCTGTTGCTGGGTGCGGCCGCGCTCTCGTCTCGCGTTCCCGGTCTCGGGACGGCAACGTCGCTGCTCCTCCGGATCGCCCGGAGGCTCCGATAGGCGACCACCTCGATGGTCGACGTCACCGGCCACCTCGGGATGGCGCTGCTGTTCGCCGCCCCGGCGTGGCTCGTCTGGGGCCGACGCGGCGCGCTGGGATTCACGGGGTTTGCGTTACTCACCGCGATGCTCCCGGACACCGATCTCGTCTTGCAGCGGGTGCTCCCGATCAGCCACCACGGCGTGACCCACACCGTGGTGTTCGTGCTCCTGATGAGCGTCCTCGTCGGCGCGGCCGTCGCGAAGTGGCTCACCCCCCGGTTCGCGGCCACCCGCTGGATCCGAAGCACCGAGATCACGACCGAGACCGTCTTGGTTTTCGCGACCGGAGGGCTGGCCCTCGGCGGCATCAGCCACCTGTTCGCGGATATCCTCTCCGCACCCGACATCGCCGCCCCGCTCGAGCCCCTCTGGCCCCTGTACTCGGAACCGGTGATCGTCGACGTCATCTACTACGACTCGCCGGTCTGGAACTTCGGGCTGTTCGCCGTGGCAATCGGCCTTCACCTGGTGCTCGCTCGGTACGAGAGCGCGCCGCTCGAGACGCGCTACCGAATCAGCAGTTGAACTCGACGGGTGGTGGACGGCCCTCGTTTTCGGGCGACTTCATCCGTTCACGGCGTCGTGGAAGAGACGCTGAGTGAAACGGTGACTCCGGCGGAACTGTCAAGTGTCGATACGGAGAACCGATTTTATGGTCGAGACGGATCAGACGAACCGTATCGGGGATGGAGCGCCGAACCCGCCTGAACCACCGGAGGGCTACGGCGATCCAAAACCGTTCGAATATTCGATAGGCGTGCTACTACTCGTGTCGATTCCACTGTTTTTGCTCGCGGCGTACGGCTTCGGCTGGCTGCTCTGGCAGATTCAGGGCCCGGCGGTGTTCGCAGCGCTGTTCAGCGTGACCGAAACGGAGGATAGTACGGTGATCGCATTGGATCTGGTCGACGTGATCCTCCCGTTCGTCGCGGCGCTGTTCGTCACTGTCGTCGTCCACGAACTGATTCACGGGACGGTCATGCGCTATTACGGACAGGACGTAACGTACGGAGTGAATCCGGCCATGGGTTCGTTCTACGCGGCGGCGTTCGGACAGTTCCAACGACGCGAGCAACTATTTCCGATCGGGCTCGCCCCGCTCGTGAGTATTACCGTCGTCGCGACGCCGCTCTTGGCCGTTCCCGTGCCCATTATCGCCGCCACCGCGTATCTCGTATTACTCATAAACACGACCGGCGCGGTCGGGGATCTATACGTCGTCTGGCGTCTCCGACGGATGCCGGAGGGAACGCTTCTGTACGATGTCGATCTCCGACACATGTACGTGTTCGAACCGCTCGACGGCGGAGGGTGACAAATCGAGTATCGGCCGTCGCATTCGTGCGGTATCTCTCTCGACGATCTCCGCCTCGGTGCTTACGGAACACCCGATCCCCCTCCGACGACCGCACGTTCTCGGTCCCCCCCATCGCGATCGGATCACTCGAGAAACTGGACGAAAAGCCGCTCGCTCACTGCGTTCGCTCACGGTACAATATCTACTCGAGCCGCGCGTCCGTAATCCGCAATCGACCGCGCGTCCCATCCCACTCCGTCTCGTACTCGAGATCGATCCGCCGATCCATGTGCGGCCCGCCCACGACGAACGTCTCAGAACCACCTTTTTCCGCTCGGCTTCGGTCGCACTGCTCCCTCACCATTCGCGCAAAAATCTGGATCAAAAAGCCGCTCGCTCACTGCGTTCGCTCGCGGTACAATATCTACTCGAGCCGTGCGTCCGTAATCCGCAATCGACCGCGCGTCCCATCCCACTCCGTCTCGTACTCGAGATCGATCCGCCGATCCATGTGCGGCCCGTCCACGACGAACGTTTCGAACTCGCCGCCCTCGCCGAGGATGTGGACGCCGTACTCCTCGTTGAGGGCTTCGAGTTCGTCGATCGCGCCGCGGTCGAGCGTTCGACCCAGCCACGACTCGTCGAGTCCGTGAGCCGCGACCTGGATGATCGTGATCTCGAAGCCCGCCTCGAGCATCGCGTCGGCCAGTTCGCGGGGATCCTCCTGCCACAGCGGCGCGAAGAGGTCACAATCGAGGCGGTCGCACATCCCCCGAATGCGACTCGTCTGGTACTCGCTCTCGACGGCACCCGCCGTGACGCCGGCGATGCCGCCCGCGAGTTCGCGGTCGAGTTCCTCGAGGGCGGCCTCGAGGGGCTCGAGTTCGTCGTCGCCCTGCGCGCTCGAGTCGGTCGCCGCGTCGGCGGCGAAGTCGTCGGGTTCGACGTCGACCAGTTCGATTCCGATGCTTTCCGCCGCTTGCGCGGCCAGCTCCGTCGCGGGAACGTGATACATGTACGAGTCGCCAGCAGGGTGGACGGTAACGAGGCGTTCGACGGGGAGGCCTCGCTCGAGGGCTCGATACAGCGCCCACGAGGAGTCCTTGCCGCCGGAGAAGAGGCTCACCCACGCGCCGTCTGCGTCGCTCATGGTCGGTGATGGACAGGAGCGGGTAAATGAATACCGAGTCCGGACGATCAGGGGTCTCGACCGCCGGCGTCGGATTCCGTACTCGGGTCGGCTCCGGCACCGGGACTCGCGTTCGAGTCGGCCCCGCCGTCGGTGCGCTCGGGATCGAACCGCTCCAGCGTCGCATCGGCCTCGCGATCGGCGACCGTTTCGGCACCGGCCGGCGCGTCGTACTCCGGACCGGTCTGCGACGGCGGATCACCGGTCGCCGGTTCCGTCTCCGGACCGCCGTCGCCGCGTTCGACGTCCTCGCGCGAGCCGCTGACGGACGAGGCGATCCGCGCTCCGACGAGGCTGATCACGATCGCGGTGACGACGAACAGCGCGAGCCGTTCCCCGGCGACCATCACGAACTGCTCGTTCGAGAAGATCCCGAACTCGTTTTCGGGGACGACGAAGGGATCGATCACGTCCTGTTCCTCGAGGAAGTACGCGGAGAAGCCCCGAACGACCAGCCCGACGGCGACCACGATAAACGGCAGGTTGAGAAAGGACCGGCGGATCGGGTCCTCGCCGATCGCCTCGTCGAGCAGCCGGCCGGCGCTGGCGGTCAGCGCGGCCATCGCCAGCCAGGGGATGCTGTCGAAGGCGAAGCGCGTCGCCGGGATGACTACCCCCGGCGTGTCTCCGAGATTCGAGACGCCGAGCGCACCGACGAACAGACCGACGAACGTCAGTCCGGCCGCGACCACGTAGGTGACGACCGACACCTGCCCGGAGTACAGCGACTCCCGCGTCTGGCGGGCGAATCTCGCCAGGACCTCGTCGACGTTGAATCCCTTGTAGAGCAAGAAGAGTCCGATAACGGTGGTGATGGCGGCCGCTCCCTCAGCGGGGCCGACGGTGGTCGCGAGCAGCGGAAAGACGAGCAGGGTCAACCCGATCGGGACGAGGACGGTCTGGCGCAGTTCCTCGTCCGCGAGGAACTGCTTGAGCAGGTAGTAGGTCGACTCGATGTCGCGGGCCTGCCGGACGACGACGCGATCGACGGAGTCGACCCGAACGCGGCTCTCGACGATCGGAATCAACCGTTCGTCGTCCGCGCTATCGGTCACCACGACCGCCGAGTCCGGATCGTATTCGGCGATGAGATCGTCGAGTTGCTCGGCGACCGCCCGATCGGCCGACACCATCGACTCGCGATCGCCCGAGACGACCGCGACGACGACCTCTTCGTTCTCGTCGCGCAGGTCCTGGGCGACCCGCAACGACTCGAGTAAGGTATTCACTCCCGAGTCCTCCGGATCCGCGAGGCCGACGTCGGTCACGAGCGCGCGGACTGCCTCCCAGCCGACGACGGGCGAGCGGAGGCCGGTCTTCCGGCCGACGTCGTCGGTCCGGTCGAGGCAGACGACCAGCGTTGTCACGGTAGGCGATGCATTCCGTGCAACGATAAAACCACTTACTCGTTCGAGCGCGGCCGCGCCGCCGACGCGCGGGGCGACCCCGGGTTCGAGAGTTGCAGTACCGGTTCCGTGGCAAATCGCCGCCGCGACTCCACGGCGGTGACCGTCGGGCGCCGTAGCGCCGCAACGGGGGCCGACTGCCGCGTCAGCTCCGCAGCCGGAACCCGCGCCCGTCGCCGAAGCCGGCGATCCCGGCACCGAAGGCGTACGCGACCCGCTGGGCACCCGCGCCGACGCGGGCCATCAGCGGCCGCTCTGGTTCGAACTCCTCGACGGTCACCGCGTCCGTCTCGAGACGGTCTGCCAGTTCGGTTTCGATCTCCCGGCGCGTGCCGAGGTGGTCGACCAGTTCCATCTCGTGGGCCGCCTCGCCGAGGTAGATCCGCGCTTCGGTGTCCCGAACGAACTCCGGCTCGAGGCCGCGACCGTCGCTGACCCGCTCGACGAAGGTGTCGTAGTAGTCGTCGATGATCCCCTGCAGATACTCGCGTTCCTCGTCCTCGAGGTCCTTCAACGGGGTGCCGGCGTCCTTGTAGTCGCCGGCGGCGAATCGCTCGTAGGAGAGGCCGACCTTCTCGGCGAGGTCGCTGGCGTTGACCCGCGAGCCGATGACGCCGATCGAGCCGACGATGGAGCCCTCTCGCGCCCAGAGCTCGTCGCAGCCGCTGGCGATCCAGTAGCCGCCGCTGGCACAGACGTCCGTCGCGTAGGCCACCGTGGGTCCGTCGAACCGCTCGGCCGCGAGGCGGATGTCGTCGCTCGGCACCACCTCGCCGCCGGGCGTGTTCAGCTTCAGGAGGAGCGCCCGCACGTTGTCGTCGTCGTTCGCGCGATCGATCTGTTCGACGACGTCGTCGGCCGGCGTCGCGCCCGGACTCGTGGGGAGCGGGCCGCCACCGCCGTCCCGGCTGATCGCGCCTTCGACGGCGACCTCGGCGACGTCGTAGGCGGGAAACAGCGACCCCGCGAGGTTGCTCGCAAACCGTAACCCGACGAGAACGGCCCCGAGAGCGACCAGCACGCCGAACAGATCCGTCAGCGTCTCCGGATAAACGACGAACAGGGCGACCGCGACGGCGGCGGACGCGAGTCCGCCGAGAGCGACCGTCGCGAGTCGATCGATCCCGCCACTACCGACCACGGACAGCACCTCGAGTCATACCGGTACCTGGGTGCGGTTCCCGTTAAGCGTTGGCGGTTATCGGAGGGGCCGGTTCGACGCCGATGGGCGCTACGGTCGCCTCGAGTCGGACGGTGACCCGCCGTCGGTCTGGGCCGACCGCGTCGAGTCCCCGTCCGCGGTCGGACTCGTCTCGGCTGACTCCCTCCCGTCTTCGCCCGCGAGTTCGGCCTCGATGTTCGCCTCGGTCTCGGCCGGCGGCTCCGCGTCGGATCGACTGTCGAGCCACGCCCGCACGAGGTTCACGCCGTCCTGGAAGAACGGCACCGGGTCGTCGGCGACCGCGTAATCGAATCGAGGGTGGTGGACGAGCGAGCCGACAACCTCGCGCGCGGCCGTCCGGAGCGACGGGCGCTCGACGAGCGGGTACTCCTCGGTCGCGACGCTGTGGAGGTAGCTGAGTTCGCCCCGCAGGAGGTGCCCGCCCATCCCGACCTCGTAGGTCGGCTCCGACGCGATCGGCTCGCCGCGCGCCAGCTGCCAGTAGTAGTAGGGAAAGTCCGCGCCCGCGCGGACCGAAAAGGGCAGCGACGACCAGAACCGCGGGTTGATCTCCATCAGCTTGAACTCGCCGTCCGCGGGGTCGCGCAGGAATTCGACCATCGCGAGCCCGTGCCAGTCGAGTTCGTCGAGCAGGGCCCGCCCCGCGGTCTCGAGGTCGGGAATGTGGACAGACTCCCGGTACGCGCTGGGGCCGCCGCAGTACTTCCAGCCCCGGCGCTGGCAGTGCTGGAACGTCGCGACCGCGTCGCCGCGATCGTAGAGCGCGAAGAAACCGAACTCCCGGGAGTCGGGGATTCGCTCCTGGACGATCGGGACGTGGCCGCGCGTCTCGAGTTCGGCCTGCGGGTCCGGTCGAACGCCCGGCTGCTGGTACTCCGTCGAGCCGATATCCGCGTCGTCGAACCGCGCGCCGAGATAGTCGGACGAAGCGACGGTGAAGCGCGGTTTCACGATCGTCTCCCGGTCCCAGTCGTCCCACTGATCGAGGAGCGCGGTGTCGGGAGCCGCGACGCCGGCTGCGTCGGCGGCCGCGAACAGTTCGACGCGATCCTGTACCTGCCGAAGGGTTTCGAAGTCCGGCCACGGGGTCGCGACCTCGTCGGCGAACGCGTCCTTGCGCTCGGCGAGCACGTACACGTCCTCCTCGCGAACCGGAACGATCGTCTCGACGTCCGGGCGCTCGGCCAGCGAGAGGAGGGCGTCTCCGTACGCGGTGAGATCCGAGTTCGGGTCCGGTAAGCCGACGAACTCGTCGCGGTACGCCGAGGCGGCCGCCGGGGTCGACCGCGACTCGGAACCGACGATCGTGCGGACGCCGCGCGGTCGGAGCGAGCGGAGACAGGCGACGGTACTCGGGGCGTCGATCCCCGGCACGACCACGCCCGCGTCGTCCGCATCGGCCCTGTATCGTTGCATAAGCAGTGACTGGGGGTCCCGTTCCATTGTTATAGATCGTATACTCCGTTCCGCAGTGGAACGCACCGCGTTAACCCTCGCGGGGCAGCGTTAGGCATCGAATACCCGTTGCTCGAGGGCGGTATCCCTGTAGGCGGTACACGTCCGTATCCGGCCGTCGTTCAGGTCGAACACGTGGGCGAACGCCACGTCGAAATTCCGCCCGTCGATCGTGCCGACGTAGGCACCCGTTACGACCGTCGTTTCGTCCGCCTCGATGATCCGTTCCGGCAGCGCTTGGAGGTGATCGGCCCGCCGGCCCGGTCCCTCGATTACGTTCTCGAGGACGGCCTCGATTCCGCTATAGGTCCGATCGGCGTGACTGCCGGTCGTCGCGTCGGTCCAGCAAACGTCGTCCGCGAGCGTTGTGGCTACTTCGTTCGTGTCCTCGCTGTTCGTCGCGGCGTGATTGAACCCGGCGTAGAACTCGGTCACCCGTTCTCGAGCGGTCGGACTCGCGACCGACCGGTGCTCGTTCGATGTCATGACTCTGCTAGCTTCTGGTGAAAACGGACGCGGACAAAAGAACAACACCACCGTCACACGTTCTGAGAACGTCACGATCGCTGTCACGCGTCTACGGACGCCGCTCTATCGGTGCGAAAAACGGGGTCGAAACCGCTCGAGAGAGCCGAAAATCGGGAGAGAGATCGCGGTAGACGGAATCGACTTAGAGCAGTCCCGTCTTCTGGAGTTTCATCAGGTCCTCGGTGTCGAGGGTCTCGCCTTCTTTGAACTTCTGATAGATTTCCTCGGCCTCCTCCTTGGCCTCCTCTTTCTTCTTGTCGCGCTCGGTCTTGCGCTCTTCTTCTTCCTCCTTGTCCAGTTCGCGCAGGCGCTTCTGGACGCGGACGAAGTCCTCGTGGTGCTGGTCGGCCGCCTCCTGAGCCTCGACGAACTTCTCGTGCATCTCGTCGGCCTCGTCGCGGATGTCGTCGGCCTCGCGGTAGGCCTCGATCATCTCGTTGTGGTGTTCCTGGGCCTTGTCCGCCAGCTCCGTCACCTTCTGGTGGTGCTGGGAGGCGTCCGATCGCACTTCTTCGGCCTCATCGACGAGTTCCTCGAGGTCCTCGTTCTGATCGAGCTTCTGCTTGCGCTCTTCGTACTCCTCGCGCTTTCCCTCGATCTTCTCGATGAGCTCCTTTTCCTCCTCGCTCGAGAGGACCTCGGTCTGCTGTTTGAACTCGAGTTCCTCGATCTCTTCTTCGAGTTCGTCGAGATCCTTCCCCTCGTTGAGCTCCATATCCGATTTGAGCTGCTCGACCTTGTCGAACAGCTCGTTGGCTTCGGCGTTGAGCTCGTTGCGTTTTTCCTTGTGTTCCTGGACCTGTTCGTTGAGCTCGTCGCGCTGTTCGCGGTGCTCCTGGGCTTCGTCGACCTTCTCGCGAGTCTTCGCGTTGAGATCGTCGCGTTTGGAAGCGCGCTCGGAAGCCATCTGGTTCAGCTCGTTTCGCCGGTCTCGCAGTTGACCGGCCATCTTGATGAGCTGCCCTTTCGATTTGTTTGCTAGGTCGTCCTCTGTCAGTTCGATGTTTTTCGATTCGTCTACCATGTTACTCAAACCTCTGTGCCATACCCGCACCGGAGAACCGGTCTGACGGCCGTCCGAGCCGTTCGCCGACGGTTCGGCGAGTGACTCAGCAGTGGCCGTCTCCCTGTTCGAAGCGACTGCTCACGATCTGCGAAACCTCGGTGAATAAGATTTCCTGTCATCGATCGTCGAGCGATACGCGCCCCGGTGGCGTTCTGGTAACCCGTACTACTGCCGCATGTAATTTAAATGTACCGGTCACAACACCCCTGAAAACCGTTAGCAGGGCCCTCGTTCCGCCGTGTTAGACTGTCCCATTGAGTGGCGCTCGTATTTATATCCGATACCGGTTTCGAACCGTCCGATTACCGACGGCGACCTCGAGGTCGACCCGCTCGGCGTCGGGCGGAATCCGCGCCGATCCGGCGGCGGCCGTCTCGAGCGGCCCGACGCTGACCCGTTCGGTGTCCGTGCGATCGCCGGCCCGCCAGCCGACGATCGGCTCGAGGGCCTCGTGCGTGTCGTTACAGAGGGTGATGCCGATCGCACCGGGTTTCGGCGGCCCGTCGAGGACTGCCTGGACGGGCTCGTAGGACTGCGCGATCGCCTCGGCGGCCCGCTTCGGGTCGCCGTCGACGGTATGGACTCCCATCCCGCCGCCCGGCGCGCTGTCCCGGAGCGTCGACGCCGCGAAGACGCCACAGCCCCGCCGCCGGAGCGCCTCCGCGACCGTCTTCAGCGTTCGCGCCTGCTCGCGCTGTGACCCCTCGACGCCGGTCGCGCCGCGCTCGAGCAGCGCCGGCTCGAGGTCCGGAACCGCCGTCGGATCGACGTCGTCGTCCGCCAGCGAGCCGGCTCCGAACCCGCCGACGACCTCGCCGAGTGCGGGATAGGTCTCGAGGAGCCAGTCGATATCCGCGGCCTCGAGGTACTGCCAGCCGGGGAAGAGATGGGCCGCGTCGGGATCGGTTCCCGGCGGCCCCGTCACGGGAACGACCGGCAGCCCGTCGGGGAGGGCCGCGGCGATCTCGGTCGCGGGACCGCGATCGACCGCCGTCCGCCACGCTCGATACCGAACGGCGAGTTTCGCGCGGATGCCGCTTCCCAGCGGCGATTCGTACGGGTCCGTCGGCTGGTCCTGCACGCCGACCATCGCGAGGCTCGGATGGTGCCCGTACGTCTCGACGAGCGCGGACGCCAGCTCCGTTCCCCGATCGACGGGAAGCTCGGCTCCGCTGGCGGGCAGATCCTGCCAGACGAGAACCCCGGCCTCGTCGCAGGC
The DNA here is from genome assembly GCF_056135975.1 of Natrinema sp. LJW11. NCBI lineage: Archaea > Methanobacteriati > Methanobacteriota > Halobacteria > Halobacteriales > Natrialbaceae > Natrinema > Natrinema sp. LJW11. Next base: position 100,847 of record NZ_JBWBDM010000009.1, on the reverse strand, counting down.
TTCGTAGAACGATCTCCGCGGGACGTGCGCGCGGGCACGAAGCAACGTCGCGTTCGCGTCGACGGCCCGGCGGACGTCCTCGCGCGGGTCACCGCCGGGCAGTCGCGTGAACCCGCGGGCGCGAACGTGCCTGCCGTTGACCAGCAGCCCGTCGTCGTCGCGTTCGACGTGGCGGAGGCCGACGGTCCGTTCGACGGCGTCGCCGCCCAGTTTCGCCCGTACCGTATATCGGTGTTGCGGGCCGTACCCGCGGGGCCACCACAGCGACGGCTCCCTGATCGATACCGTTCTGGAGACCGTCGTTCGCTCGCCCGCCTCGGCCTCGATCGGAATCCGCTCCATCGAGGCACCCCCGCGAAACCCCTCCGGTCGCAGCGACAGCGTCACCGCGTCGTCGATCGTCGCGTCGGTATCGACCGCGAACGAGACGTCGATCGCCGCGCCACCGCCGTCCGTGGTCGCGTTCGCGGCCCCGGTCGCCGCGGTCTCCGCGCTCGTCGACGCTTCCGGAGCCGCACCCAATCGCGGCCGCGCCTCGAACTGCCGAAGGATCGTCCGGGGACGCGATTCGACCTCGAGACCCCACCAGATACCGGGCGTTCCGAGTCGGTCGGGAACCGCGTCGGTCCCGTAGATGCCCGCGAACGACTCGGGGCGCTCGCAGACGACGATCAGGTCGTTCGCGGGACGGGGATCGAACTCGAGGGTGGTCAGCACGAAGTGGGGGTCGTGCGCGGCCAGACGCGCGCCGTTCAGCCAGATTTCCGCGCGGTCGTAGGCCCCGCGGAGTTCGAGCATCGCGCGTTCGGTCTCGTCGTCTCGGGGGTCCGGAAACCGCGTTCGGTAGGCGATCGGTCCCGCTCCGGCGAACGACGGGGGTCGTCCGGGAACCGAAACCGGCTTCCACTCCGCGACGGTCGGCGGGCCGTCACCGCCGCGGTCCGTGACGATCCCACCGGTCCACTCCTCGGTCATTGTCACTGTCAGCGAACCCGAAGTAAAAAGCCCTTCCGACGGTTCAGAACCGTCTAGAAGAGGTTCTCGAGCCGATCGTCGGCGAACTGGTCGGCGTGGTCCGTCGATTCCGTCTCCTGGGCTTCCTTCGCCTCGCGAGCGCGTTCCATGAACGCCTCGATTCGGTCGGACCGCTCCGCGCCGCCGAGCAGGACCAGCGCGCCGAGGCGGTCGCTGTCCAGCGGGAAGTCCCCGCCGCGGACCTGCATGCTGCCGGTCTCGTCCTCGAGCCAGCGGCGGGATTTCTCGACGCCCTTGCGGGGAATCGCGTCGGGGCGGCCCGCGATGACGAGTAGCGCCGAGTCGGCCGTCGTCGCGTCCGGCATGCTCGTCCCCGTCAACAGCGCCTGTCTCGAGACGCTCATCGCGGTGGTGATGTTCTCGCCGCTGTCCTCGCTCGCGATCTCGGTCGCGTAGCCGAGCACCGCGACGCCGCCCGCGCGGAGGGTGTTGATGACCTCGCTCGAGTCGACGACGCTCTCGCCGACGCCCTCGACGGCCTCGCCGGAGGCGAAGAGCAGGCCGACCCGCTGGGCGATCTTCTCGTTGATCGTCTCGAAGGCGCCCTCGACGCTCTCGCCCTGTTCGTGCCACGAGTCGTTGTCGATCAGCAGCGTCGAATCGGCCTCCCGGAGGAGGGTCTTCAGCGAGCGGCCGGCGTTGGCCTGGTAGAGCGCCCCTTCGTTGCGTCCGGGTAGGACGCCGAGCGCGTAGATCGGGACGTCGTAGACCTGCTGGAGGTGGTGGACGAGCACGGGCGCGCCGCCGCTGCCGGTGCCGCCGCCGAGGCCGGCGACCACGAAGATGGCTTCCGCCGTCGAGGTGACGCGGCCGTCGAGCGAGCCCAGCACCTGCTGGATGTCCGACTGCATGACTTCCGTACCGAGTTCGTTGTCGCCGCCGACGCCGTGGCCGTTGACGCGGTCGGCGCCGATCAGCTGCGTGTCGACGATGTCGAGGGACTGGAGGTCTGCGTCCGCGGAGTTGATGGCCAGCGCACCCTGAACGGCTCCGAAGCCCATGTCCGCGTCGAACCGGGCGAGCCGTTCGGTGATCTTCCCACCGGCCTGACCGACTCCGATCAGGGCAACTTTCATATCGCTCTCATGTGAGTGAGACCTGTTGAACGTTCCGGTACGCCTATATGTGGGTCGTATCGACTCGCCCGAGCGGGCAGTCGACCGCCGACCGCGAACCGCCGACCGCCAACCGCTATCCGCCGACCACGGACCACCGATCTCCGAGCGGAGCCGAAAAGAGCCACCGCACCGATCAGCGGAGGTCACAACACCTTTTTGCCGTATTCCCGTCGTGTCCGGTATGTTCTACGAACAGCGGATGACCGTCCCCGATTCGCCCGCCGAACTCCGGGCCGAGTACGAGGGCGACCTCGCAGCGATCGTCGACGACCGCGGCCCCGCGGCCGTCGCGAGCGAAACCGACCTCGAGGAAGAGACGCTCGAGGCGCTTTCGGCCGGCGACTCGCCCGAACTGAGCCTCGAGGAGGCGGCCGAAATCCAGTCGCTCGCCGAGGGGACGCCGGATCCGGAGACGATCGTCACGATGGCGCTCGAGCACCTTCTCTTGGGAATGTCGACGGCGGTGCTCGACGTGGACGCGGTCGAAAGTCACCTCGAGATCGAGATGGACGCGAAGGAGGTCCACCAGAAGATCGAAGGACGAGCGCCGATGTCGTTCGGCGAGTTCGTCCACGTCCAGTACGTGATCGCGGACGGTTCGCCGTAGGCGAGTTTGGCGCGATCTCCCTCGGGATCGGGATCGCCGCCGAGTCCTGTGCGGATCGGTACCACCACACAGATTTATCGCAGTCGGCGGTGTGAACCCGCCATGTCGAACACGGAGCGCAGCGAGAACCGACGACGAGAGGTCGACGAAATCTTGAATCGCAAACCCGGCACCGAGGCCGTCACCGATCTCGACGACCGGTATCGGGTCGTCGGCGCGGCCGATCGGGAGACGTACGCGAACTGGCTGACGCCGATCGAGGACCACTACGTCTGCCACCGCAACGAGACGCTGGACCCGGCGGCCGACGAGTGGACGGTCGCGCTCGAGGGCGCGGTCGAGCGGGAGGCCGAACTGGGGATGGCAGAGCTTCGCGAGGAGTACCCCGCGGTCGCGGTCGCGCACACGATGGAGTGTGCGGGCAACGGCCGGGGCTACTTCGACCCCGAGACGGGGAGCGTCCAGTGGGAGTACGGTGCCGTCAGCACCGCGATCTGGACGGGCGCGCCGCTGAGTGCGATTCTGACGGACCGCGGCGCGACGACGGACGACGGGCTGTGGCTCACCGCGGTCGGCGGCGACCACCCCGAAGTCGACGGCGAGAACGACCGGTTCGCCCGCTCGATCCCGATGGCAAAGGCGCTCGAGGACTGCATCCTCGCCTACGAGGTAAACGGCGGGGCGCTGCCGCCCGAACACGGCCACCCCGTCAGATTGCTCGTTCCCGGCTGGTACGGCGTCAACAGCGTCAAGTGGCTGACCGAGCTCCACGTCACGGAGACGATGGTCCACGGCGAGGAGTGGACCGACCGCGACGGCGAGGATTTCACCCGGTGGCAGCAGTCGTCCTATCGCATCCATCCCGAGGGCGTCGACCCCGAATCCAACGCGACGATCTCGACGTTCGACACCTGGGACCAACTCGAGTCCGACGAGATCGACCACCCCTACACCTTCGACGAGAACGTCAAGTCCACGATCGGCCGTCCCGACGACGGCGCGACCGTCAGCCCGCGCGAGGACGGGGTCGTCGAAATCGTCGGCGTCGCCTGGGCCGGCGACGACGAGGTGACGGCGATCGAAATATCGACCGACGGCGGCGACAGCTGGCGGGAGGGGGAGTTCTTCGGCCCGAACTACGACTGCGCGTGGCGGCTGTTTCGCCACGCGTGGGAACCCTCGCCCGGCACGTACGCGCTCGTCTCTCGAGCGACCGACGACCGCGGCCGCCGCCAGCCCGCGCGGATCGCCGGGCCGGACGAAGTTGCCGACGGCGAGTATCCGTGGAACGAGGGCGGCTACGCCGAGAACGCGTCGCTTCCCCACGCGGTCGAAGTCACCGTCGAGTGACTGATAACCCGCCGCCCGCCTCGAGTGTGGGGTTGAAAAGGTGCAGAAATAGCGGTGAAATCGACCGGACCCCCGCTCTCGAGCGGTGAAATTATGTGCAGTCGGCCACGAGTCGGGCTATGAAGGTCGCAATTCTGGGTTGCGGACACGTCGGCATCGAGCTGGGTCGACAGCTCGCGGCTCGAGGCCACGAGCCGATCGGGGTTCGTCGGTCGGCGGATGGGCTTGAGCGGATCGAAGAAGCCGGCTTCGAGGGGAGACGGGCGGATATTACCGACCGCGGGTCGCTCGCGGCGGTGCCGGACGTCGACGCGATCGTCTTCGCGGCCAGCAGCGGGGGTCGCGGTGCCGAGGCGGCCCGCGAAGTGTACGTCGACGGATTGCGGACGGCGATCGAGGAATTCGGCGAGCGCGAGCACGCACCCGATCGACTGGTCTACACCTCGTCGACGGGGGTCCACGGCGACCACGACGGCGACTGGGTCGACGAGGAGACGCCCCTCGAGCCCACCACCGACAAGACCGAGGTGCTCGCCGAGGCCGAGCGGATCGCGCTCGAGCACCCGCCGGAGTACGGCTACGAGGGCACGGTCGCGCGCTACGCCGGCCTCTACGGGCCCGACCGGTACCGGCTCGAGCGCTACCTCGAGGGCCCCGTCACGGAAGGCTACCTGAACATGGTCCACCGGGACGACGCCGCGGGGGCGGTCCGCTACCTGCTCGAGGAGGACCTCGCGCGCGGCGAGGTGGTGCAGGTAGTCGACGACGAGCCGGCGTCGAAGTGGGCGTTCGCCGACTGGCTGGCCGGCGAATGCGGCGTCGAAAACCCGCCGAAGCGGACGAAGGCCGAGCGGCTCGCGGACGGCGACGTCTCCGCGGCGGGCCGCCGGCGAATCCTGACGAGCAAGCGCTGCTCGAACGAGAAGCTGCGCGATCTCGGCTACGAGTTCTCCTTTCCGACCTTTCGAGAGGGGTATCGCGACGCGATCGAACGCTATCGGGCCGACGACGCCGACCGATAGTCCGTATACCTCGAGGCCGGCGCACTGAGACCGAGGCCGCCGACCTCGCTCGAGACCGACTGAGACGGGTCCCCCGGTAACAGTCCACCCCGGATCGTGGGAAATCGGGGGAAATTTCATGGTGGTTCGATCTGAGTTGCTGATATGAGCTTACGGAGCGCCCCGACAACCGCGACGTTCGTCGGGGCGAACCCGCTGGTGTCCGAGTCGGTCGGCGACTCGATCCGGTCCCTCGACCCGCTCGTTCTCTCGCTGCTGGTTCTGGCCGTCGTCGCGCTCGTTCTGGGTGGCTGGTGGGTGATTCGGTGGTTTCGGCGACCGCCGGGCGTTCGACTTCAGCGCGTGTTGGCGACGCACGACGACGTGACGGTCCTGATGCATCCGAACCCCGATCCCGACGCCATGTCCTGTGCGATGGGCGTCGCCAAGATCGCCGAGTCGGTCGACACCGACGCGACCCTGCAGTTCTCCGGCGAGATCCGCCACCAGGAAAACCGCGCGTTCCGGACCGTGCTCGATCTGGACATCGAGTCCGTCGACGCGAGTTCGCAACTCGAGTCGGACGCGGTGGTGCTGGTCGATCACAACACGCCGCGGGGGTTCACCGGGGCCCAGACCGTCGAACCGGTCGCGGTCGTCGACCACCATCCCGGCAACGGGGCCGGTACGAAGTTCACCGACGTGCGGACCGACTACGGCGCGGCGTCGACGATCGTCGTCGAGTACCTGCACGACATCGGCGCGACGATGGCCGACGAGGAGGACTCGAACGGGTTCGAGATCTCGCCGGAACTGGCGACGGGGCTGCTGTACGGTATCCAGTCGGATACGAACCACCTGACGAACGGCTGTTCGCGGGCGGAGTTCGACGCCTGCGCCGCCCTCTTTTCCGGGATCGACGAGGACCTGCTCGACCGGATCGCCAACCCGCAGGTCAGCGACGACGTGTTGCAGGTCAAGGCGACGGCGATCACCCAGAAGCGCGTCGAGGGCCCCTTCGCCGTCTGCGACGTCGGCGAGGTCGGCAACGTCGACGCGATTCCCCAGGCCGCGGACGAACTCATGCACCTCGAGGGAGTCACAGCCGTCGTCGTCTACGGCGAACACGACGGGACGCTCCACCTCTCCGGCCGATCGCGCGACGACCGGGTCCACATGGGCGAGACGCTGCGCCACGCCATCAGCGACATTCCGATGGCCAGCGCGGGCGGCCACGCGCGGATGGGCGGCGGGCAGCTCTCGGTCGACCACATGAACGGAATCGGCCCCTCCGACGGGATCAGTCGCGACGAGTTCGAGGAACGGCTCTTTTCCGCGATGGCGGGCGAACGATAGCGTTAGTCGGCGCGTTCGCACACCGAACGCAGCGCTCCCGGATCGGCGGTCTCACCGGTCGCGACGAAGTGTGCCGCACACGCGTTTCCCAGTGCCAGGGCCGCCTCGAGGGGCCACTCGCGGGCCAGTGCGCAGGCCAGTCCGGCCGAAAATCTGTCGCCAGCGCCGGTCGTTCGCCGCGGGTCGCCGAGGTCGACCATCTCGACGGCGGCAGCATCGTCGCGCGTCGTCCCGACGGCCGCATCCGACCCGTGAGAGACGACCGCGGTGACGTCGAGCGCCGAGCGCAGCGCCGCGGTCCGATTTCGGATCCGCGCGTCGCTCGTCTCGTCAGCGTCGCGAGTGCGAGCCGACGCGTCGGCGGTCGTCACGGCGGCCGCGAGTTCCGCCGGATTCACGCTCAGAACGATCTCGAGCGATGCGACGGCCGAATCGGCTCGCGAGAGGGCGTCGAACAGCCCCTCGAGCGCCGCCGGATCGACGGTGTCGATCGGGCCGGGATCGACCACTATCGGGAGCCGCGTCTCGGGGGAAGCCGCCGCCAGCCGATCGAAGACGGTTGTCAGTCCCCGCACGGAGACCCAGTTCGTACAGCAGAGCGCGTCCGCGCCGACGATTCGGTCCCAGTCGATGACCGCGAGGAGATCCTCGAGTCCCCAGTCCGCGGCCGGCCCCGGCTCCGAAAGCTGGAGTTCGTCCGGGCCGACGTCGACCACGCGAACCGTAGCCGGTGCCCCCATCGAGCGCGTTTCGAAGGGGAGATCTGCGAGTACCGGGTCGTCGAGGTGACCGACGAGCGTCGCCGTCTCGCCGAGTGCGTCGACCTGCGTCGCCGCGTTGACCGCCTGCCCGCCGGGCCGGACGTCGATCGGCTCGAGCGCGAACGAGCGGGTCCCCGCGGCGAGCTGGTCGGCGAACGCGTCGATCTCCTCGAGGCGATCGCCGCCCGCCCCTGCGAGCGCGTACCAGCGGTCGACGCTGCCGTCGGGGAGCGCGACGATGCGGCGGGTGCCGCCGATTTCGAGGCGGTCGAGCCGGTCGCGAAGCTCGTCGTAGCTCACGGCCGGCATTGCAGTATCAGGCGACAAAACGCTGGGGCTGGCACACGGATCGGACGGCCAGTCGGTCGGTCGCCCGTTCGAACGGATCTCGAGTCGACGATGTCACTGCAACCGTCGGCGGCCAGTCGCCGGGGTGCACGCCTCGATCCGATCGGACGAGTCGGCCAGCTCCCTTATCGGATCTCCTTCCACTCCGCCCCGCAGTCGGGGCAGATCCGGACCGTCTTGATCTCGTCCGGGTCGTTTTCGGTCTTCAGCGGCTTCTCGCACTCGGCGCAGACGAGTCGATCGTAGGTGTCCTTCTCGAGTTCGTCTTCGCGAAGCGCCTTCCGGACTGATTTCATGTTCTCCCTGTAAGCAGGAGGGGGAGAAAAAGACCGGTGCTCTTTCGGACCCCGAGTCGACCCCCGAACCCGATGATCGACGGCTGTCAGCGAGTGCGTGTCGGGGTCTCCTCGAGGCCACGTCGCGCCTCATCGGGATCGGTTCCAGACGGGCCGGGAACTGGGAGACGCTATCTACCGTTTCCAACCGTCATCCTCTATTCAGATCTATAATACGGACGTGGTTTGGCGTGAAACATACGCTCGCTACGTGCGCGTCTTGAACAGTTCGAAACAGTGTGCGTCCTGGAGAGTTTGAAACAATTGCATAGCTACGAAGTATCGTTAATTGACAGATAGGGATATGAGCGGTATTCGTACGTCGTGTCGTTATGTGGAACCGACGATCCGTGCTGGCGACTGGGGCAGCGCTGTCGATGGGGACCGGACTCGCTTCGGTAGGGGCCGGAGCCGCCGAGGCTGACGTCGACGAACTGCCGGATCCGGATGTCGATCCGGGACCGGACGAGGACTGGCCGTCACATCGAGGCGACCCCGGTCACGCTAGATACGTCCCGGACGGCCACGAGTTCGAGGGAGGAGACCTCGAGGCCGCGTGGTCCGTCGCGGGAGCGGGCGCGGGTTCCGTCGCCGTCGCCGACGGGACGGTCTACACGCCGACCGACGACGGCGTCGTCGCCCTCGATGCGACGGACGGCACCGTCGTCTGGGAGAACACGGATATCGACGCGGAAGCGCCGTCGGTCGCCGGCGAAACCGTCTATCTCAGCGGGAACGAGGTCGTCGCGCTCGACCGGTCCGATGGAACCGTCCGCTGGGAGAGCGAGTTCGATCACGAGGAGGCGATCGTCTGGCAGACGGTCGCCTACGGCGGCGTGTACGTCGTCGTCGACGGGACGCTGTACGCGCTCGAGGTCGACGACGGCTCGGTTCGGTGGAAGAAGGAATCGGTCAATAGCGACGGCGACGAACACGAGTTCGTTGCGGCGACCGCCGCGGCAAACGGCGTAATCTACAGCGTCACGGGTGCCGTTCTGATCGCTCTCGAGCCCGAGACCGGTGCCGAAGTCTGGCGGGCCAGAAGTCGCGCCAGCTCCTACACCGATACCATCTACGCGACATCGGCAGCAGTCGCTTACGACATCAGTGGCTCCCCGGAGGTAGGGTTGCACGATGCCCAAACAGGCGAGTCTGTAGCCATGGGTTACGGGCAAATAGCGTTCGGCGAGGAGATCCACGTCGGCGGCACCGACCAAGGGTACTCCGGCGGTTCGATCCACGGTGACGAATACAGTTGGGACCTTGACGTTACGTACACCTACGGACAGGCCGTCATCAGCGGCGAGACCGTTTACGTCTACTTTGAGGTGGACGGCTACAACTACGGAGACCGGGAGTACGATCAGACACTCGTCGCCCTGAACAAGTACGACGGGTCCGAGAAGTGGACGCTCTCGAAAGACGACGCACCGGTCGGCCCCATCCGTGCGATCAGCGGAGAAACCATCTACGTTGACAACGATGGCGAGCTCGTCGCGCTTCGCGAAGAAACCGGCACGGACGACCAGCCCGACGAAAGCGACGAGAACGACGACGCGGACGACGGAAACGACGGGAACAACGAGAACGACGACACGGACGACCAGCCCGACGAAAGCGACGAGAACGACGACGCGGACGACGGAAACGACGGGAACAACGAGAACGACGACACGGACGACCAGCCCGACGAAAGCGACGAGAACGACGACGCGGACGACGGAAACGACGGGAACAACGAGAACGACGACACGGACGACCAGCCCGACGAGCAAGATGGATCCGGCGAGGAAGACGATCAGCAGGACGGCAAGGACGACAGCGGCACGGGGGAAGACGACAGCGACGCGGGGGAAGACGAGTGCCCCTGTCCAGACGACGACCCGGCTGACGACGGAGAGTCCGTCGACGACGGCGATAGCGGGAACGGAACCGCCGGAGATGGGGACGCTGGAAACGAGACGGACACCGAGAACGACATCGCTGCCGACAACGTGCCCGGCTTCACGGCCGGTGCCGGACTTCTCGGCGGGGCGCTCGGCCTCGAGTGGCTGCGCCGGAAAGCCGGCGTCGACGAAGCGACCAGCGTGGACGAATCGTCCGAGTAAGGGGATCCTGGGTCGGGCAGTCACTATTCCCACCTCACCCCGACGACTCGCTGAACCGACCCACTGATTGCTGAGCGACAGTATATCTGGCCGGAGTCGTGGCCGTTTTACCGGTTCGCTCGAACAACTCACCGATGGAGTACGTCCAGGAGCGGATCGCGACGCTCCACGAGTTCGGCGAGGGCGACGGGATGAGCGATGCCCTCGCCCGCGACGCCGCGGCCGCGGTCGGCGAGACGGCGGTCGTCGTCCCGATGACCGCCCGCGAGTACGAGAGCCCCGCCGCCGAACGCGTCCTCGGCGAACTCGAGCGCCTCGAGCCGGCACCCGCGGCGGTCTTCGTTCCCGTCCGCGCCGACGACGACGAGATCGGGGCGTTCCGCGAGTGGCTCGACGGCGTCGCGCTGCCGACGCGCGTCCTCTGGTGTAACTCGCCCGGCGTCGACGCGCTGCTCGCCGAGGCGGGACTGGCGGGCGGCTTCGGAAAGGGCCGTGACGTCTGGCTCGCGCTCGGACCCGCCGCCGATGTCGGCGACGCCGTCGTCGTCCACGACGCCGACGCCCGAAGCTACGAGGCCGAGCACGTCCGCCGGCTGCTCGCGCCCCTGACGATGGAGTACGATTTTTCGAAGGGGTACTACGCTCGCGTCGAGCGCGGCCGGCTCTACGGCCGACTCTTCAGACTGTTCTACGAGCCGCTCGTTCGAACGCTCGCGGACGCCCACGACGCGCCGATCGTCGACTACCTCGGCGCGTTCCGGTACGCGCTGGCCGGCGAGTTCGCCGCGACCGACGAGGTCGCCCGACGGCTCCGCGCACCGCGCGCGTGGGGCCTCGAGGTCGGCACGCTCGGCGACGCCTACGAGATCGCCGGCTTCGACGGGACCGCACAGGTCGATCTCGGCCGCCACGAGCACGACCACCGCGCGGTCGCCGGTGACGCCGGACTCGAGGGAATGAGCCGCGAGGTCGCCGCCGCGCTCTTCGGCGTGCTCGAGGAACACGGGGTCGACCCCGACTACGAGACGCTGCCGGAGCGCTATCGGGCCGTCGGCGACGGGCTGATCGACGGCTATCGCGCCGACGCGGCGTTCAACGGCCTCGAGTACGATCCCGCGGACGAACGGAACCAGCTGACGCGCTACGCCGAGTCGATCGCGCCGCCGGGGACGGACGCGCGCCTGCCGCGGTGGATCGACGCCCCGTTCGCGCCGGCGGACGTGCTCGCGGCCGCCCGGCCCTGGCGGGAGCGACGGGTCGGCTCGCGCTCGCAAGACTAATCCACTCACCGTCCGTTAGATCGCGTATGGATGCGACCGCCGACGAACTGGCCGGCGTCGTCGACCTCTTCGGCGGGCTGACCCGCGAGGAACTCGAGCGGGCGCTGGCCGAAGCGGCCTACCGCGCTGACGGGCAAGCCGTCGACGACGGCGCCCTCGAGGCGGCGATCGACGAGGCGCTCGAGTCGTTCGCGCTCGTTCGGTACGATCCCGCCGGGCGGGACGAGACGTCGACGGCTGTGGACGGGGCGCTGCTGGTTCCCGGCCCGACGGCGTTTCCGACGGTGCCGGAGCACGCGGAAGACCTCCCACACATTCTCGACGTCGAGCGGCGGCGGCCCGATCGCGAGCCGCTGGGCGAGGCGGCCCGCGAGCGCTTCGTCGCCGCCGCGGACGACGCCGTCACCGAGGAGGACGCGGCGCGACTCCGAACCCTCCTCGACGTCAGCTACGACATCGAAGCGTGGGCCCCCGTCGATCTCGCGGACGAACGGACGCGGCTGGAGGACGCCCTCGAGGAATGACGACGAGACTGACCCTCGAGCCGATCGCGGCCTACGAGCCCACCGAGATCACCGATCAGGAGTACGACGCGGCCGTCCTCGCGCCGATCGTCGACCGCGACGGCGAGGACCACCTGCTGTTCACCCGCAGAGCCGACCACCTCGGCGAACACCCCGGGCAGATGAGTTTTCCCGGCGGCGGGGCCGAGTCGGTCGACGAGACGATCCTCGAGACGGCGCTCAGAGAGGCCAACGAGGAGATCGGCCTCGAGCGCGGCGAAGCCGAGGTGGTCGGCCAGCTCGACGACATCCGGACGGTCACCGAGTACGCCGTGACGCCCTTCGTCGCGCACGTGCCCGATCGGGAGTACGTCCGTGAGGAGAGCGAGGTCGCCGAAATCGTCGTCCTCCCCCTCTCGGGGCTGCTCGATCCGGACAACTACGAGTACGAGCGCCGGAGCCACCCCTACTACGGCGAGATCGTGATTCACTACTTCCGCGTGAACGGCTACACCGTCTGGGGTGCGACGGGTCGAATTTTGGTGCAGTTGCTCGAGCTGGCGACGGCGTTCGAAGCGCCCGAGAAGGTCGATCGATCGGACTTCTGAGGGACACCGGAGAACCCGCTCGTTCAGTGCAGCTGATTTTGGACCCACTCCAGACTGACGGTCTCTATACTGTGGCGCGCGCTGTGACGCGGTGAGCAGAGCGAGACCGAACTGAGTGAGGTCTCGGAATGGCGAGCGGGGAGCGCATGCGAGGTCCGAGCACAGCGAGAACCTCGCCAAGCGAACGGCGAACGATGTGAGCCGTGAGCAGCGACCCGTGAGGCCAACGAACCGCGGCCCAAAGCCGTGCGAGGGATGAGCGAGCGGTGCGAGGAGTGAACGGAGTGAACTCCTCGAAAAGCGAGCGAATCGGCTGGGGAGGGTGTGGTCCTCCTAGTAGCCAGCACTCGCTATAGTGACTTAGACAGAGCATCATTCCGTCCGTAGAGACAGGAAGCGGCCGCGCTGCCACCGATTGTTAGAGCCCTTCGAGCGACCGAAGCTTCTGTTCGATGTCCGGCGGGGCGGCGCTGGGACCGTCGCGCACGCGGTGATCCGGAATGAGGAGCGGGGCGGGGTTCTCGTCGAGCGCGGTTCGGACGAGAATGATGTCGTCTTCGTCCTCGTGATCGAGCCCGGAAGTCATCCGCGCGAGCGTCTCGACGGTGACCTGATCGCCGTAGGGGATCTCCTGAACCCCCTCGAGGACCGCCCGCTGGTCCGTCGGCATGGTCATCGCGATCTGCACGTCGTCGAAGGTGATCGGCTCGAGGCCGTCGAGGTACTCGAAGATCCGATCGAGAACGGCGTGGTCGTCCTCGGCACCGTCGTCGGGAATCTCCGGGAACGAGACGCTCAGGACTCGTCCGCTGGCGGCTCCGATCTGGACGTACCGATCGAGGTACGGCGATTCCCGCGCGTAGATTCCAGCGTCCGTAACGTCCTCCATATCCCTCCGTAGACGATCCGGACATGAATAGCCGCCGGTCCTCGCGTTTCGGTCGAAATGACTTACTCGAGGCTCACTCGACGGCCCGTCTCGGCCGACTCGTAGGCGGCCTCGATCGCGCGCAGATCCGCGAGTCCGTCCTCCCCGTCGGGTTCCGGGTCGGATCCGGTCAGCACGCAGTAACCGAAGTAATCGAACTCCTCACAAACTTCGTCGATCCGCGGTCCGGTGTACTCCATCCGGATGTCGCCGCTCTCGACGACCATCTCCTGAGGGACGACGCCGCCGAACGGCGACTCGATGTCGATCAACCCCTCGGTCCCGACCAGTTCGAGGGCGCTTCTGGCGTGGGCGTCGAAACTGGCGGTACAGGAGGCCGTCGCGCCGGTCTCGTACTCGAGTTGGACGGCGACGTGTTCGTCGACGTTCGCGAACGGGCCGCCGCTCGAGTGGGTGGTGGCGTACACGCCCGTGGGCTCGCAATCGAGGAGGAACCGGATCGTGTTGAGCGGGTAGATCCCGAGATCGACCAGCGCGCCGCCGCCGGCGAGGCCGGGATCGAGCCGCCACGTGTCGGGGCCGGCGTGCTCGAGCAGCGGGTGCGAAAAGCCGGCGTGGACCTGCACGACGTCGCCGATCACGCCCTCGCGGACGAGTTCTCGCGCGCGCCGAACCGTCGGCTCGGTCTGGAGCCGGTAGGCCGTCATCAGGGTCACGCCGGCGTCGGCGCAGGCGTCGACGATCTCTCGAGCGCGCTCGGCGGTGGTCTCGAGGGGCTTTTCGCAGATAACGTGCTTCCCGAACTCGGCCGCTGCGGTCGCGTACTGACCGTGAAACGCGTTCGGTGCCGCGACGTAGACTCCGTCGTAGGCGTCGGTCCGATCGCCGGCGAGGAACTCGTCGTAGTCGACGACGTGGTCGACGTCGTACTCCTCGGCGACGCCCACCGTTCGATCCGGCGAACTCGTGACGAGCACCGTCGTCTCGCAGTAGTCGCCCGCCGCGATCGCGGGGAGCGCGCGCCGCCGTGCGAAGCCCCCGATCCCGACGACGGCGAGTCGGACCGTTCCCTCGACCGATTCGTGCTCCCAATCCCGTCGCGTGAACTGTGAGAAGGCGTCCTCGAGTGCCATACCATCAGTAGGAGCGCCACGGAAAAGACGCCAGTGAACGGCCGAGCGACAGTCACGGCTGCGGACCGATCGGTGCCGGCGAACAACTGACGTTCCATTTTCGATCGTTGTATACCCCGATGGTATTCCGCCGGACCCCTCGTTCGAAGGAAAAAGTTATTCAATAGCCGCCTGTGATATGTGATCAACCACAGGTGACGTAAGATGGTCAAAATGGAAACGGCGGAGTTGGAAACCGATCTGAGTCTGTTCAAATACGACACCCTCGAGCAGCTCCCGTCCCGATACCGGGACCTCGAGGCCGAGGAGCGGACAGACCGTATCGAGGCGGCGCTCGAGAAACTCGGCGACGACGTGGTGATCCTGGGGCACAACTACCAGCGCCGCGAGATCGTCGAACACGCCGATTTCATCGGGGACTCCTACCAGCTCTCGAAGGAGGCCGCCGACGCGGACGCCGAGTACGTGATCTTCGGCGGCGTGACGTTCATGGCCGAGAGCGCGGACATCATCACGGACGACGACCAGTCCGTGATCCTCCCGAGCATGGAGGCGTCGTGTCCGATGGCGGGGATGGCCGAGGCCCTGCAAGTCGACAGCGCGTGGGCCGAGATCACGGCCGCCGCGCCCGACGCGAACATCATCCCGATCACCTACATGAACTCCTACGCGGACCTGAAGGCCTTCTGTGCGAGCCAGGGCGGGCTCGTCTGTACCTCCTCAAACGCCCACGAGGCGTTCGAGTACGCGTTCGAGAGGGGTGACAAGGTCCTCTTCCTGCCCGATAAACACCTCGGAGAGAACACCGCCCACCGGCTCGGCATGGAAGACGAAATCGCCGAGTGGGACCCGTGGGATCCCGAGGGGAAAGACGCCGCGGAAGTCGCGGAAAGCGACATCGTCCTCTGGGACGGCTACTGCCAGGTCCACGAGCGGTTCCGCGAGGACCATATCGAGCAAATCCGCGAGGAAAACCCCGGCGCGAAGGTCATCGTCCACCCCGAGTGTCGCCGCGAGGTCGTCGAAGCCGCGGACGTAGCCGGCTCGACGGCGACGATCTGCGAGACCGTCGCGAACGCCGATCCCGGCGACACGTGGGCGATCGGCACCGAAATCCACCTCACGAATCACCTCCAGCGCTGGCACCCCGAGGTGAACGTTCTCCCGCTCTGTGGCGACGCCTGCATGGACTGCAACGCCATGCGCCAGATCGACCCCAACTACCTCGCGTGGGTGCTCGAGGAACTCGTCGAGGGGCGCGAACACAACGTGATCGAGGTCGCGCCCGAGGAGAAGGAACTCGCGGGCGTCGCGCTCGATCGGATGCTCGAGATCTGACCATGACCGAGACGAACACCGGAACGGAGACGACGACCGACGGCGAGACCGCGGACGTGCTCGTCGTCGGCAGCGGCATCGCTGGTTGTTCGGCCGCGCTCGCGGCCGCACGCGAGGGCGCTGCCGTGCTCCTCCTGACGAAAGCGACGAAACCCGACGACGCCAGCACCGACTGGGCGCAGGGCGGTATCTCGACGACTCGAGGGGACCCCGAGAGCCTCAAGCGGGACATCGTCGACGCCAGCGACGGCACCGCCGATCCCGACGCCGTCGATGTACTCGTCGATCACGCCGACGACGCCGTCGAGGACGTGCTCGTCGACACCCTCGAGGTCGAGTTCGACGAGGGCGACGACGGATCGTTCGACTACACGCGCGAGGCCGCCCACTCCGACTCCCGCATCCTCCACGTCGACGCCGCGACGGGGACGCACATCCTGCGGCCGTTCCTGCACTATCTCGACGACCACGAGCGGATCGAGGTGCGCCAGGACACCGCCGCGCTCGAGTTGATCACGCACGAGGGGCGAGTCTACGGCGTTCTGAGTGACGAAGAGCCGACGGGGAATCCGATCTACGCCGGCGCGACGATCCTCGCGACCGGTGGCATCGGCGCGCTCTACGATCGGTCGACCAACCCCGACGACGCGACCGGTGACGGGATCGCCATGGCCGCGCTCGCGGGCGCGGACGTCGAGGATATGGAGTACGTGCAGTTCCATCCGACGGCTTACGACGGTGACGACCCCTTCCTGCTCTCCGAAGCCTTGCGCGGGGAAGGTGCAATGTTGCGAAACGGCGAGGGTGAGCAGTTCATGGATGACTACCACCCGCAGGGCGACCTCGCGCCGCGGGACGTCGTCGCCCGCGCGGTCGAGACCGAACGCGAGGCGACCGGCGAGGTCGTCCTCGACATCGGGCCGCTCGAATTCGCGGCCGACTATCCCGGCATCGCCGAGAAATGCCAAAATCGGGGCATCGAGGGCGACCAGATCCCGGTCGCCCCGTGCGAACACTTCCTGTGTGGCGGCATCGACGTCGACGAGCGCGGGCGCACCTCGCTCGATCGACTCTACGCCGTCGGCGAGTGCGCCCGCACCGGCGTTCACGGCGCGAATCGGCTGGCGAGTACCAGCCTGCTCGAGGGGCTCGTCTGGGGCCTCCGCGCAGGGACTGACGCGGTCGGATTCGAGCCGGCAGTCGTCGAAGCCCCCGAACTCCTGAACCGGGATCCCGACCTCCCAGAGCGCTTCGCCGCCGAGAAGTTCGCGCGGCTCACGCGGACGATGGACGACTATCTGGGCCTCGAGCGCGATCCCGAGGAGATCGCCCGCGCGAGCGCCGTCCTCCGGCGGCTCAAGGGCGAGGTCGACGCCTACGTTCGGACGCGGACGGCGCGGGACCTCTACGAACTTCGCAACGCCAGCGTCACCGCGCTACTGATCGCGCGGGCGGCCGGCGAGAACCCGGAATCGATCGGCTGCCACTACGTCGTCGACGACGAAGCGCCGCTTCCGTAGCGTCCGTCAGCAGCACGTTCTCGGTTTCGCACTACTACTTCGTTTACGCGCGCCGTTCCGCCGACGCGTCGTCCGCACCGCCGAGGATCTTCGGGGGCGACTCCGGCTCGTCGCCGGTCGCGTCCGGCCTCGAGACGTGGATCTCGCGCTGGGGGAACGGGATGTCGATCTCGGCCGCGGTCAGCGCCTTGTAGATCGCCCGGTTGAGTTCGTGCGTGGCTCTGTTGACGCGGGTCGGCGCGGCCACCCAGCAGAGGAGTTCGTACTCGAGCGCCGAGTCGCCGAAGGCCCGGAATCGCATCCGCGGTTTCGGCGAGTCGAGGACGAGCGATTCCGCGTCGGCGAGCGCCAGGACGAGTTCCTCGAAGGCGTCGATCTCCGTTCCGTAGCCGACGCCGATGGGGACCGTGAGCCGCCTGCGGCGTTGGGGAGCCGACTGGTTGATCACCTTCGCGGCGTTCAGGACCGCGTTCGGCACCGTGATGAGCACTTCGTCGCGCATCATCAGCGTCGTCGATCGGATGCCGACCTTCACGACGGTGCCCGCCTCGCCGGAGTCCAGTTCGATGTAGTCGCCGATTTTGTAGGTGTCGTCGAAGTAGAGCGCGATGCCGCCGAAGAAGTTCGCGACGGTGTCCCGGGCGGCGAAACCGACCGCGATGCCCGCGACGCCGGCGGCCCCGAGCAGCGGCGAGATGCTGTACTCCCACAGCGTCAGCAGGATTCCGATCGTGCCGACGAAGACGAGCAGCGTCCAGACGTTCGAGAAGACGGGCGCGAAGTCGAAGCGCGAACCCTCCTCGTTCAGCTCCTCGACGAACCGGTTGACGATCCGGTTCGAGGCGAACGCCCAGGCGACGACGATGACCGACAGCGAGGGCTTGCCGAAGAAGGTGTCGAGCTGATCGGCCGTCACGAGGACGTTTTCGGTGACCGAGGGGAGCTGCGTGAGTAGATAGACGCCCGCCAGCGCGGCCGTCACGACGACCGGGAGCCGGAGTTCCTCGACGAGGATGTGGTCGTACTGGGTCTTCGTTCGGCTAGTGTATCGAAGCAGGGTCCGGAGGACGACAACCTCGAGCGCGAGCGCGATACCGAGCGAGAGGCCGACCAGCAGGAGGGTCGCTTGCCAGCCGGGGACGCCGTCGAAGAGCCGCGTGAGAGCGTCGAAGAGAGCCGCGTTCATAGGAGAGACAGGCCGATCGGCAAGGTAACAGTTTCTGAAATGTCACTGTCAGGTTTTCGCGACCGTCATCGGTGCTGTCGTCGGAGCCGTCGCTCGGTCGACGCCGGTCGTTCGTTCGATCGGCCGGTCGGCCAGTCGATCGTTCGAAGTCCACGCAAACGGATCCTTTATTTTCGCCGGGGCCGCACCCGCGGTCAAGGCCGCATGATCACCGACGCACAAATCGAACGCTGGCTGCGCGAGGACGTCGGCCACCACGACGTGACGAATCAGGTGCCCGGCGAGACGACCGGCCGGCTGGTCGCGAAGGAACCCGGCGTCGCCGCCGGAATCGAGGCCGCAGCGGCCGTCTTCGACTACCTGGACGTGGCCGTACCCGATCGCCTCGAGGACGGAACCGAGGTCGAACCCGGCACGGAATTGCTCCGGGTCGAGGGAGCCACGCGGGAGGTCCTCCGCGGCGAGCGCGTCGCGGTCAACCTCGCGGGGCACGCGTCGGGGATCGCCACGCGGACGCGCGAGGCGCTCGAGCGCGCTCGGACCGAATCCGCGGACGTGGCGATCGCCGCGACCCGCAAGACGACGCCCGGCCTGCGCGGCCTCGAGAAACGCGCCGTCGTCGCGGGCGGCGGCGACACGCACCGGCTCGACCTCTCGCACATGGTGATGGTCAAGGACAACCACGTCGCCGAGATGGGGCTCGAGGAGGCGGTGGCTCACTTTCGGGAACGGACATCGTTCGCGACGAAGCTCGACGTCGAAGTCGAGACCGCCGCGGACGCACCGCGGGCGGCCGAGGCGGGGGCGGACATCGTCCTCCTCGACAACATGACGCCGGCGGAGACGCGGACGGCCGTCGAAGAACTCGACGATCACGAGGGCGTGCTCGCCGAGGCCAGCGGCGGGATCACCCTCGCCGACGTTCCCGATTACGCCGCGACGGGCGTCGACGTGATTTCGATGGGATCGCTCACCCACTCGGCACCGTCGCTGGACCTGTCGTTCCGGACCGGCAACGATAGTAGCCACTGAAACAATTCACATACCGATAGATAGTAACGCGATTTCTTTATTTGGAAGCGTTCTTGAAACCGAATCGGGCGGTTCGGTAACGACGTGTGCATATCTATCAGGGCAAAACGACGACTATCAATTCTCCACGTATATGATTCTGGTATTAGAAAAGCACTTGTCAAGAGTACACGTTTACTGAGTTTATGAGCCCTCCATTATCCCGTCGCAAGATGCTGGCCGGTAGTTCCATTGCTGGTATTAGCTGTCTCGCCGGCTGTCAAGGTATGACAAATTCTGTGAGCCCGAGTACATCGGATGAGAGCGAAACCGACGGAAGTAACGAATCACTCGGACTCGCATACTCAGAGAACCGTACATCGTTCCCAAGCGAGGGGGAAGCTCATAGCGGGTGGGTTCACATCGTTAGTGACGGTGAGTCAGCGGATTTAACGTTTGACGTGAGGCTCTGTAGCGAATTAGGAGAAGTCGAACCAGAGCTGGCCCATTCTATTGCGAATGAGTTCGTCTTGAGATTCAACATCACGTCTGGATTCAGTAGCGGAACGTCGTCTAGTAGGCAGATCGAGGAATCGCAATGCAGTTCCGTCACTCACCTTGTCGGTGGAGCAAATGTGCCGAGTGACTGGGAAACACTTACCGTCGCAGTGAACAACACCGAAATCCAAACGATTGAGCGGTCAGGAACGGTGCCAGAACTTCGACCACTTCCAGACCCAATCCACCCTCAATAGAGTTCAACTCTGCTAAGTGGTAAGTCCTTCACCTGTACTTGCCGCGGTTTTCACGTCCAAATTCGGATACAGAAACTGTGTGACCAACTACTGATACTGATCGCACAGCCGTCGTGCAATCAAGTGTGCAGTGATTTTCAGTGGCTACTATAGCCTTGACCGCCGATCACTCCGCGTTCCACTGCCGAACGTCCGCCTCCTCGAGGAACAGGGACGGGTCGTCGTGGGAGAAACTCACCCATCCGACATCGGGGTCCGCCGTCACGTGAATCAGTAACTGCTCCTCGACGAGCGCCGTCTCGAAGACCGATCGGCAGTCGCCGATGTCGTAGGAGAGGGGGACGAAGACGGCCGTCTCGCTCTCCTCGTCGCGCTCGACGACGAGAGCGACCCGCCGGTCGCTTTCCTCCTCGGCGAGCGGTCGGTAGTAGACGTCGGCCGCGGAAATCGTGACGTCCCCGTCCTCGATGAGCTCCGCGACGAGTTCGTACTCCTCGGCGGTGACGTCGACGTCGAGCCCGGTTCGCTCGCTCTCCTCGACCGGCGACGTCCCGACCGGCTCGAGGACGACGGCGTCCCAGTCGTCCTCCCGATACTCCTCGGCGATGGCTCGCGCGTCCTCGAGCAGGTCGTTCCACAGGGGATCCACCCGATTCGATCCGTTGGTGGGCGTCGAACGGGCCGACGGCTCCGAATCGTCCGCCGTCATCTGTCGTCCTCCGGTCGCGGTCGGTTCGTCATGTTCGACTCCGACGAGCGCGAGGGGAAAAACGTTACCTCACGCATTCTCCCGCTCCGGTGATGGATCGCCGGATTCGCAGGAAAAATTACTTTTAACCGCGCGATTACCCGTGGGTATGAGCGAGGAGCCACTCGACGATCTCGACAGGACGATCATCTACTGTCTGCAGGAGGACGCGCGCAAGACGTCGGCGAGCGAGATCGCGGACAAAGCGGGGGTCTCGGCCAGCACGGTTCGCAACCGAATCCGGAACCTCGAGGAGGGTGGCATCCTCACCGGCTACCGACCGGAGGTGAACTACGAGGCGGCCAGCTATCAGCTGCAGACGCTCATCGTCTGTACCGCGCCGATTCCCGATCGAGAGGCGCTCGCACAGCGGGCCCTGGAAGTGCCCGGCGTCGTCGCCGTCAGGGAGGTCATGACCGGCACCGAGAACGTCCACGTCGAAGCGATCGGGTCGGACAGCGACGACCTCAGTCGGATCGGCCGAGACCTCGACGAACTCGGCCTCGAAGTCGTCGACGAGGACCTCATCCGGAACGAGTACGAGCGGGCGTTCCACGGGTTCGACGTGGATGAGCTCCAGTAGCGGTCTCTCCTGTCGGTCGTCGGTTTGAGCGCGTTCGTCCACCCGACGAGCAACGGGTTCGCGTGGTCCTGCTCTCACGCTCTCTCGGCCACTCGTACTCCGGACGGGTCCGCAACACAACGTGGTATTGATTGTCGGATCCCGAATCTATCGGCGCTTTTATGCGGATCCGGCGACGAATCCCCGTACAGAACCACTCATGCGTCAGCGCACACTCCCGTCACTCCGTCTCCTCCCGGTCGGCAGCACACGGGCCTCGAGCCCCGTACCGACGCGGTCGCCGAACGACTGACGAACCCATTCTCCAATGCCAAAAGAACTCGAACGAGACCTCGGCTTATTCGCGGTCGTCGCGATCAGTATCGGCGCGATGATCGGCAGCGGAATCTTCATCCTCCCCGGCCTCGCCCTGAAGACGGCGGGTCCGGCGGTCATTCTAGCCTACTTACTCGCGGGCGTACTCGTCTTACCGGCCGCCCTGAGCAAGGCCGAAATGGCGACGGCGATGCCGGAGGCCGGCGGCACGTACATCTACATCGAGCGCGGGATGGGGCCGCTGCTCGGAACGATCGCCGGCGTCGGCACCTGGTTCTCCCTGTCGTTCAAGGGGGCGCTGGCGCTGGTCGGCGGCGTCCCGTACGTGCTGTACCTGTTCGATCTGCCGGTGAAGCCGGTCGCGCTCGCGCTGGCGGCCGTGCTCGTCCTCGTCAATCTCTTCGGCGCGAAACAGACCGGGCGCCTGCAGGTCGCCATCGTCGCGGTGATGCTCGCGGCGATGGTGTGGTTCGTCGTCGGGGGACTCCCGTCGACGGATAGCACCTACTACGGCGGCTTCTTCGACGAGGGATCCGGCGGTCTCCTCGCCGCGACCGGCCTCGTCTTCGTCTCGTACGCCGGCGTGACCAAGATCGCGAGCGTGGCCGAGGAAGTCGAAAATCCGGATCGGAACATCCCGCTCGGAATTCTCGGCTCGCTCTGCTTCACGACCCTCCTCTACGTCCTCATCGTCGTCGTCATGGTCGGCGTGACGCCGCCCGACCTGTTGAGTGACTCCGCGGTGCCGATGATCCACGCGGCCGAGGCGACGCTCGGCCGGCTGGGTGTGATCGCCATCATTATCGCGGCCGTCCTCGCGCTGATCAGCACGGCCAACGCCGGGATCCTGTCGTCGTCCCGGTATCCGTTCGCGATGGCTCGAGACAAGCTCGCGCCGCCGTCGCTGACGGAGATCCACGACGAGTGGGGAACGCCCGTGCGAGCGATCACGCTCACCGGCGCCGTCATGCTGGTGCTCATCGCGTTCGTCCCGATCCTCCAGATCGCGAAGCTGGCGAGCGCGTTCCAGATCATCGTGTTCGCGCTGGTCAACGGCGCGGTTATCGCCTTTCGCGAGGGGGACGTCGGGGAGTACGACCCGAGCTTCGAGTCGCCGCTCTATCCGTGGACCCAGCTCGTCGGGATCGCCGGCGGATTCCTGCTCATCGGCTACATGGGAACGATCCCGCTCGTCGGTGCCGTCGTCATCACGACGGCGTCGGTGCTGTGGTACGTCTACTACGCGCGCGGCCGCGTCCAGCGCGAGGGCGCTGCCGCGGACGTCGTCAGGCGGAGCGTCGGTCACAAGGCCGTCGAACAGACGAAAGCGACCATCGAAACGGTCGACGGCTACGAGGTACTCGTCGCAATTACCGAGAAGACGAGCGAGCAACGCGAGCGAGCGTTGGTTCGAATCGCTGCTGACATCGCCCGCGAGAACGACGGCAGCGTCACCGTCGTTCAGTTCGACGAGGTGGCCGATCAGGTCCCCCTCCAGCAGGCGTCGGAAACGCAGTCGCCGGCTGACGTCGAGTTCGAGGAGCGGACGGAGCCGCTGACCGAGGCGTTCGACGTGCCGGTCACCTACGGCGAGATCGTCAGCCACGACGCGAAGCGGGCGATCGCTAACTTCGCCGCCCACGAGGACGCGGACTTCCTCCTCCTCGAGCGAAGCGACGACCCGCTGTACGCGCCCATATTCGGGACGACCGTCGAGTGGATCACCCGCAAGGCGCCGTGTGACGTCTTGCTCGTCGAGGACCGCGACCTGGACCGGATCGACTCCGTGACGGTCGTCACCGACCGCGGCCCCTTCGATCCGCAGAAGATCACCGTCGCGAACGCGCTAGCGAGCGAGGCCGGGGGCACCATCACCCTGCTGTACCCGCTCGACGACGCGGCGACCGAGACGCAACGCGAGACGATAGACGAGTACCTCGCGGAGCTCGAGTCGCTGTGTTCGGTTCCGGTGAATCGGTCGATCGTCGAGACCGAGGACGCGGAACGGGACTTCGTTTCGGTGACGAACGCGGGCGACATCCTCGTCATCGGGACGGACGGGGGACGGATACGGGGGTCCCTGTTCGGCCGGCCGGCGGACAGAATCATCGACAGCGTCGACTGTACGGCGGTTCAGGTGAAGTCGAAGCGGGGCGGATCCGGCCCGATTCGTCGACTCGTCGAGCGCATGGTGTTCTGACGGGCCGGAACCGGTATTTCCCTGACGTCAGGTCTCGTTCGGGCCTCAGAGCCGAGCCTCGCGTGACTCACCGCGTTCCAACGCGTGCGACCGCACCCGTTTCTGCGAAGTTCTTTGCCGCACCGCCGATAAAGTACGCCTGTTCGACCGACGATGCCACCCGACACAGACGACGATCCGTCCGTCGAAATCCGCCGCGCGACCCACGACGATTACGAGGCCGTCGCCGACTTCACGAGCGACATCTGGCCCGACCGCGGCGGCGACTACATCCCGCGGATCTACCACGACTGGCTCGAGGACGACGACGAGACCGACAGGAAGACCTTCCTCGCGGAAGTCGACGGCGAGGCCGCGGGGATCGTTCAGGGCGTTCTGCTCTCGCCCGACGAGGCCTGGTTTCAGGGGATGCGCGTGGCGGCCGACCATCGCCGGCGGGGCGTGAGCCACCGGCTGAACGAGGCGACCTTCGAGTGGGCCCGCGAGCGGGGCGCGACCGTCGGCCGAGTCATGATCTTCTCGTGGAACGCGGTTTCGCTGGGTGCGGCGCGGGCCAGCGGGTACGAGCCGATCACCGAGTTCCGATTCGCCCACCCCGAACCCGACCCGGCGGCCGAGGGACCGGCCCGCGTCTCGCACGATCCGACGGCGGCCTGGCGCTACTGGACCCACAGCGATGCGCGCGAGCACCTGACGGGACTCGGCCTCGCACCGGGTGAGTCGTGGGCCGTCCGGGAACTCACGCGCGACGATTTCGAACGACTCGCCGACGAGACCGCCGTTTTTGCGGTCGAAACCGGTGACGGCCTCGCGGGAGCGGCCTATCGATCGCGAACGTACGATTGGGAGATCAACGATGACGACGCGGAGACCACGACCGGAGCCACGACGACCGAGACGTGGGCCGAATACGGCCTCGGCGCGTGGGAGGACGTCGATGCCGCCCGCTCGCTGTTCGCCGCGATCGCCCGCGACGCCGCCGACTGCGGTGCCGACGAGACGCGCGTCCTCATCCCGGAGACCGCCCGGTTCGTCACGGACGCCGCCGCGACGGGGGTCGATATCTCCGAGGAACCGGACTTCGTGTTGGGGATCGACCTGACAAGCGACTGAGCGGCGCGGTTGCCGGCGGTCGCTGCGCAGTGGCGGCCAGCAACCGTTCCGTCGCCGTGGCGCGACCAGCGACTTATCCGCCGCTGACCGGCGGAAACAGCGCCAACTCGTCGCCGTCCTCGAGTTCCGTCTCGAGCCCCTCCTCCTCGACCAGGACGTTCGTCCCGTTGCGAAGCACGTTGATCTGCGATCGGAGTTCGCCGTCCTCGAGCACGCGGCCCTCGAGTTCGGGCGCGTCCGCGAGGAGTTTCTCGAGGGCGTCGCCCACGGTGTCGCCGGCGGCGGCGTCGACGGTCACGTGCTTGGAACCGGCCCGTTCGGCGAGGTCGGCGAACAGTTTCCACTCGGTAGGCATACCTGGCGCTATCGGTGCCGACGGCAAGTAGCTACCGCTCCTGTGGCCGTTCCCGATCCCGTGACCGTTCGGGCTCGTGGTCAATATCCGACTCGCCGCTGGTATCGGAATCCGCACCGGGGTCGGGCGAGCCGCCCTCGTCTCGTGTTTCGACCAGCGTCCGGTCGCTGACCCGCCGCAGCGCGTCCGGTCGACCGAGCACGTAGGCGATATCGCCGACCGCGAGTCGAACGTCACCCGCCGGCAGTGGCAGGTGCTCCTCGCCGTCCTCGCTCTCGCGGTCGAGGGCAACCACGAGCACCGGGAGCGCGTCGATCGAGAGGCCGGCGAGGGGGTCGTCCGGTTCGACGGAGACCGTCGTCACCGTCTCGTCGGCCGCCCGGAGCAGGGAGACGAGGTCCCGTTCGGCGTCGGGACTGCCCGGCAGCGTCGCGAGCCGGTACTCTCGGTCGGGCTCGAGGTCGCGCGCGTCCTCGGCGTCGAGGGCGACGGTCACGACGTCGGCGGCGGTCGCCCGGAGTTCGCCGCCGGCGACGCGCCGCGCGGTGGCGCTCTCCTCGTCGCGAGCCCAGATTCGGACCGCATCGCCCGGACTGGCGTCGGCCGCGGGATCGCCCGCGAGCGCGACGGCGACGGTCCCCGGCGCGAGCGTCGGACCGATCCCCGCCGGCCGGCTTCCGACGGCGAGGTAGCCGACCGACCCGTCGGGCTCGAGGTCGACGTCGACGTGGCCGATCCCGAAGTCGCGCTCGAGGCGGGCGATCAACCGCTCGCGCCGTTCCTCGACGGTCAGCCGCCTCGGGAAGAGGAACGTCTGGCCCGACACCTCCGCTTTCACCGAGTCGTCGACGGGGTCGTAGCCGTCGATATCCCCGATCTCCTCGGGCAGTTCGACCGTGACGACGCGGCCGGCCGAGCGGACGAGCTGCGTGACTTCGGTGATCGTCCGCGGGGTGGCGACCACGAACACGTCCCGTGCGAGGTAGTCGCCCAGCCGACGCCCGGCGTCGGCGGCGATCGCACTGGCGACGAACGCGGCGACGGTGTAGATCGCGGTTCTTGGCTCGAGCAGGCCCGTGTTGCCGAGGATCGCCTGAGACAGCGCGGTCTGGGTGTTCAGCCAGATCGCGACGAGCGCGACGCCGAAGAGGACGGCGACGCCCTCCGGGATCTCGTCGGCGCTGTACCAGCGGTAGGTGAACGCCACACCGGCTCCCGCGCCGGCCGCGAGCAGGATGAAGCCGAGGATGCCAACGAGCGCTTCCACGAGCGTCTCGGTGGGGACCAGCTGGGCGACGCCGGGATCTATCACGACCGATCACCGCCGTCGTGGCCGTCGCCGTCGGTCGCGGGAGGACGCTCGGTCGGGACGACGGGACGCCGGATCATCGGGCGATCGCCTCCACGAACGCCTCGGTCGCGTCGGCCGGTCCCGCGACGAACGCCTCGTCGCCGGCCTCGAGTCGCCGTTCGATGCCGGGACCGAAGACCCAGCCGTGGCGACGACCGCCGGTCTCGCTGCCCTGCCGTCGCACCGCCAGAATCGTCACGTCAGCCGTCGACGGAGTCGCGTCGAAATCGGTCGCTTCGTCGTCGGAACCGGTCGCACCGACGGTGAACCGTCGGATGGCGTACCCCTCGCGTTTGACCAGCGCGAGCGCCTCGAACTCGCGGCTCGTTCCCCGCGAGCGCACGACGAGTCGCGGCGACTCGACCTCGAGGATCGGTTTCACGTCCCGTCGAGCGACGGCGATGGTCACCCGGCCCGGGCCGCCGGCGGTCCCCGGGTTCGGTTTCGGATCGGCTATCGCGGGCTCAGCGTCCTCCCCGCCGTCGGTCGCCACCTCGTCGACGGGGGTATCGAGCGCGGCGTCCGCGGCGCGTTCGTCGTCGATCTCGGACCGAGCGCTCAGCACCGTTCCGGTGATCGAGCGCTCGCCGGCGCGAACGGTCACCTCGTCGCCTCGAGCGATCCCCGTCGGGACGAGCGTCGCGATCGAGACGGCGCGTTGGCCCGCCGGCACCCGTCGCGAGAGGGTTCCGGACGGCGGTGCCGCGACGATCGTCGCCCGACCCCGTTCGTCCATCGCGACGTCGACGTCCGCGAGGTCGTGGTCCGTTCGCAGCCGTTCCTCGATCCGGGCCTCGAGCTCCGAGAGGGGAAGATCCGCCGGGAGTTTCCACGAGCCGGCTTTGAGGTCCCGTCGGAGGGACGGCGACAGCGGTGGGTAGCCTTCCATATCGCGGATCTCGCCGGTGGGCCGGACCGTCACCTGACCGACGGAGCCGACGAGTTCGACGACGTCGGCCGAGAGGGTTTGCTGCCGAAGGCGGGTGAAGGAGAGCCGGCGCGGAAGCTCCGCGCCGAGTTTGTCACCCTGGTTGTGGGCGTAGAGGGCGAGCATGAGGACGACCAGCACGGCTATTAGCAGCCGCGGTGACTGAGCGATGGTCGGTTCGACGAGTCCCAGCAGGCCGCCCTGCACGCTGGCGATCGAGAGCGCGAGGACGACGACACCGAATCCGGGGAGGGTCACACCGGTGAAATACCGCACGAGAAAGCCGAGCGAGCCGGCGACGAACGCGGGGACGATACCGGTCAGGAGACCGAGGTAGAGGCCGAGCAGCACTTCGACCAGCAGATTGCTCGGAATCGATTGCATTGTGGGGGAGTGGGACGGGACCGTTAAATTTGCACCGGCAGGAGCGTCCGTCTCCGTTTCGGGTTCGGTACGCGGCCCCGGCCGGAAGCGAGACGGGGACGTTTAACTAGCACCACCGCCGACCGGTGTGTATGGTCGACGACCGGTCGCTTCGAGCGCGGTTACCGGACAACTGGCGGCGAGTGTTCACGACGCGGATCGCCGTCGTCCTCGTGTTGCTGGTCGCCCTGCTCTCGGTCGTCACTGCGGTTATCAACATCGGGACCGAGACCGTCTACGGGCCGCTCTCGGGGTACGTTCCCGATGTCGTTCAGGACGTTGCCGGGTTCACCGGCGCACTTACCGGGTTCCTGATGGTCGGCAGCGCACTCGCACTCCGACGCGGGCTCAGAGTCGGCTGGTGGGCGACGTTCTTCCTCCTGCCGCTGACCGCAGCGCAAGGGCTGCTCCAGACGAGTCAGTACTCGGTCCCGCTGGTCGTTCTCTCGTTGGTCGCGATCCCCTTCCTGTTGCTCACCCGCAAGCGATTCGACAAACCGCTCTCGCTCACCACGACGCAGGTCGCGGCCGGGTCGGCGCTCGTCGGCGTCCAGCTCTACGGCACCATCGGCGGCTACGCCCTCCGCGATCACTTCGACGGCATCACGACGATCCTCGACGCGTTCTACTTCACGCTGATCACCTCGAGTACGGTCGGCTACGGCGACGTGACGCCGAACCCCGACTCGGTACAGGGGATGTTGTTTACGATGTCCGTGCTCATTCTGGGCGTTGCCAGCTTCGGTATCGCGATCGGAGCCCTCGTCGGTCCCGTCATCCAGGACCGCATCTCGAAAACACTCGGAAAGATGACCGACTCACAACTCCAACTGCTCGACGAGCACATCCTCGTGCTCGGCTACGGCGAACTGACGGAACCGATCGTCGACGAACTCGCGGACAGCGGCCGGGAGTTCGTCGTCGTCACCAGCGACCGCGAGGCCGCGACGGCGCTCACCGACCGCGGTCTCTCGGTCGTCAAGGGCGACCCGAGCGACGAGGAGCCGCTCCAGCGCGCGAAGATCAACCGCGCGGCCGCGATCCTCGTCGCGACGAACCACGACGCCGAGGACGCGCTGACCGTCCTCACCGCCCGCGAGCTCGCGCCGAACACCCGCATCGTCGCCGCCGCGACCGACCGGGAGAACGTCAAGAAACTCGAGCGCGCCGGCGCGGACGCGGTGATCAGTCCCTCGATGCTCGGCGGCCACCTGCTCGTCCGATCGGCGCTTGGCAGCGACGAGAGCGGGTTGATCGATCGGATCCTCGAGAGCGAGTGAAATTACACGACAGAGGGTTGAAGGGAGCCGTTCCAAGCGAATCGTGAGAGCGCGTTCTGACGGGGAAGCAGCGTTTCACACCGAACTGGCCAACCGGCATGCAGTGGCGCGCGCTTGAAGCCGGCCGAACGAGAGTGAGGGCGGCTGACGACATTGCGCGAGGGATGAGTGAGCGCAGCGAACGAATCGGTTGGGGAGGGCGTGGCGATTCCGTGTTGCCACGATAGAAGGAGGTTATGAGGGAGTCATAGAAGGGTTTTCATACTCTCTGCGCGGGTAGCACCGAATGATAAGTATAGGTGTCTCACCCATCATCCCCAAAACATATACTGGTTGATTTATAACGTGAAGAAAATGAATGAAGAAGATATTATCCAGAGACTCAATCTCATTATAGTGCTCCTCTTAGGTATCATTGCACTACTTCTGTGGCCGATTCTACCAAACTTGCTCTTTTACGGTGGAGTAGTTGCGATACTTGTTGTTGGTGGTGCAATGGTGTGGGGATTGTCCCGTGCCTACCGATAGGTTCGCACGCCTACGTAACGGCTGGCTCACTGAGATAATGGCGAAATCATCCCTTGGAAATAGTTCTATGACACCCTCGGAAGCGATAGTAACCATTGAAAACACTGCACACTCGATCGCACGACGACTGTGCGATCGGTGTGTGAATCATTTCAGCGGTTAGGATAGTCGTAATCGGGGCTGTCTCATCTCCACTAAACACTGCTAGCGGTGGCGGCCGCGGTGGACGATCGCCACGTCCGTCTCGAGATCGCTGAGTTTTCGAAACGTCGGCGGCGAGACGAACCGCGAGGCGGTCGACCGGTCGGTGCTCGAGCCGACGAAACAGACGTCGTACCGGGGCGCGATGCGGTTCAGGTAGGACTCGACCGACGCGTTGGCGACGTGGGTCTCGAAGCGCCCCGAGAACGCGTCGACGAGATCCGCGAGCGTTCCCTCGGCCGCGCGGCGGCGCGACTCGCGGTCGATGCAGGTGCAGACGCTGATCGGTCGGCCGGGCCCGGTCACCCGGATCGCGAAGTCCACCATCGCTCGAGCGGTGTCGCCCGCACCGCGGACCGCGACCATACTGTTCTCCCACCGCCGTCGCGGAGTGCCGTTCGAGCGGAACGCGATCACGTCGATCTCGCTGTCGAACAGTCCCGTGAGAAACGCCGAGAGACCCCCGCTCTCGCGTTCGGCGTAGGGTGCGACGATGAGATCGCAGTTTTGCTGACGGGCGGTCTGCAGGGTGAGCGCGGCGGACTGTCCACCGTCGGCCGCGACGACGACCTCGCAGGGGACGTCGTACGCGTCCGCGAGTTCGTCGGCGAACGACTCGAGGCGCTGCCCGGCGTCGCTGGCCGCGCGTTCGGCCGGGGCCGGTTCCTCGCTCCCGTCGTCCCCGGCGGCCTCGGTACCGACGGGATCGACGCGCCGCTCGGCGTCCTCGTCGACCACGTCGAAGAGGACCACCTTCCCGGCGTCGTGCGCGCCGGCGATCGACGCGGCGAAGCGAGCGACCGTCTCCCCGCCGTCGGCCATCGGAACGAGGACGTGATCGTCGCCGCCGGTCGTCCCGTAGAGGTACTGCGCGCGCTGTTCGTAGAAGCGACTCCGCCAGAGGACGAACGCGCTCGCGACGAACGAACTCGAGACGACGATGCCCAGCACGTAGGCGAACTGCGCGTTCCCGGTCACGAGCACGAGCAGCGCGGTCGAAAACGCCGTCGGTTCCTCGAGATCGAGCCCCCACGTGCAGAGCCCGGTGAAGAGGATGGCGAGGGCGGCTCCGGCCGCGCTGACGCCGCCGCCGGGCAGTCCGGCCGCGGCCGTGAGTTCGAGCGCGAGCCAGCCACAGAGCGCGCCGACGGTCATCCCACCGACGAACTTCCACGGCGTGGCGTACTTCCCCTCGGGATCGGCGAAGAGCGTGTACGTGCCCGACGCCAGCGGCGGAAATAGCAGGAAGGAGATCTCCGCAGACATGTTCGTCAGCCACGTCACCGCCGCGATCAACAGCGGGACGAACACCAGTACCGAGAGATGGAGGAGGTTCCCGGTGTGCTCGAGCCATCGGACGAAGGAATCGACTTCGCGTCGCTCCAGCCGTCGCAGTCGACTCGCGAGCGCGTGGAGTCGCGCTCGAACCCCCTCGAGCATGAGAATTCGTTGCTCGCGGATCGACCAAAACTGTTCGGCTTCGCTCGAGAGGGACGCCGCGCCGGTCGTCTCTCGATAGGTGTCCGTTCTCCGGGTATCAGCGAGCGTTTCAGTTCGCACGCGGACTCAACCGATCAATCGCTCAGCCACATCGCTTTGCACTCATCGCTACAAAACGAGACCGGAGAGGCGTCGTCACCGTCGGTAACCACTTCGACGATCGGTGGCGGGTCAGCGGTGCCGTATTCCGTCCCACAGTGGGAGCAACCGTTCCAAAAATCCGGTCCGTCGGCGGTCATTTTAATCGCTCACAGTGACTACTCCGTCGCCGGAAACGCAGACTCGATATCCGCAATAGGCGAACTCGACGGTCACGTCCTCGCCAGTTCGAACGAGTGCGCCGACTGCGTCCGGGTCAATCACCGTCGCCAGCGGTTGCAACTCGAGCGGTGATATTCCTTCAGCAGCGGCAACGGCGTTGACGATGGCTTCTATGGCCGCATCAGGTCCGTGGAAGTTTTCCGTCGAGGTCGTCGCGTGTAGTGCGGGGGTCACAGGTGAACGAGGTCATCCACGTATAAAAACTCTGGGGAGAATAGTTCGATAGTTACTACAGATACCCATATACTGGGAAATGTCGAATTAATATCTTCCAAATACACGAATATCAATGCATTTGGGGACTCATTTTTAAGGGGGAAAATAGACATTTCGATAATACCGAAACTATGCCATTTTATCGGAAGTATCGAAATATAATCCCGAAAGCTGTGGAGCATCGATAGTCTCATGGCGACGGCCCGACAAACACGACCATGACGGAGTACCAACTCGACGAGGTAGACAAGCAGTTGCTGGATCTGCTCCAGAGGAACGCTCGGTCCAAGGCGATCGAACTGGCCGAGGAGATCGGTGTCTCCGATAACACCGTCCATAATCGGATCGAACGGCTGGAGGAGGCCGGAATCATCACCGGACACACGACGACCGTCGATCACGACCAGGCCGGGCTTCGTCTCCACTTTCACTTCAGTTGTACGGCCCGTATCAGCGACCGCGCCGGCGTGGCCGAGGAGGCGCTGGCCCTTCCGCAGGTCATCGAGGTGACCGAGCTGATGACTGGGCAAGAGAACCTCCACATCAAGGCGGTCGGTGCCGAGGACGAGGATATCACCCACGTTGCCGAACAACTCGACGAACTGAATCTCGAGATCAACGACGAGAACCTCATTCGGACCGAACACACCAGCCCCCTCGACTACGTGACGGTGATGGAACTGGTCGAACTCGACCAGTGACTGTTCGGACCATCGTATTGGCGTGCGCCGCCGTCTCCGGTACGGTGGGTTCGATGGGGAACGAACGGGTCGGCAGACGCTCCGGAACCACTTTGGCCGCACTGGCCGGCAGCCCGTGATCGAACCGAACCGAGGGTAATCCGTCCGCTGAGGGCCTATTCCCCGTGTCCGCTGAGGGCCCGTTCCCCGGCTACTCCGGCGCGCCCTCGAGAATTTCGACTCCGCTCGAGGCCCCGATGCGTTCGGCGCCGGCCTCGAGCATCGCCAGCGCATCCTCGTAGCTGCCGACGCCGCCGCTGGCCTTGACGGGGAGGTACTCGCTCATGAGTTCGACGTCGGGAACTGTCGCTCCCCCTTCAGCAAAGCCGGTCGAGGTTTTCACCATCGCCGCGTCGGCCGCTCGAGCGGCCTCGCAGGCCCGGTGTTTCTCCGCGTCGGAGAGGAGCGCGGTCTCGATGATCACCTTGACCGGGATCGGCACTGCGGCGACCAGTTCCGCGAGTTCGGCCTCGACGGCCTCGTCGTCGCCGGCCCGCAGGCGACCGACGTTGATGACGACGTCGAGTTCGTCGGCGCCGTCCTTCCAGGCCGTCACGCCCTCGCGGCGTTTCACGTCGGGCGCGTGCTGGCCGTGGGGAAAGCCGACCACCGTGGCGAGGGTGACGTCCGGGGCGTACTCGGCGGCCAACTCGACCGCGTAGGGCGGGATACAGGCGTTCATGCCGTGCTCTCGAGCGTCGTCGAGGACGGCTCGAACGTCGGCGGGCGTCGTCTCGGGGCCGAGGACGGTGTGGTCGATCAGGGGGGCGAGCTCGCTGCGATCCATAGGTGGGTCGACTCGTCGGACCGACAAAAAGGCGTCCGATTACGCGGCCGACCGCCGTCCGAAGCATCGCGTCACTGCCTCGGTCCGACAGTATCCTTTTCAGCGGCCACATGCAACTGACTCGCATGGCCGACACAGACCCCGGCGCCGTTCCGGCCGTCGAATCCACCGCCGACGACATCGCCGCGATGCGGATCCGCGGCGCGGCGACCATCGCCGACGCGGCCGCGGAGGCGCTGGCGACCCAGGCCGAACGCTCCGCGGCCGAGAGCCCCGCGGCGTTCCGGCGGGAACTCCGGACCGCCGCACGGACGCTCTACGAGACGCGGCCGACGGCGGTCAGCCTCCCGAACGCCCTCCGGTACGTGCTTCGGGGAATGACCGGCGAGAGCGTCGCCGATCTGCGAGAATCGACGATCACCCGCGCCGAGACCTTCCAGCGCGACCTCGCGCAGGCACAGGAGCAACTCGGCGAGATCGGCGCGAACCGACTGCGAGACGGCGACGTGGTCATGACCCACTGCCACTCGACGGACGCCCTCTCGTGTCTCGAGGCCGCGCTCGAGGACGGGAAGGACCTCGAGGCGATCGTCAAAGAGACGCGACCGCGAAAGCAAGGGCACATCACGGCGCGACAGCTGCGCGAGTGGGGCGTGCCGGTGACGCTGATCGCGGACAACGCGGCCCGCCGATACCTCGACGAGGCGGATCACGTCCTCGTCGGGGCCGACAGCATCGCGGCGGACGGCAGCGTGATCAACAAGATCGGAACGAGCGGACTGGCGGTCAACGCCCGCGAGCGGGGCGTGCCGGTGATGGTCGCGGCCCAGACGATCAAGCTCCATCCGGACACGATGACGGGTCACACCGTCGAGATCGAGATGCGAGACGAAACGGAACTCCTGTCGGACGAGGAACGAGCCGCGATCGTCGGCACGGACGCGAGCGACGAGGCCGCCGGCGAGACGGCGGCGATGGACGGCGACGCCCGTCCGCACCAGGACGAGTTGACCGTCGAGAACCCCGCGTTCGACGTCACGCCGCCGCGGTACGTCGACGCCATCGTCACCGAACGCGGCCAGTTTCCGCCGGAGAGCATCGTGACGCTCATGCGGGAGCTGTTCGGCGAACTGACCGACGACCCGTGGGACGCCTGAGACGGTCTGCTGTAAGTCATTTCCCAGCGCAATCACAGACGGTTCGCGGTTGCGCCGGAACTGACCGACAGCAGTCCGTATGACGCCGTTCGACGACGGTTCTCGCTTCCATCGTTCCGATAGTATTCGACAATCGGAAAGTGTTAGTCACTGGTGTGAGCTATTCCCGCTATGGTATTACCCGAGGGGTTCGTCGTCCCGCCGTGGTACCTGCTGGTGCCGGTCATCGTCCTTCTCGGCAGCGTCCTCGCGCTGCTGTGGGCGCTCGAGCCGCCGGTGACCGATCGCACGGTGCTGGCGTTCGCGCCGTGGATGATGTTCGGCGCGAGTCTCCACGTCCTCTACAAGATGGACGCGTTCCAGATGGGCGCGTTCCCGGCGAGTATCGAGTCCCTGTTCAGCGCCCCGATGGTTTACGCGGTAACGGCGATCGTCGCGGGGATCGTCTGGATCATCGCGATCTTTCTCCACGTCGGCGGCCTCCAGCCGACGATCGCGCGGTTCGTCGGGATCGCCGGAACGGCGTTTTTCACCGTCTTCGCGATGTTCGCGATCTTTCGCAGCATCGAAGCGGGGGTCTTCGAACCGTTCTGGCCCGTCATCGCCGTCGTCGTCGCCGGTATCGTTACCGCCATCGCCTGGATCGCGTTGAGCCTCTGGTTTACCGACGTCGCGGCGACCACGGGCACGACGGGCGCGCTCGTCGTCTTCGGACACACGCTCGACGGCGTCACGACCGCGATCGGTTACGACGTCCTCGGGGCCGCCGAGAGCGTCCCGCTCTCGTTGGTGCTCCTCGAGGCGGGAGAGGCGCTGCCGACGGACGAGTACATCGGTGCGGGCTGGCTGTTCGTCCTCGTGAAAGTCGCACTTGCGATGGTTATTCTCGGGCTGTTCCGGGAGTACGTCGAAGAGGCACCGCGACAGGCCCGAACGCTCCTCGCGCTGGTCGCCGCGGTCGGTCTCGGCCCGGCCACTCACAACACGCTGCTGTTCATGGTGAGCTGAGCGCTCGAGGCGGAAATCACGACCCCCTCGGATCGATAGTTCGCGGCGGCTCACATCCCGCCATCCCGCAATCCCGCCATCGCGTTCGCCTAGGTTTTTGACAGCGGACACCGTCTTTCCGTATCATCGAATGGATCCGATACCGGTGCTCACGGCCGGCCACGTTAACTGGGACGTGACCCTGCGCGTCGACAGACTCCCCGAACCCGACGGCGAGGCCTCGATCCGCTCGCAACGCCAGTCCGGCGGCGGCAGCGCCGCCAACGTCGCCGCCGCGCTCGCGGGTCTCGGCATCGACACCGGGTTGATCGGGAGCGTGGGGGACGACGACAACGGCCTGCTCGCCCGCCGCGAACTCGAGGCCGCGGGCGTCTCGCTCGCGGGCGTCCGGGTGGTCGAGGGGGCCGAAACGGCCGTCAAATATCTCCTCGTCGACGACGCGGGCGAGGTCGCGATCCTCGGCAACGACGGCGTCAACGAAGCGGTCACGCCGGACGACATCGAGACGGAGCGGGTTCGAGCGGCCGATCACGTCCACCTCACGGGGCAACGGCCCGACACGGCCGCCGCGATCGCGCAGGTCGCGAGCGACGCCGGAGCCACCGTCAGTTTCGCTCCCGGCCGCCGGTTCGCCGACCGGGAGTACGGCGAGACGCTGGCGCTGGCCGACATCGTCTTCGTTACTGACCGGGAGGCCACGGCGCTGCTCGAGACCGAGTCGGCGGACGCGACGGTCGAAGACCGGATCATCGTCATCACCTGCGGGGACGACGGGGCGGAAGCGTACACGCCGAACGGGTCCGTCGTTCACCCGGGGTTCGACGTCGATCCCGTCGACACGGCCGGTGCCGGCGACGCCTTCGCCGCGGGGTTTCTCGCGACGTGGCTCGAGAGTGCTGACGTCGACCGCGCGCTCGCCTACGGGAACGCCTGCGGGGCGCTGACCGCGAGTCGCGACGGCGCGCGGAGCGCGCCGACGGCCGAGGAGATCGAGGACGTGCTGGCGCGACGCTCGTGAACCCGCTCTCCGCCCGTCAGTCCGATCGCCGAAAATCACCGCAGTCGATGGGTTCTCACCGGGTGTTGTCTGACGGTAGTTATATGGGCGGAGGCGTTGCCCCCTCGAGTAGACAGTCACGATACCGTGACTGAGAGACATGACGGAAGGAAGGGTTAACGAGTCTAACGGATGCAGCCTCGACCGGCGCATCCAGTACGAGCGAGACGCGAACGAATCGGCAAGTATTGCCGCTGCGACGGCACTGGCTCAGTATTACGGCGACGACGTCACTGCGACCAGTACGCAGCTGTACGACTACATCGATCCGGACGCGCTCGACAGCCTCTTCGCGGACACGAACCGCGGTGCTGCGCGTTCAAGAGGGACTGTCGAGTTCCAGATCGACGACGCGGTGGTCACGGTCGGACCCAACCGCGTCGACGTTCGTCGGACCGACTAAGCGACGATCGAGTACCGACGGACGGACGGGGAAACTGGGTGGCGTCGAGGATCGCCGTGACGGGTCGGCCGCTCCTCGGCCCTTCCTCGAACCTTTTTTCTCACCGCCGCCGGTATCCGACGGTATGACGACGCAGCCACACCTGCTGGTCGACGAGGGAGACCTGACGGACATCGCGCTCATCCCGGGCGATCCCGGACGGGTCGATCGCATCGCCGACCACTGCGACGAGTCGGAGACGATCGCCCAGAACCGCGAGTACAAGGTCGTCAACGCCACCTACGAGGGGCGCGAGCTCACGATCTGCTCGACGGGGATCGGTTGTCCCTCCGCCGCGATCGCCATCGAAGAACTGGCAAACGTCGGCGTCGAGACGTTCATCCGCGTCGGGACGACCGGCGCGCTCCAGTCGGGGATCGAGATCGGCGACATGATCGTCGCGACCGGCGCGGCGAAAAACGAGGGGACCTCGAAGCGCTACGAGGCCGTCGAGTACCCGGCGGTGCCGGACTACGACGCGCTCTCGGCGTTAGTTGATTCCGCGGAAGCCAACGAGGAGCGCGCGGCCGCCCAGGCCGCGGATGGGGCGAGCGGCGGAGCCGCGAGCCGAGTCCACGTCGGTCCCATCGCCTCCGACGACGCCTACTACGCCGAGACCGACGACGCCGTCGACGACTGGGAGGCCGCCGGCCTGCTCTCCGTCGAGATGGAGGCCGCCGCCGTCTTCTCGCTGACCCGCCGCAAGGGACTCGCCGCCGGCGCGATCTGTACCGTCGACGGCAACCTCGTCGAGGGAACGCAGAAAGGAACCGACACCGAGGACGACGAACTGCCGGACAAGGCCAAGAACAACGTCGGTCGCGCGATCGACATCGCGCTCGAGGCCGCGACGGAGCTCTAAACGCGACCGAACGCTACTCGAGCGCCGATCGTTACGCCGTCAGTCGCTCCGCCAGCGCCGTCGTCCGATCGGTGAGCGTTTCGGTCGTCTCGGAGGCCCCCTGTAGCGTCTCGTTGATCGTGGCGAAGAGTCGGTCGAACGCGAGCGTCCCGTCTCCGTCCCGCCAGTCGGCCGTCTCGCGGACGGTGAGTCCGCAGGTCGCACACGTCGCGCCCGCGCTCGCTCGATCCCCATCCGCTCGAACCCCATCGAAACAGCCCTGACACCGATCGAGGCCCGCCGCGACCGTCTCCCCCAGTGCGACGACCTCGCGGAGCGTCGATTGCAGCTCCGTCGCCGTCTCGGCGAACGCCTCGAGGGCCGCCCGAACCTCGGGGTCGACGGTCGATTCGAGGGCGGCGAGGCGCTCGAGGCGGGCGTCGACGAGCGCGAGCGCGAGCAGCACGTCGCGTCGCGCGCGGCGGTACTCCGAAACGGAGTCGTCGACGGCGGTCTCGGTCTCCCCGTCCAGCGCGGACTCGAGGGACGCGGGCAGCGACGTCGCCAGCGACGCGAAGGCGGCGACGTCCGAAATGGTCGCGCCCTGGAGGCCGGTGATATCGCGGACGAGTTCGAACAGTTCGTCGCGCTCGACGGCGTCCGTCGAGGGGTCGGACTCGAGCGTCCCGAAGCAGTCATCACAGACGGTAACGAGCGCGCTTTCGTGGACCGCTCCCTCGAGGGGCACGTCACCGACGGGGGAGGGTCGGAGCGTCGTCGGTTCGTCGTCGCCGCCGACCGCGTCGCAGTGGCGACACGCGTACGCGTCGCGCTCGAACACGGCATCCCGATCGGCGTGCCAGTCGCGTGCAGTCACGGGCGAGCGAAGACAGCGCGGCGACAAAAGCGCTCCGACGGGAGACGCGACCGACGGCCGGTTCGATGCGGTGGCAGCGCGAAACACTAACCCGCGGGCTCTCGTAGCACCGGTATGGCCGACGAACCGGACGACGCGGACCGATCGAACGAAACGGAACCGGACGAGGAAGCGGCGTTCGAACTCGAGCAAGCGTACGACCGCGCGGACCTCGCCGCCGTCTTCCGCGAGTTCGCGACCGCCTTCGAGTCGGGGCGATCGGTCCGACTGGACGGCGACGAACGGACCGTCGAGATCGCGGTCCCAGAGCGCGTCGTCGCCGAGTTCGAGACCGAACGCGAGTCCGACGCGGAGCCCCCGGTCGCCGAACTGGAACTCGAGATCGAGTGGGACGACCCCGAGGGCTCGAGCCTTCGGGTTACCGACCGCGACGCCCGCGATACCGCCGAGGATCGCGATCGATCCGGGGCTGCGGACGCGGATTCGGGAACGGCGGTGATACCCCTCGACGCAGTCGCCGGCCGGGACGGAGCCGGATCGGCCGACGGTGACGCCGAGGGAGCGACGGCGGAGACGGACGCGACGACCGAAGGGGCGAGAGTTACCGAGGGGACAGCGGATACCGATCAGACGGGGGGCTCCGAGCGGACCAGCCGTTTCGAGGTCTACGAGGACAGGGCGGGCCAGTGGCGCTGGCGGCTCGTCCACTGGAACGGCAACATCGTCGCCGACAGCGGCGAAGGCTACTCCTCCCGGTCCAACGCCGAGCGGGCGGCCCGAAGCGTCATGCGCAGCGCTCCGTCCGCGACGATCCAGCGGCGCGACTGAGGCGGTCCGTTGTTCCGATTTGCCGGACCAACCCCGGGACGGTTCGCGGTTGGGCCGGAACTGACGGACAGCAGTCCGTCTGAGACGAGGGACTACCGCCGGACGTGTTCGCTGTCGCCGTCCATGTCGACGTCGAGGTCCGCCGACCAGTCGATGCGCTCGTACTCGAGCGACGGGGTCGCGTCGGGCGGGACGGCGTTGTATTCGCGGAGGAACGCGACGATACCGCTCGTCCCCCCGAAGTCGCCGCGGTATCGCCGGAAGAGCCGCGGGACCGTCGCAGTAGCACCCTCGGAATCGTAGGTGACGTTTTCCTCGAGGAACCACTCGATGGCGATGTCCAGTTCCTCGTCGACGTCTCGCGGCGAGTAGATCGCGATCGGGGGGCAGTGGTCGTCGCCGTGGCTCAGCGCGAAGTGGATCCGTGGATCGCACTCCGCGAGGCGGAACTGGCGCTCGAACGCCGTGGGAAACGGTCGCGGGAGGTAGCCGAGGCCCCACGGCAGTTTCGAACTCCGGAGCAGCCCGTGTTCGATGTCGTTGAGACTCAGCCAGACCCCGCTGACGGGGACCTGATCGCGCGCGAAGAACTTCCACTGATCGAGCAATCCGCCCTCGAACAGGTCGTCGTCCGCCTCTTCTTCAAGCAGGAGCTGGGCGTACGCGTTGTAACAGTTGAGCCAGAAGGCCAGTTTTCCCTCGCGATTGGACAGCGCTCGGTCCAGCTGCGACCGCTCGAGCGTCGCGAGGCGCTCTCGAAACGGATCGGCGTCGCCCTCCGTTTTGACCGCATAGAGGAGATCGGCCGAGAGCGAGAGGGGATCGAGCTGAGTCGACATTCGTGCGGGAGTTCACCAACCAGGCCCTTGAAGCCGTGTGGCGGCTCTGTACGACAGTCCTGACTGGAGATACGTTCAAGCCGTGGTTTTATTTCGATGATCGACGAAATAATGGCTGTGAATCTCAGCAAGGGATTTCTCCTGGTCCTCGTCGGGCTCTTCGCCTACCTCTCGCTGTTGCTCGCGCTCCCGTTCCTCCAGTACATCCTCGGAGCCATTCTCGTCGCCTACATCCTCTATCCGGTTCAGGGACGCCTCGAGAAGCGGGTCTCGCCGCCGATCGCCGCCTTCGCGCTCGTCTTGCTGGCAGTCGCAGTCGTCGTCGTCCCGCTCATCGTCATCGTCGCGGTAGTCGCCAGCGACGCCCGGCGGCTCATCGAAAACACCGATACGGACTCGTTCCAGACGGCCGAGCTCGAGCGGCTCATCGAGGAGCAAACGGGCGTGAGCGTCGATATCACGTCCACGCTGGCCGACTCCGCGCAGGGCATCGGCGGGATGGCCCTCGAGCAGTCGACCGCGTGGTTCAGCGCGCTGACGCACACCCTCGTCGGGCTCGGACTCGCGATATTCCTGCTCTACTACCTGCTCAAAGACGGGGGCGACCTGCTCGCCTGGATCCGGGAGCTGACGCCGCTCCCGGACGAGGCCCAGGACGACTTCTACCGGGAGCTGGATGCGGTGATGTGGGCCGTCCTCGCGGGCCACGTCCTGATCGCGATCATTCAGGGGTCCATCGCCGGGCTTGGGCTGTTCGCGACCGGCGTGCCAAACGCCGTGTTCTGGACGGTCGTCATGATCATCCTCTCGTTGATCCCGCTGGTCGGGTCGTTCCTGGTTTGGGGGCCGGCCGTGCTCTTCCTCTTCCTGACCGGTGAGCCGCTGCTCGCCGTGGCGCTTTTCGCCTACAGTACGGTCGTCGTCGGCCTTTCCGACGACTACCTCCGTCCGATCCTCGTCGACCGCTACGCCGATCTCAACCCCGCCGTCATCATCCTCGGCGTCCTCGGCGGCGTCTACGCCTTCGGTATCATGGGGCTGTTCTACGGCCCCGTCGTCCTCGGCGCGCTGATGGCGACGCTGGACGTGATGAAAGACCACTACAACTCGCTCGAGGGCGCTCACGGAATGCAGTGACTGTCGAAACAGCACCGCACTGGAGTCGCTGCCGAAACGGCGGCTACTGCGTCCCGTCGGCGCCTGCGAGTAACTCGTCGACGAGCCGCGTGAAGCGATCGACGAACCTGTCCGGTACCGTCGGCGTCACCGTCGTCAACAGCCGACCGGTCGCGTCGGGATCTGCGAGCGTGAGGACGACGCGGTTTCGCTCGTCGTATCGCTTGTCGACGATCTCGTGATCGACCAGCCGATCGAGGTGGTACTCGAGCGTGCTGCGGGCGACGCCGAGCGCATCGGCGACGTCGGCGGGCGCGGCGGGTTCGCGTTCGATCAGGTGAGTGACGATCTCGCGGGTAGTTTCCCGGCGGAACAGCGCGAGCGCGGTCCGTTCCCACGCGTCGTACGCCGGCGGGTAGTAGTGAGTCCGGCCGTACCACTCCTCGCGGACGAGGCGGTCGTCCTCGAGCAGTCGACGGACGTGGTACTGGACCTGTCCCGGCGCGAACGCCGACTCCCTGACGAGTTCGTTGAAGTGAACGCCGGCGTTGGCGCGGACGTGGGCGTGAATCTCCTGGCGTGTCTCTGTCATCTGTGGCTGTGACTCCCCGTCCTGGCGGGTCGTATCGTCGCCTAGCGCGACGGTCTATATAACGAGTCTCCCGCGTTCCCAGTCCCCGAGAACGGATCCCTCGCGGCCGCGAAAGCGCGACGACGGTCGAAACGGGTCCGGGGATAGCCGAGAACGGGCCCGACGATTCGAGCGAGTCGCAGCGACTGGATCGGGTACCGAAGCGAATAGGTGGGTGTCCGCCCCATTACGGGTATCGATCGCATGGTGCTCGCAATGTCGTTCGCCGACGAGTGGCTCGATCCGCAGCTCGCGCCCGTCCTCGTCGCGGTCATCGTCCTCGCGGTGATCGGTACCACGGCGCTGTTCGTCGTCGGAGTCGTCGCCTACTCACGACGGCGGACGGCTCGGTATTGCCTGATCACCGTCGTTCTGGGCGTGCTGGTCGTTCGATCGGTGACGGGGCTGGGAACCGTTCTCGGACTCGTCCCCATGACGGTCCACCACCTCGTCGAACACGGCTTCGACTTCCTGATAGCCGTGCTGGTCCTCTACGCGGTCTATCGAAGCGGCCCGACGACCGAAACCGACTCTCGAGCGCCCGACGAGTGACGCCGGTTCGCCGTCGCCGCGAGCGGCCGGGATCCGTCGGGCTTTTGGCGTCCCGCACCCGACGGTGTGACGAGACGGATGGCCCGGTATCACATCGAAACGTACGGGTGTACGTCGAACCGCGGGGAGAGTCGCGAGATCGAGCGACGGCTCCGCGACGCGGGCCATTACCAGGTCGACGGGCCGGACGAGGCCGACGTCGCCATCCTCAACACCTGCACCGTCGTCGAGAAGACCGAGCGCAACATGCTCCGGCGGGCCGAGGAGTTGGCCGACGAGACGGCCGACCTCTTCATCACGGGCTGTATGGCGCTCGCGCAGGGCGAGGAGTTCGCGCGGGCGAACGTCGACGGGCAGGTCCTCCACTGGGACGAGGTCCCCGAGGCCGTCACCAACGGCGAGTGTCCGACGACGACCCCCGACGCGGAGCCCATCCTCGACG
Organism: Natrinema sp. LJW11; assembly: GCF_056135975.1. Classification (NCBI taxonomy): domain Archaea; kingdom Methanobacteriati; phylum Methanobacteriota; class Halobacteria; order Halobacteriales; family Natrialbaceae; genus Natrinema; species Natrinema sp. LJW11. Next base: position 57,226 of record NZ_JBWBDM010000009.1, on the reverse strand, counting down.
GCGTCGTCGGAATCCTCCCCATCGCGCGGGGGTGTATGTCCGACTGCTCGTACTGCATCACCAAGCAGGCCACCGGCAAGATCGACTCGCCGCCGATCGAAGAAAACGTCGAAAAGGCCCGCGCGCTGATCCACGCCGGCGCGAAGGAGATCAGAATTACGGGCCAAGACACCGGCGTCTACGGCTGGGACGAGGGCGAGCGCAAGCTCCACCGCCTGCTCGAGGAAATCTGCGAGATCGAGGGCGATTTCCGCGTCCGCGTGGGGATGGCCAACCCGAAGGGCGTCCACGGCATCCGCGAGGAACTCGCCGAGGTCTTCGCCGAAAACGAGGAGCTGTACGACTTCCTGCACGCCCCCGTCCAGTCGGGAAGCGACGACGTGCTAGGGGACATGCGACGTCAGCACCAGGTCGAGGAGTACCTCGCGGTCGTCGAGACCTTCGACGAGGCCCTCGACTACTGGACGCTGTCGACGGACTTCATCGTCGGCTACCCCACCGAAACCGACCACGACCACGCCCAATCGATGGCGCTGCTTCGCGAGACGCGTCCGGAGAAGATCAACGTCACCCGCTTCTCGAAGCGCCCCGGCACCGACGCCGCCGAGCTGAAGGGACTGGGCGGCACGGTCAAAAAGGAGCGCTCGAAGGAGATGAGCGCGGTCAAGCGCGATGTCGTCGCCGACGCCTACGCCGACATGGTCGGCGAGACGCGCGAAGACGTTCTCGTCGTCGAGCAGGGAACCGCCGACTCCGTCAAGTGTCGCGACGCGGCCTACCGCCAGATCATCGTCCAGCACGCGAGCGACCACGGCCTCGAGCCCGGCGATTTCGTCGACCTCGAGATAACGGCCCACGAGACGATGTACGCGTTCGGAACGCCGGTATAGCGCGACCGGGACGCCAACGGTGTCGAGAAGCGCTCTCCCGTTCGAGGCCCTTGAAAGGCGCGACGGGAACCAGTTCTCGGGAATCTGCACGCGACGCTACCCCCGTTCGGAGTGAATCGTGCGGTATGAGCAACACAGTCGAGGAGCCGACGCTGTGTCCGCGCGCCGACCGAGACGGAGAACTCGGATGCGATCCGACCCGGATCATCCAGTTACTCTCCGAGGACGACGCTCGAGCGATCTACCTGGCCGTCGAGGAGCCGACGACGGTGTCCGAGATCGCCGACGCGCTCGACCTCCCCCAGTCCACGGCCTACCGGAAGGTCGAGAACCTCCGCGAGGCGGGACTGATCCGGCAGCTCAACGAGCGATCGAAGGGCGGGCTGCCCGCCCATTACGTCCGGGCGATCGACCGCGTGTCGGTAACGTACGACGAGCCGCTACGGATCGAGTGCGCCCAGCGCGGAAAGACGCTCTACTGCGAACCCTGACCGCTGCGATGTGGGGCAGTCGGACCCTCAGAGATCCGTGATCGCGGTCTCGATCTCCTCGCGGGGGAGCGGCGAGATCCAGTCGTCCGCGACGAAGGCGTACCGCACCTCGCGGTCGGGACCGAGGACGAACGCGGAGCGCCACGGGGTCGAGACGTTCGCCATGTGATCGCGCTCGGCGAGCAGGTCGAGCGACTCGCCGACCTCGCCGTTCACGTCGGCGAAAAAGCGGAACGCTGGCTCGTCCAGCCAGCGGAGGAACTCGTTTTGCGCGTAGGGGCCGTCGCGGCTCACGCCGAGGACCGACACGTCGTCGAATTCGCCCCAGCCGGCGCGAACGAACTGTTTCCACCAGTTCTGTGCGATGGCGCTGAAGGCGAAGCCGGTCGAGACTAGAACGCCGCCTCGAGCGCCGAGCGCGTCGGCAAGCGTCGTCGAGCGAAACGTTTCGCCGTCGCACAGGAGCGCCTCGAAGTCCGGAACGGTCTCGCCCTCGGTCGGTGGCATACCCGAATACTCTCGCGCGGGGAGAAAAAGCCCCGCTCCGAGATCGATCCGGGCGGAACTGAGTTGGCGCAGTTCGGCGTACCCTTTTCAGTGATCGCGCACAATCTATACCCATGCTCACGCTCTACCAGCTGGAAGGGTGCCCGTACTGCGAACTGGTCGCCGACCGCCTCGAGGAACTCGAGATCGACTACGACAGCATCTGGGTCGAGGGACTGCACTCGAAGCGCGACGAGGTCAAGCGCGTCTCGGGCCAGCGGCAGGTCCCCGTCGTCGTCGACGAGGAGTACGGCGTGACGATGGCCGAATCGGAGCGAATTCTGGATTACCTCGAGACGACCCACGCCTGAGACGGACTCCTCGCAGTCAGCTCCGGCGCACCCGGCAACAGCCGTGTGGATGCGCCCAAACACGGCGGCGACAGACCGCCCGAGTCCGGTTCCGAGCCCGCACCGTCCGTCACTCCGAGTCCGTGCGGATCGAGCCCGGGGTCCTCGACCGCGGACGCACATATCGCCGAGCGAGGCGACGTCGCAGCCGTTCGACCGCGTCCCCTCGAAATCTCACTTCCCGCTCCCGTCGCCGATGTCGTCGGTCCCCGCTCGAGTTCCAACTCCCTGACCGACGCCGATCGACTCCTCGAGCGCCCGCGGCGTCGCCGCTCCGAGATCGATCCCCTCCCGCTCGAGGCGCGCGACGATTTCGCGGGCGTACTCCGAGCGGATGCGGCCGTACGTGGTGCGGTTCGGGTCTGCGATCCAGAACCGCGCGACGACCTGCACCGCGTCATCGAGGGTCGCGATCCGGGCGGTCGGTTCGGGGGTCGCGAGGATCTCCGGGTGGTCGACAGCGACGTCGGTCAAAACGCGGGAGACGGTGTCGAGATCGGCGGCGTAGCTGACCGCGACCGGGAACTGCAATCGGATTCGATCGTTCAGGACGGCGTTGGTGACCGCGCTCGCGGTCAGCTCCGAGTTCGGGACCGTGACGGTCTCGTTGTCGAACGTGCGGACGCGCGTCGATCGGAAACTGATGTCCTCGATGATCCCCTCCTGATCGTCCCAGCGGATCCAGTCGCCGATGTTGAACGACGGATCGGTCACGATGAACGCGCCGCTAACGAAGTTGCCCACCACGTTCTGGGCGGCGAACCCGAGCGCGACCGTCAGCGCGGCGACCAGGATCGCCGCCCGGTCGAGAACGAAACTGAGGCCGGCGATCGAGAGTCCGATCACGACGGCGGCCGCGATCACGCCGATTCCGGTCATGCGCTCGAGACCCTGCTGAAGCGTCCGTTCCGTGCCTCGATACCGCAGCGCGGCACTCACGAGCGGCTGAACGGCGAACCGACCGATCGCGTACACCAGCGCGACCGTCACCAGAAAGGTCGCGACGTTATCGAGCACGGAGAGATACGCGGCGATCAGTTCCTCGAGTCGAGTCAGTTCGGACACGCGTCCGGCGTTCGACGGGGACCCGCACAAGGATTGGGCCGGCAGTCGCGCCGGCGGTCGGGATCGGGCGACGGGACGATACGGCGGGCCGCAACCGCTACTCGAAGACGACGGCGCTGTCCGCGTCGGCGACGGTCGCCCCGTCCTGGGCGGCGAACGCGTCGTGGACGTGCTCGTAGGTGGCCTCGAGCGCCTCGACGATCACCGTGGTATCGCTCAGGACCGGCATGAAGTTGGTGTCGCCTTGCCACCGCGGCACGACGTGAGTGTGCAGGTGATCGTCGATCGAGCCGCCGGCTCCGTCGCCGAGGTTCAAGCCGGCGTTGAACCCGTCCGGCTCGAGTGCGGCCTCGAGCGCGTCGAACGTTCGCTGTTTCAGGCGAGCGTGATCGAGCAATACGTCGTCGTCGAGCGCGGTGTAGTCGCCGGTGTGGACGTGCGGGATAACCATCAGGTGTCCCGGATTGTACGGATAGTTGTTCAGCATCACGAACGCGTGCTCGCTTCGGGCGACGAGCAGGTTCTCTCGATCGGGGGTCCGCTCGGGCAGTTCACAGAACACGCAGTCCTCGATATCGGGGTTTTTGTCGTCGCGTCTGATCCACTCGATCCGCCACGGTGCGAACACCTGTTCCATATTCGATGGCACTCGAGGCGAGCCTAAAGCGTTTCAGTCCGCGCGCTCGCGTCGATTACCGTCGGGAGAGACCCCCGTTGCTGTATGGTACAATATCGCATAATATCGCTATAACGAGATTAGGAGCGGTTCTAAACGATATCGGGGCTTCAGAGCCGTTCTTTCTGGAACGTTAATGCCGTCTTGCGGTTTGTACGACTCAGATTTCAAAATGAAGGATGGGTTTAAGAGGAGGCTACGACAAAGATTCTGATAATGGCAACGACTAACGACTCCTTTAACGGGATGACCGAGCACTGCGACGCCTGCGAGCTAGAAACCCTCCACGAAGTGTCCGTCCAGATCAGGACCGAGAGCCTCAAGAAAGAGAACGCCCAGTTCTCCCGCGAGCCGTACCGCGTTCGCGAGTGCCAGCGGTGTGGGAACCGCTCGAGTCAACGGATGAACAACGCCTGAGACGGCGTCTTGTACCCAAAGACAACCGTCGTCTCGCCGAACGGACGGTCCGTCTTCGGTACTCGGCCTCCTGCGTTCTCTCTTCGTTCGACGCGGCGGTTTCGCTCGATTTTCAAATTACCGATCTGGATTTCCGATAGACTGCCAGAACGGAGTTACTCCGCGGTCGTCACTTCGCAGCCGTCTTCGGTGACGATGATCGTGTGTTCTTTCTGACTGACGAGGAACCCGTCGTCTTCCTTGAGAACGGGATAGCCGTGGACGATGTCGTTGCGCTTGAGTCGGCGCAGCGCCATCTCCGCGCGATCCGTCTCGAGCCACCGGGTCGCAAAGGGGAGCGTCCGGAACTCCTCGGTGATCTGTTCGAGCGCATCGCGCGCCTGCCGGTTGCGGACGGTCCCCTCGCGCTCGAGCGAGAAGATTTCCTCGCTCCCGCCCTCGCGGACCTTGCCGCCGCCGTCTGTCGCGAACGGCTCGATCGCGACGACGTCGCCGACCTCGAGCGTCGTCCCCTGCGAGACGGCGCGGTTGGGGATGTTCGGGCTGGTGTGTTGCTCCCAGTGACCGAGTCCGTGACCGGTCAGGTTGACCACGGGGTTGTAGCCGTAGCCGTCGATTACGTCTTCGATTTCCGCCCCGATATCGCCGGTTTCGACGCCGGGCTCGACGATGTCGAGGGCGGCCTCGAGGGCCTGCTCGGAGGCCTCGGCCAGTTCGGGATTGCCCGAGAGGTCGACGGTGATCGCGGTGTCGGCCAACCAGCCGTCGATATGCACGCCGATATCGAGGTTAATCATCTCCTCGCCGAAGGTCGTCTCGTCGCCGATCGACGGCGTCGCGTGAGCCGCCTCCTCGTCGACGGAGATGTTGACGGGGAAGGCGGGTTTCCCGCCGAGTTCACGAATTCGATCTTCGGCCCACTCGGCGACCGCGAGGTGGGTCGCGCCGACCTCGACGCGGTCGGCAGCCTCCTCGCGCACCTGCGCGAGTATCTCGCCAGCCTCGCGGTGTTTCTCGTACTGCTCTGACTCGAGGTCCACCTCGGATTCGGCCATGCACCGGGGTTGTACCGGTCGACAAAAAGAGGTTCCGTCTCTCCGTCGCCCGCCGGAGTTCACTGAGTCGTCCGCTCGCGGTCGCGATGCCGCCCCCGGTCGATAGCGACCCACTGGCAGTCGGAACAGGTGACGACGCCCTGAACGTTCGACAGCGTCGCGGTACAGCTGGGACACCGGCGCGCGGCGTACTGTGGCGGTCGGAGCATACGTCGACCCACGAGTACGTCAATAATAAATCCACCTCACGACGATCGTCGAAATACAGCACGAGGTGGGTCTGCCGGAATCGGACTGCGAACGTCTCCCCGTGCCAACCGTTTTCGGAAGAAATCGCCCGTATCGCCGGCGGGGACCGTGAAACGGTCGCCACGGGTTATGTCCGCGCGGGTCTCGTGCATAGCCGGCGTGAGAGACGCCACGAACCGAGCGGGTCGCTACTGGCACGCCGCGACCGGCTCGGAGCCCGTGACCGCCGCCGCGAGACCGACGGCACGAACGAGTTCCCCGGCGGGTGGATCCACCGGTCTCGCGGCGGCAGTCACCGGCAGCACCCGAGGAACGTCCCGCGACGGACGCACGCACCCGAAAGTGTTGATTTTACGCCGAACCCACACGTTATTTGAGTTCTCTTTGGATAGTACTCGATCGCCGATCGTAACTGCTGTAGCCGTTTCCAGCCGCTCTGTTGGCGGTATCGGAGCGGGAAGGACGAACGGGTATCGTTCAATTTTTGCCGGCCCGCGATGGAAATGGTAGACCTTTTACCCCCGTCGAAGAACCGTGTAGACGAAATGAGCTACGACAAAATCGAGGTCCCCGACGAGGGGGAGCAGATTACGCTGAAGGAGGGTACCGAGGGCGAAATCGAGGTGCCCGACAACCCGATTATCCCGATTATCCACGGCGACGGCATCGGGAAAGACGTCGGACCCGCCGCACAGAAGGTCCTCGAGGCCGCGGCCGAGGCGACCGGTCGCGAGATCAGCTGGATGCGCGTCTACGCCGGCGAGACCGCCCGGGAGAAGTACGACGAGAACCTGCCCGACGAAACCGTCGACGCGATCAGGGAACACCGCGTCGCCATCAAGGGCCCGCTGACGACTCCCGTCGGCGCCGGCTTCCGCTCGCTGAACGTCGCCCTTCGACAGACGCTCGACCTCTACGCGAACGTCCGCCCGACCTACTACCTCGACGGCGTCCCGTCACCGATGAAGGCGCCCGAGAAGATGGACATGGTCACCTTCCGGGAGAACACCGAGGACGTCTACGCCGGCATCGAGTGGAAGGCCGGCACCGACGAGTCCGAACAGGTTCGGGATTTCGTCGAAGACGAGATGGACTTCGACGGCATCATGCACGAGGGCGACATCGGGCTCGGCCTGAAGCCGATCTCCGAGAAGGGGAGCAAGCGCCTCGTCCGCGAGGCCATCGACTACGCCATCGAGAACGACCGCGACAAGGTCACGCTCGTCCACAAGGGCAACATCATGAAGTTCACCGAGGGACAGTTCGGTGACTGGGGGATGGAGGTCGCCGACGAGGAGTACCCCGACGAGGAGGTCTTCGCCGCGCCCGACTCCCTGTGGGAGACCCAGGACGAGGTCGACATCCCCGAGGACGCCGTCATGGTCGAGGAACGCCTCGCCGACGCGATGCTCCAGTGGATGCAGCTACGCACCGACGAGTTCGACATCCTCGCGATGCCGAACCTCAACGGCGACTACCTCTCCGACTCCGCCGGCGCCCAGATCGGCGGTCTCGGTATCGCGCCCGGCGGTAACTTCGGTACGGGTCGCATGCTCGCGGAACCGGTCCACGGCTCCGCGCCCAAGCGCGCCGGTCAGGACATGGCGAACCCGAGCGCGATGATCCTCTCGGGCCGTCTCATGTTCGACTACCTCGGCTGGGACGACGCCTCCGACCTGATCCGCGACGCCGTCGAGGAGACCATCTCCTCGGGCAAGGTCACCTACGACCTCGAGCGCCAGCTCGAGGACGCCGAGAAGCTCTCCACCAGCGAGTACACCGACGAGATCGTCGACACCATCGAGCAGCTCTCGTAGAGCGGTTTTCCGGGCGCACAGAACGGCAGCGTTCTGACGCTCTCGAAAACCCGCTCGAGGACGGTCCTCGTACGCTCGCGGATCTCCCGTAGAATAGCTAGTCGCAGCGACGGACGAGCACCGTTTTACTCGCCCGATACCAGCCGTCGGACGGCGACGGCTGGACGGGCGATTCGGAGTCCGCAACCGTCCCGGTTTCCGGGCGCCTCGGATGCGAATGACACTCAATCCCGAAGCGAGGGCCCGCTGCGGAATGATTTGCGTTTTTACCCGAACATTCAATCTTATATAAGTATACGATAGTAAAAATAATCAGAGACTCTTTTCTATACTGGGTTCGATCAGGTGTGCATGCCACGGTCACCATCCCCTCACGAGTCGGTTCCAGAGTTCATCGTCGAACGATTTGCCGACCACTCGGCCGCGGAATTACGGGAGATCGCCAGTTACGCCGAAACGCTCGAGCAATCGGCGGACGTTCCCGACTACATCGTCCGGGCGTTTGCGATTCAGGACGACGAAACCCGTACGGTCGTCGCCATCTACGCGGACGAACTCGCGGACTCCCTCGAGGCGAGCGAACGAGCGGCCGACGAGGACGAACCGAACGGCGGAGACGACGACAGGAGACCCGACAGAACGGGAGGGATGTTTTTCGGGTGAGTCGGAGTATCACCGGCCGGTCGGTCGAGGGCGCAATCGCTATCCCGGAGAGGCGAAACGGCGACAGCCGTCGGCGAGTGGGCTCCGACGAGGAATCCGACCGCGAACCGATCCGGCTCGGCGGAGCGTAATAGTTTCACGGTCGGAGCGGCTACGCCCGCCTCATGGAGGATATCGACGTGCGCGTCGTCGACACCGATCACGAGCGCGAGGACGCCTTCGCGGTCCGTCGCGAGGTGTTCGTCGCGGAGCAGGGCGTCGACGAGGACGTGGAGTACGACGAGCACGACGAGACGGCCACGCATTTCGTCGCCTACGACGGCGACGAGCCGATCGGCGCGGCGCGACTGCGCGAGTACGGGGCGGATATCGGCAAGGTCGAGCGCGTCGCCGTCCTCGAGTCACGACGGAAGACCGGCGTCGGCCGTGCGCTGATGCAGGTCCTCGAGGAACGAGCCGCTACACTGGGGTTTACGACGCTGAAATTGCACTCGCAAACGCGGGCCGCTGACTTCTATCGGAGTCTGGGGTACGAACGACGCGGGGACGAGTTCGAGGAAGCCGGCATTCCCCACGTCGAGATGCGGAAGTCGCTGTAAGTGGCCGTCGAATAGTTCAGAACCGTCACTCGAGTCGGGGCAGTTCGCCGGTTCGCTCCTTGCGGACGAGATCGCGAACGAACAGTCGGAGCTGCCGACACAACTCCTCGCGGTCGTCGTACGAGTAGATTCGGGCGTCCCAGCGATCGCGGACCGCGGCGATCATCGCGCTTCGGACAGCTGACTCGTGGGCGAAGACCACTCGTTCGCGGCGGTGAGACGCCGTTTCCTCGTCGAACAATGCCTCGAGGACGGCACCCACTTCGATACCGACACCGAGGTTGTCGCCGGCGGCAGGGACGACGTAGACCACGGCGTTGCTCGCTCGAGCGAACGCGATACTCTGGGAGGCGGCATCCAGCTCCGAGAGCGGGATATCGACATCGATCGCGAGGAACGCGTTGACGCCGGCGGTCGTCCGAAGCCGATCGCGGACGTCTAACAGTAGATCCAGCGCGGCCTCGTCACGCTCGAGGTCGTGATCGGACCCGACGAGCGCCCCGAAATCCATCGACTCGGGGACCGATCCGGGATCGGCGTCCGCGAGCGCTCGTTCGACGTCGAACGCCTCGTACGGCCCCATCAGATACACCAGAAATCGGGAGCGAGGAAGCTCCCCCAACTCGTCGACGATGCGGTCGCGCATACCTCGCGTGCTCGCGGCGGGTATATAAATGTGAGCTATTTCAGCGATCACTGACTCAGAGAACGCTTATACAACTGGGGACTCGAGTAGACGGTATGGCCGAATCCGAGCGCGCGACGCGACGGCGCGGGGACGAACTGCTGCCCGAGCGGAGTATTCTCTCGCTCGAGGAGTACCTCGCGATGCAGCGTTCGATCGGCAACGAGACGCGGTTTCGCGTCCTGAACGCGCTCGTCGAGGTCGGGTCCCAGAGCGCCAGCGAGTTGCGCGACCGCCTCGAGATCGAGTCGAACGTGCTTCACTACCACCTCGACGAGCTCGTCGACGTCGGTCTCGTCGAGAATAGAAAGCGCAAGGAACCCGACAGCGACGGGCTCTATTCCTACTATCGGGCGACCTCGCTCGGCGAGGCTATTCTCGATCACGGCGTCCGCGAACTGATGCGACGGGAGTGGGATGCGCTCGAGGAGTACAGCGCGTGACTGCCGTCCGTGCTCGGCTGAACTGATCATCGTCGAAACCGGTGTCTTTCGAGCGTCTGACTGAGCTTCAAGGGCCAGCGTGTGGCCATCGGTGCTATGGAACAGGTCATTCATCGTCCCCTGAACGCGGTCACGTCGACGGTAACGACAGTGCAGAAAGCCGGCCGTCTCCTGCTCCCGCTTGCAATCGCGCTCGCCATCACCGGCAGCGGACTGCTCGTCTTCTTCGCGCTGGTTTCTGCCCTCTTGCTGTAACGGCTCGAACCGACCGGATTCACCGATCGACGGTGCCAGATTTAGTTCGCGGCGGTTCGATCCCGGACGAATCGTCCGGCCAGTCCGACGAGTGCCAGCGCCATCGCCGCGGCGAACGCGACGACGAACGCCGAGGCCGGTTCGGTGACCGTCTCGAGTTCCGCGAGGACGAACTCGCCGGCGAGGACGACCGCGACGACGAACAGCGCGAGGCCGCCGAGGTTCGCCGGCAACGAGTTCGTTTCGGGAACGACCGCGGGGTCGTTCAGCAAGTAGAGGATCACCGCGATGGCGAACGGCGTGCCGACGAGTCCGAACGCCAGCGTGAGGACGAGTAACTGGAAGAATGCCCCCTCGAGGAACGCGCCGACGGCAGAAGCGAGCGCGACGGCGACGATGGCGGCCCGGTACCGGCCGTCGGTGACGGACTGCTCCCAGCCGAGTTTATCGGCGAGGAGGTAGGGCGGGACGATCGTGTTGCCGCCGAGGGTCGAGACCGCGGCTCCCAGGAGGCCGGCGAGGAACAGCCACGTGGCGTACTCGCCGGCGATCGGGCCGAGCGTCTGTGCGGCTTCGATACCGTCGATCGTCGCCGGATCGACGCCGGCCGAGGGCAGGACGCTCGCCGCGACGAGAAAGACGCCGAGGCTGAAGATCCCGAAGGCGACGAGCATCGAACTGACGACGTCGAACGTCGCGATGTCCGCGTCGCGGGCGGTCCAGCCGCGGGCGCGCATCGTGTAGCTCTGCATCGTCAGCAGCGTGATGTGGACCGCACCGCCGAGGATCCCCGCGGCGACGAGCGCCCCGTCGACGCCGGCCGGAATCGCGGGTCTCAGTCCGTTCGCCGCCGCGGCCGGATCGATCGGGACGACGAACGCGCTCGCGACGAACGCGACGACGACGATCGAGACGAGGAGCTTGGCACCGACCTCCGCGAGTCGATAGCCGCCGCCCGCGAGTCCCAGCGCGAGGATCACCGCCCAGAACACGCCCCAGAATCGCGGATCGGTCAGCGCGGCGGTACCGATTCCCGCGCTTTCGACGATCGTCGCGCTCACGCCCGCCAGCGTCTTCATGATAACGAGTTGGGCGAGCCCCGCGGCCAGCACGACGTCGACCACGAGCACCCAGGCCCACGACGAGCCGAGGTGGCGCTCAACTACCGTGACGATCCCCGCCTCGGTGAGCAGCCCCAGCCGCATCGCGAGATACTGGCCGACCGTACCCAGGACGGCCGATAACACGACGACCCACAGCAACGCGTAGCCGAAGCTCGCACCCGCGACGAGCAGACTGGCCATCGTCGCCGGTCCCGCCGCGATCGCGCCGGCGAGCCACGTCGGCCCCAGTCGATCGAGAAACGCCATACTTCGACCCAGTCCGCTTGACTGCTGCTCGGTTGTCATCGGGCACACTTGCGAACTGGCCCATATAACTCCGTGGTATTCTTCGGTGATTGGTGGCCGAATTCTCTCACTCTCACCCCCGTGAGATCACTCCGACTGCCAGCTCGGGTTCTCTCGCGGCGGACTGAAGATGTCGACGCCGCGGACCGTCTCGTCGCCGCGATTCTCGGCCGCGTGGGGGTGTTCGCCTGGAATCGCGTAGGAGTCGCCGGGACCGCAGACGACCTCCTCGCCATTGGTGACGAACGTCAACTCGCCCTCGTACAGGAAGCCGGTCTGCTCGTGGGGGTGACTGTGCTCTTCGACCACCGCACCGGGTTCGATCTCGAAGTGCTGGACGTTCATCGAGTCGGTGCCGGCCATCAGCGCCAGGTGGACGCCGTCGGCGGCTTCCGACGGCTCGAGGTCGGTCAGGGAAACGCGTTCCATACGCCACGAGAGGGGACGGACCGCCTAATAGTTCCGCCGGCGGGTCGTTCGTTCACTTCCGCTCCGGTTGCCGAAGGTTGAACTGCCGGGACGGCCCACTGCCGGACATGTACGCCGTCGTCGGCTGTAGCGAGTGTTCGAACCTCTGGATCATCGAGGGGCGCTCCGAGACGACCCAGTGTCCCCGCTGTGGCTCGCGGAAGGGCTACGAGAAGCGCAAGAAGTTCGTCGAGACCGACGACGCCGCCCACGCCCGCGACGTCCGCGCATCGATGCTCGCGAACCGGCAGGGGGAGGGCGAAGCCTTCGCGAAACTCGACTCCTTCGCCGACCTCGAGGACGACGTGGCGGACGGCGTCGTCGACGACGAGGAGTACCTCGAGGGATCCGGACTGGACGTCGAGGCGGTCGAGGCCGCCGGCGACCGCGACCCGCGCGGGTCGACCCGCAGCGGCAGCAAGCGGGAGATCGTGAAAGGGGCAGTCGAGGAACTCGACCGGCCGACCGAGGACGAGGTCGTCGCGTACGCGGGCGAGCGCGGCGTTTCGGCCGAGTACGTTCGAGAGGCGCTCGAGAAACTCGCGCGACGCGGGGTCGTCAGCGAGAGTCGCGGCCGGTACCGTCCGCTGTAGGCTCGCAGCGGCCGTTTTTCCGTCGTGCCGCGACCGTATCGCCACGGCTTTCCCCGTCCGGCGACGCCAGTCGGTATGGCAGCGACGACCGGTTTCCAGGGGCGCATCATCGGCACGGGACTCCTGGCCGCGATCGGGATACTCGTCTACGGAACGGTCGTCGACGAAGCGATCGTCGGGGTCGACGCGACGGTCGCGACGACGTGGGTCTTCGCGGCGACGTTCGCCGTTCTCGCCGTCGCCCACGCGAGCGTCGGAGGATACGATCTCGCGCTCGGACACGGCGGTGCCGCCGTCGGCTGGCTGTGCATTTTGCTCGGGACGACGGGGCTGCAGGTCGTCCTTGGGTTGGTGTTACTCGGCCTGTCCGGGTGCTACATCGCGCTCAGAACGGTTCGACGTGGCACGAACGAGGACGACACCGAGCCGGGAGCGACGCGGGAGTCGGGATAGTCGACGACTGTTCACCGATTTCAGTACTCGAGGCCCGGCTGACCTCGTCTTCGCTCGAGCGCTATCGACCCAGATCCTCGTGTGCGCTCGCGAGGTGCCGGGAGGCGAGCGCGGCCAGCAGCGAGAGTTCCCCGGCCAGCGCGCCGGCGGCGATGATCTCGGCGAGCGCGTCGGCGTTCGACCCCGCCGGATCGCCGCCGCCCCGCAGTCCGAGGACGTCGAGCGCTTCGGACTGCGTGGGCAGTTTCGTCCCCCCGCCGACGGTTCCGACCTCGAGCGAGGCCAGCGAGACGCTGGCGTAGAGGTCCGTGGTGCCGTCCTCGCGCTCGCGGGCGTCCATCGTGGTGATCGTGTTCGCGGCTTCGACGACCTGGGCCTCGTCCTGGCCGGTCGCGAGAAAGGCCGCGCCGACGACGTTTGCGGCGTGAGCGTTGAATCCTAAACTTCCCGCTTTGGCGCTGCCGATGAGGTTTTTGCGGGTGTTGGCCTCGGCGATGGCGTCGGCGGTGGTGTGGAGGCGCTCCTCGACGAGTTCGCCGGGGACGACGACGTCGGCGGTCACGGAGCGACCGCGGCCCTCGACGGCGTTGATGGCGGCCGGTTTCTTGTCCGAACAGAGATTGCCCGAGAGCGCCACGAGCGATGCGGGCGTCTCGCTCTCGACGACTTCGCAGGCCTCTCCGGTGGCGATCGTGGCCATGTTCATCCCCATCGCGTCCTTGGTGTCGTAGGCGAAGCGCAGGAAGACCGAGTCGCCGACGACGTAGGGCTCGACGTCGAGCAGTTCGCCGTGGCTCGTCGTGGACTCGGCGGCCTCCCGGAGCGCCTCGAAGTTGGCCTCGACCCACTCGACGGTCTCGGCTGCCTCCGCGACGCCGGTCACGCGAAAGACCGGCGCTCGAGTCATGCCGTTTTTCGTGACGCGCGCGTCGGCACCGCCGGCGGAACGGATCACGCCCAGCCCGCGGTTGACAGACGCCAGCAGCGCGCCCTCGGTCGTCGCGAGCGGCAGGTAGTACTCGCCGTCGGCCGCGCCGCCGTCCGAGCCGGTCGCCTCGCCGTTGACGAGGACGGGACCGACGACGCCCATCGGCACCTGCGCCGCGCCGATCATGTTCTCGATGTTCGGATCCGCCCGCTCGGCGGGGAACGCGTAGTCCCCGATCGCCTCGAGTTCGGTTCCGGTCTCGCGCTCGATCAGCAGCCGCCGGGCTTCGGCCGCGGTGTCGTAGTCGGCGCGGTCCTCGAGTTCGTGAATGCGAAGGTCGCCGTCGCGCACCCGCTCGGCGAGGTCCTCGGGATCGGTCATGGGTGGGTCGAGACGGTCGGACGCCCTAACAGTTGCTGATTCCAGCGGCCGCGGCTCACCGATCGCGCAGGTCGAACGAGACCTCGTCGCTGACGGCGCGATACCCCTCGAGGGCCTCGTAACAGAGCAGTCCGAGAATCGATCCGGTGCCGATCGCCGCGATCAGCAGGTAGCGCGCCCCCGACGCATCGTCGGCGAACGCGACCGCGAACACGGCCGTGGCGACGGCGGCGAAGCGGAGTCTGCTCCGCGAACGGGGTCCGGTTTCCGCGACCGCGAGATACAATTGCGGGAGCGCGACGCCGATGCCGGCGAACACTAGAAATGCGAGCAGCGGCCGATCGCGGAGCGCGACGCCGGTCTGTCGCTCGACCACGATCGAGCCCGCAACGGCGACGACGAACACCAGAAGTGAGCCGAAGACGACGCGCCCGTCCCGATCGATCATAGGAATCGAACACCGGCCGGATAGGTCAACCTTGCGCTCGATTGCAGTTTCGGCGTCCGTCCCGCTCGATTCGCTCCTCCCCTCGAGTTCCGATCGTTCCCGCGTCGCGATGGGGCGTCGATTTTTGTCGCTGGCTGTTCATCTGACGGGCATGAACGTTGGACTCATGGTGACGGCAGTCGGCGACGACGACCTCGCGGACGTCGCCGTTCGCGCCGAGAACAGCGGCTACGACGCGGTCTGGGTCGGCGAGCTCTGGGGTGCAAGCGCCGTCGTACAGGCGACCGAGATAGCCTGTCGAACCGACGAGATACGGATCGGCACCGCGATCGTGAACGTCTACTCCCGATCGCCCGCCGCCCTCGCGATGACCGCGGCCTCGCTCGAGGAAGCCGCGGACGGCCGCTTCACGCTCGGCCTCGGGACGAGCACGGCCACGGCGATCGAGGGACTCCACGGAACGGCGTTCGATCGACCGGTCCGGCGCGCCCACGAGACGATCGAACTGGTACGCGAGTTTACCGCGGGGACCGGCGAGCCGGTCGACTACGAGGGCGAACTGCTCGAGGCGGCGGGTTTCCCGTCGATCGACGCGTCGGTACCGATCTATCACGCCGGCCTCGGTTCGGCGAATCGCCGCGTCGTGGGTCGACTCGCCGACGGCTGGATTCCGCACAACATCCCCTTTTCGACCCTCGACGAGGCGTTCGAGGAGGTCGCGGACGCCGCCCGGGAGCGCGACCGGGATCCCGGCGAGATCACGATCGCGCCGTACGTCCCGTCGGCGGTCAGCGACGACCGGAGCGAGGCCCGGGACACCCTCTGCCGGCACATCGCCTACTACGTCGGGAGCGGCGAGGGCTACCGCCGGGCGGTCGCGACGAAGTTCTCCGAAGAGGCGGACCGAATCGCCGACGCCTGGCGCGGCGGCGACAAGCGGGCCGCCGCGAACGCGGTGACGGACGAGATGATCGCCGACCTCGGGATCGCCGGGACGCCCGACGAGGCCCGCGAACGGCTCCGGACGCTCGTCGCCGAGACGGGAATCGACCATCCGATCGTCGTCGTTCCCGAACCGGCCTCGAGCGAGGTGGCCGAGACGACGATCGACGCGCTCGTGCCCGAACGACTGTAGTTCTTACTCAGTAGGGTCCGCTACTCAGCGGGGTCATCGCTGGTCCCCCCTCCCGCACGGCCGACGCCGCGCGCCCGAACTGCGGCCGACGCTTGCGAATCCGCGGATAGCGCTTTTGCGTCGAACAGTCCACACTCTCGAGCAGACGGGGCAACCACAATGAGCACGAGCTACACCGATTTCGTCGGGGAGATACAACACAGGATCGAGGCCGGCCGGCAGGCCGAAGCCGTGCGAACCGTCCGTGCAGTCCTCGAGACGCTCGGCGAGCGCGTCGACGAGGGCGGTGCGACGGACATCGCGAGCCCGCTGCCGATGGAGATCGACCGGTACCTCCTCGACGTCGACCACGGCCAAACCTACGACTACGACGAGTTCGTCGATCGAGTGCTCGAGCGGTTGAACTACGACGATCTGGCTCTCGACGCGTCCTACGGGCGGCCGTCGACCGTCGATCGGGCCGACGCGGTCTACCGGATCAAAGTGGTCGTCGAACTGCTGAGCGAGCGGGTTCCCGGCGGCGAACTGGCCCACGTCGAGGAGCAGTTCCCCGCCGACTTCGCGGACATGTTCGAGTTCGTCGACGTCGAGACGAAACCCTGGAACGAGGCCTAAGTCACGCGGCGGCGGTTACCGTGCGAGATCCCGCTTCGCCCGCCGGATCTCGTCGTGGGCCTCGTCCGCGCCGTCGACGCGGGCGAGTCCCTCGGCGGCCTCGAGGGTCCGGACGGCGTTGTCGAGAAAGGAGAGCACGTCGCCGGAGTAGGCGTAAACCATGTAGTCGTCGGTCATCACGTCGACGATCGCGTCCGGACCCAGCCCCTGAGCGCGTAACTCGAGGAGGTACTGGAGGAACTTCCGCTCGGGACAGCCGCAGTAGGGGTTGTTGTCACAGCCACAGTCGAGGAAGTCCTGCGTGAAATCGAGGACGCGATCGCGGGTCGCGTCGTCGAGTTTCTCGAGGCCCTCGCCCTGAAAGAGCATGTCGAGCGTCGCCCCCTTGAACGCTCCCTTGGGGATGTTCGTCTCGAGCTGGGAGCTGAGCTGTCGGTGGTTCTTGACGTAGATCTTGTCGGTGATGGCCACGCGTTGCCGATTCTTGGGACTCCGGGTCGAAAAACGTCTCGGTCGCGAGCCGACTCGAGTGTGAGGGGGTATCAGGGGACACTCGCGCCGGCCGAAATCGCACGGTACGGAGTTCCACACCCCAATCGCAGAGTCGTAACGTATTTTAGTCCAACCGGCTGTAGGTTGATATGCAAGCGTGTCCGGGTTGGGGTAGTGGTTATCCTTCAGCCTTGTGGAGGCTGAGACGCGGGTTCGATTCTCGCACCCGGACTTTTCCGCGACGAACGAAGTGAGGAGTGGAAAAGCCGAAAGGCGAGATCGAACCCTGGGAGAGGCAGCCCGCGCAACGGAGTGAGCAGGAACCTCTCCCTTCGGTTCGATTCTCGCACCCGGACCGACTGCGGTCGCATCGTGACCGGCCGTAGTTCGATCACCCACCTGGCAACGCGCCGCCCAGAAGACGGCGGCCCCGGCCCCGAAGCGGGACTTTTTGTCGGACGACTCCGACAGTGAACGACATGAGCTACGGACTGGAGCCGACGGAGGAGTACGACGGCTCCATCGCCGTCCACCTGTTGGACGACCGGTCGGGACGGGAGGAGATCCGCTGTACGTCGTACCGGGAGGCGATCGACGTCGTCAAGGCCAATCACCGCTCGGTCACGGTCGCGAAGATCGTCGACCGGGACGGCGACGTCGTCTTCACCTCCGCGGAGATGGCGATCGACGACTGGGAAACCGAGTGGGAGCGCGCGAAACGCCGTCTCTCCGTCGACATCGAGGAGTACGATTGCCCCCACGACAACGTCGCCTGTTTCGCCGACGATCTCTGCATCGACTGCCAGATCGACAGGGTCAGAGAACAGTACTGACCGCGGGGTCGCCACCGGCTCGAGGATCGGTCACGCGGCGTCGTCGAGGAACGCCGTCAGCCGATCGACGAAGTACGCCGGCCGTTCCTCGGGAATCCAGTGACCGGCCCGGTCGACGACCTCGCCCTCGACGTCGGTCGCGACAGCCTCCAAGTCCCGGATCGGAAGGTCCCGAAACGAGGCCGCGCCGCCGAGCGCGAGGACCGGCACCTCGAGCGGGTCCTCGGCGTGGGTACGGTTGTGTTCGGCGTCGGTCTCGTAGGCGCGATAGTACTCGAACCCGCCCCGCAGGCCGCCGGCCTGCGAGTAACAGCGGACGTACTCGTCGCGGGCGTCGTCATCGATCGCCGAGGGGTCGTAGGCGCCCTCGCTGTAGAACCAGTCGAGATAGAGCCGCTCTCGACCGGCGACCAGCCGCTCCGGAAGGTCGCGGACGCCGTGAAAGCGGGTGTGCCAGAAGTGGCGTTTCTCGTCCTCGTTGATTCCCGGCAGGCCGGCCTCGAGGACACAGAGCGCGCGGATTTCGTCGCGATACTGGGCGGCGTAGGCGTAGGCCGTCGGCATCCCCCAGTCGTGGCCGACGAGCGCGATCGGGTCGTCGCCGAACCCGAGCTCGTGAACCAGTTCGCGAACGTCGGTCGCGACGGTGTCTTTGTCGTAGCCTGAGACGGGCGTCTCGGAGTCGCCCAATCCGCGGAGGTCCGGTGCGATGACGGTGTACTCGTCTGCCAATTCCGGAATCACGTCTCGCCACTCGTACCACGTCTGTGGCCACCCGTGGAGCAGTACCAGCGGCGGACCCTCGCCAGCGGTCACGTAGTGCAGTTTGACGCCGTTGACACGGGCCCGTCCGTGCTCGAGAGTATCATGCACAACCATACAGCTACGTTACTATACTGACGTATCAGTCTTTGGTCGTATAGATGTCGGGGCGGTGACTCGCCATAATCGGCATCGGAGTCGATATGATGGCTCCGAGTCGCATCGCTGCTCCGGCGAACAATACCGAGAATGGCGGGAATGAACCGTGAATAAGGAGCAACGGTGTCACGACACCAATAATGAAACCTCAGGGCAAATATCATATACCCAACTTTCATATCGAGTGACTTCCTGCGTGAGCGTACATGTCTCAACGAATTCAACGGCGACGGGTATTGCAACTGAGTGGCGCAACGCTGGCCGCGACCGCGGCCGGCTGTCTCGGTGGCGATTCGGGGAACGGTAACGGGAACGGCGAAAACACGGCTGGCACGCCGGCGTATGCCGAGTGGGTGTCGACCGTCGACGGCGAAGTTTCCGTCAGCTACGTCGATATGGTGGCGCTCAAGGAGAGCGAGAGCGAAAGCGAAGATGACGACTCGAGCGACGAATCGGGGGACCTCGAGGATATCGAAGACCCGATGATCGGAGTCCCACTAAGCGGGATGTTTGCCGCCATGTTCACGGCCGGATTCGGTCTGGCGGGACCGCGGCTGAGTAATCTCATCAACTTCGACGAGGAACGGACGAACGAGGGGGAATTCGACTCCTCGATCGACGACCTCCTCATCACGAACGAGACGGTCGTCATGACCGGCGACGTGGTCACCGACGAGATCGACAGCACCGTGACGGCCGCTACTGCCGACGGCAGCTTCGAGGTGCAGTTCGAACAGACGAGCGACGTGAGCGGGTACGCGATTTACGAGCCGGCGGGGGACGGACAACAGGAAACGGCGCTGGGAGTCTCCGGCAACGCGATCATTCAGGCTGCGAGTAAAGCGGACGTCGAGCGAGTCATCGAGACGAAACAGGGCGACGGAACCCGTGCCGTCGACGAATTCGAGACGTTCGAGCGACTGTTGTCGACCGGCGGTAACGGACACGTCGTGTTCGGCGGCTACAGCCCGGACGGGTTCGACATCGAGAACGAGCAGTCGTCGGACGGGTCGGAACAGGATATCCAATTCGAGGAACTCGAGAACGCAAACGGCGTCGTCGGTTCGCTCACGATCTCCGACTCGGAAAGTACGGCCGAGTTGGGGCTCGACTTCGAGGAACTCGACGATGCAAAACGCGACGAACTCGAGTCGGTGCTCGGCAGTCTGGCCTCCGACGTTTCCATCGACATCGACGGCGGCTTCGTCTCCGCCTCGGCGACGTACTCCGACGACGCCCTCGAGGACATCTGAGCGGACCACCGATCGATCGCCCAGCGATCAGCGCTCTCCGTCAGCATGCGGGGCGGTTCGATCGGTGTCGTCGATCGCTATCGGTTCGCTCGATCTCGGCTTCAACGCTCGGTCGGCTCCGTGCTGACCGGGTCCTCGCGGTCGAGGTCCGATTTAGCGGCTACTCGAGACGCGAGGGGACCGTTCGGCGGCTTTGTCATGCGCTCGTGTTTAGGAGCATCGTCACGTACGGAGGTGTATGGCGGATGCTCGACTCGGTGGGGCGTTCGACGGGTCACAGCGAAACGCGGCGCTGGCCTGGGCCATCACGATCGCGCTCGTCGCGCTCGCTCTCAATCACGGACTCGCCGATTCGTACCGATGGCTCGCGTTTACCGCGTTCGCGGTCGCGATCGTGTTGCTCCCGGTCGCTGCGTTTCGGGATCCCCTCGCGATGCCGCCTTGGGAACTGCTGGTCCTCGTCTTGCTGCCCGTCGCCGACGCGACGGTGCTCGGCGAGTCGTTCCTGACGTCGATCGCGACCTACCTCGCCGTCGCCGCAGTTGCACTCGTCGCTACCGTCGAGATCGACCGATTCACGGCAGTCCGGATGAACCACGCGTTCGCAGTCGTGCTCGTCGTGTTCACGACGCTGGCCGTCGCCGGCGCGTGGAACGTCGCGCAGTGGCTCGCCGACGCGGCGTTCGGAACGAACTACATTATAGACGGCCGCTCGCAGGACGCGGCCAATCACGCGCTAATGGTCAACTTCGTGTACGCCGCGATCGCCGGCCTGCTCGCGGGGGTCGTTTTCAGCCGTTACTTCCGGTCGTACGGTGTGGACGAGGTCGATACCCGGCACCCGTCTGCGTCGCAGGACTCCCCACCCGACTCGGAATCGGATCCCGTTCCGACGCTGATCCGGGATCAACTCGACGCCCCCGACGAACTCGTCACGCTGCTCTCTCGCGCCATGCAGGCGGCACTCGCCGGTATCCTGTGTTACGGGATCGTCGCCCGTGACCTGACGACGGTCTCGAACGCCGCGATCGCACTCG
The DNA here is from genome assembly GCF_056135975.1 of Natrinema sp. LJW11. Taxonomy (NCBI): domain Archaea; kingdom Methanobacteriati; phylum Methanobacteriota; class Halobacteria; order Halobacteriales; family Natrialbaceae; genus Natrinema; species Natrinema sp. LJW11. The sequence continues at coordinate 36,059 of NZ_JBWBDM010000009.1, read as the reverse complement.
GAATCACCGTCCTTCCGGCTCTCCTCGAGCGGGACGCCAAACTCCCGCTCGAGCCGGGACTCGTCTTCTGGCTCACCGCGGCCGTCTTTCTCCACGTGCTCGGCTCGGCCGGCCTCTACGCGCTGATCGGGCCGTGGGATAGCCTGACGCACACGATCTCGGCGTCGATCGTCGCCGCGGCGGGCTACGCGGTCGTCCGAGCGATCGACCTCCACACCGACGAGATTTACGTTCCGCCCGCGATGCTGTTCGCGTTCATCCTCGTGTTCGTCCTGGCCTTCGGCGTCGTCTGGGAACTCATGGAGTTCGGCATCGACTGGAGCGCACAACGGCTCGGCCTCGAGGCGGTCCTCGCACAACACGGTCTGAACGATACGATCGTCGACCTCGTCTACGACGCCGTCGGAGCCGTCGTCGCCGCGATCTGGGGCTCGTTCTACCTTACCGACCTTTCCCAGCGGATCGCGGGCAGACTCGATGGCGCGTAGGTGGCTCGTATCAGCTCGAGAGGGCGTAGCCGACCCGTGTCTGCTCGAGGGATGCGAGCCGGGCCGAATCAGTTCGAGTCGCTTTCTCCAGTTCGCTCGAGTCGGTTCCAGCCGGAAAAACGGGTGCGGGCACTCATACGGACTGCTGTCAGTCAGTTCCGGCGCAACCGGAAAGCGTCCTGTGGGCGCACCGGTACGTCGGTACAGCAGACCGTCTCAGTCGGCCGCTTCGGTCAACCGCTGTACCTCGTCGGCGCCGAGCGAGAGCCGTGACGCGGCGACGTTCGACTCGAGGTGGTCCGGATCCGAGGTGCCCGGGATGGGAAGCATCACGTCCGATCGCTCGAGCAGCCACGCCAGCCCGACCTGTCGTCGGGTCGCGTCGTGCTCGGCCGCAATTTCGTCGAGGAGGTCGCCGTGTTCGTCCAGATCGTCGCCGTTGATCGGGGCCCACGGGATGAAGCCGATACCCTCGTCGTCACAGATCTCGAGGACCTCCCGACTCCCCCGGTCGTTCAGGTTGTACCGGTTCTGGACGGTCTCGATTTCGACCTGTTCGCGGGCCTGATCGAGGAGTTCGGCGGAGACGTTGCTGACGCCGACCGAGTCGACGATTCCCTCGTCTTTGAGTTCCGCGAAGGTCGCGACGGAGTCCGCGTACGGCGTGTCGCCGTCGGGACGGTGGAACTGGAAGAGATCGATGGTGTCCGTCTGAAGCCGATCGAGCGAGGTGAGCACCTGATTGCGGATGTAGTCCGGATCGCCGTGTGCGATCCAGTCGCCCTCGCGGTTGCGCAGCAGGCCGGCCTTGGTCGCGACCAGTACGTCGTCGGGGTCGCCGATCGCCTCGCCGATGAGGCGTTCGCTCGCGGCGGGGCCGTAGGAGTCGGCCGTGTCGATGAGGTCGACGCCGCAGTCGACCGCGTGCTCGACGACTTCGCGTGCGGTCTCTTCGTCCTCGGGCGCGCCGATGATGTTCTCGCCGGTGAGGCGCATCGCACCGAAACCCAGCCGATGAACGGTCGAATCGCCGATTTCGAACGTATCGCTCTCGTTTGTAATCGAGTTGCTGCTCACGGCCGTACTGAGAGTCTCAGCCCCCTTGAGGAGTGGGCTTCCCCGAACGGAATGCCGGTTACGTGGTCATCCGCAGCCGTGGTCACTGCTCGGCGTGTCGCCGGGCAAACCCGGCCGCTCAAAACTCGTGCCACGTTCGCGGCGCTTCGGGCCAGCCGACGACGCGGATCTCTCGCGATCCGTCGTCCGCTTCCCTGAGTTCGACGACTGCGTCGAAGAGCGAGGTGAACGTGTTGACGTCCTGCGTGTCGTGTGCGGTCGGATCGAGCGTCGTCACGCCGAGATACTCCGCCGCCGAGACGCGTCCGGTTATGGTGTGTAAAAAGTTAAACACGCGCTGGGAGTCCGCGTACTGCACGAGCGTCGATACCGACAGCACCGAGAGCCGAAGCCCGCGTTCGGCTTCGGAGCCGATATCGCGGGTACACTTGACGATCCCCATCCCGATACCGGTCAGGTCGCCGGGCGACGAGACGTACTTCATCGCCCTCGTGTCGTTCATCGATCCCTTGCCAGTCGCGCCGGTACAGTCGATGACGTGAAACCGGCCGGCGTTCGCGTTCTGAACGCTTCCGTAGGCCCGCCGAAGGCGAGTCCCGTTCGTATCGGGCGTAACAGTGATCGCGTGTTCCGTTTGCGACCCGACCGCCAGCAGGTCCAGCGCGAGTCGCTGTTTCCCGAGCATCGGCGGCCCCGACACGAGGACGTTCGTCCCCGGGGGAACGGTGTCGAATCCCGGGACCGGCACTGCATCGCCGATCTGATACGACTCGGACTGCGTTTCCGCTGTTTGATAGCCGTCATCACTCATAGTTCCTCGTCGTCGAACGCGCGAAGCGAGCCGACGAATTCGGCGTCGTCGAGCAATCGATCCTGGTCCGCCTCGAGGTCGGTCTGAACCGACTCGATTCGCTCCTGCAGTTTGGCGTACTCCTCGCTCGACTCGAGTTCGTCCTCGGTCTTCTGAGTCTCGAGTGCGGCCTGTTTGGCGAGCAACGACCGGTACTTCTGGACCCGTTCGGCTCGCTGGCCGCGCTCACCGAGCTCTCGGACCGTCTCCCTGAGGCCGTCTCTGGTCGGCGGTTTCGTGATGTAATCGTCGAACCCCATCTCGATGATGTCGAAGTCAGGGTCGACGGCACTCACCATCGCGACGCGGCAATCGTAGCCCCGATCGCGGATCTTCGCCAGCACCTCGGTCCCGGACATGCCGGGCATCATCCGATCGAGCAACACGATATCGATGCTCTCGTCTATCGTCTCGAGGGCGTCGGCTCCCGATTCGGCGAGGCGGACGTCGTAGTCCGCGGCGAGCCAGAGCTCGTACGTTTCAGCGACGTCCGGTTCGTCCTCGACGACGAGGACGACCGGTTCGTCAGCCGGATTCATCGGCTCTTCGTTCACAGTCATCGGGTTTCCCTCTTTGGGCTCTCGACCGGCCCATCGCTCGAAGTGGGGAGTTCTATCACGAAGGCCGCGCCCGGGTCGTTGTCCTCGATACGGATATCGCCGCCGTACGCGTCGACCATGACGTCGACGAAGAACAGTCCGAATCCGGAACCGGTGGATTTCGCGTGGGACTCCCCGCGTCTGAACGCGACCTCGCGCCTGTCCGCGGGAATACCGCGCCCGTTGTCGGCGACGCGGATCGTCGTCGACTCCGGCCCCGGGTCGATGCTCACGCTCACGCAGAGGTCCTCCCGATTGTTGTGCTCGATGGCATTTCGTGCGATGTTACTCAGCAGATCGTCGAGCAATTCGTCCGCCTGCACCCACGCCTCGTCGGGCATCGAGGAGTCGAAGGTCACGTCGGGATACGTCTGCCGAAGTTGCTCGAACTCCGATTCGAACAGGGCGGTCGCCTCGACCGGTTTCAGTGCGATCGCGTCCTCGTCACTCAACGCGTTCAGCACGGTTTGAACCCGCTCGATGAACCCGCTAATATCGTCACACCATCGGACGATGGTCTCAGCGTACTCGCCCGCCTGGTCGTCCAGATCCGCCTCGAGGAATTCCGCGCGGGCGCGGATGACCGTCATCCCGTTGAGGATGTCGTGTCTGAGAATGCTGTTGATGAACTCCATCTGGGAGGTCCGCATCTCGAGTTCCTCGGTTCGCTCTCGCAAGAGTTGTTCGCGTTCGGCCCGATCCAACGCGGCCTGTGCGTTCAATCCGAGTATCTCGATTAGCTGTCTGCTCTGCGAATCGATCGCGTCGACATCACGCTTTCCGACCTGGAGGATCCCGTACTCGCCGAGCGGGACGATAAGTACGGAGCCGAGCGCCCAATCGAAGGCCCTGTTCCCGACCGTCCGATAGTCCGCTATCAGCCGGGATTCGCCGCTTCGGAACACCTCCATTCCGAGCCGATCCGAACGGACCGGCGAGAGGTCCTCGACCGTCTCCACCTCGAGTAACGTACTCGTCGAATCGGTCATCGCGACCGGGTGCAGACTGTCCGTTTCGTCGTCGTACCGCCACAGCGTCGAGACCGGACTATCGAGGACCGTTTCAGCGATAGTGACGGTCGTTTCGGCGACGCTCTCGATGCTGTTCGTATACGTCAGTTGCCGGCTGGCATCGTGGAGTGCGGTCAGTTGCTCGGTCCACTCGTGTTGTTCGGTGACGTCCATCCCCGTTCCGATGACCTGCGTGACGGTTCCGTCGTCGTCGGTTACGGGCGTCATCCAGGCTTCAAGGACGAGCGGGCCGAGCCTTGCGGTCCGATGAACGGTCTCGCCGGCGAGGGCCAGCTCGCAGGCCTCGAGCACTTCGGGGACATCGGCGTACATGTCGAACATCGACTCGCCGACCGCTTGGCCCGGCTCGAGACCGAGCGTTTCCAGACTCTTTCCTTCAGAGAGCGTGAGCGTACCGTCGGGCTCGAAGGCGAACAAGACGATCGGGACGTTCTCGACGATCGTCTGTAGTCGCCGTTTTTGCTGCCGATACTGCCGTTCCCGCTCTCGCTGGTCGGTGATGTCACGGGCGATGCAAACGATCCCGCCGTCTTCCATTCGGGTCAGCGTCAGTTCTTGGGGGAACGTACTTCCGTCAGCGCGCCGACCGGTCGCCTCGCCTCGCCACTCGTTGCGCTCGTCCAGTACCGGGAAGACATCGTTCTCGAGTCGGGTCGTTTCCTCGTCCGAGTAACAGATGTCCCACGTTTCCCCGACCATTGCGGCCGGATCGTCGTAGCCGTAGATGTCCGCGTGCGACTGGTTTACCGTGACGTACTCGTCGGCGCCGTTCAGGATGGCGATCCCGTCAGTCGCCGTCTCGAGTGCGCGTTCCGTTCGTTTCGTTACTCGGTGTTGCTTTCGGCGACGAGCGTCGTAATAGCCCGCAACGCTTCCGCCGAGGGCGCCGATCGGCGCCATGAACGTGAGAATGGTACTCCCGACCGGAATCGGATCGTTCGACATGACCACCGCCGCACTCATCACGACACCGCCGAACATCACCGCGGTCGTGACGATCCAGACGGCGACGGCCGAAATATCGCCGGCGCCGAAATCGGTGCGTTGAATCACTACCCCCGCTCCGATGATTGCGACGGAGGCGAGCAGCGGAATTTCGACGTGCCCGTTGCTACTGACGGGGCCGTCGACGAGCCCACCGGCGATCGAGACGACGGCGAGGAATACGCCGACAGCGACCACGGACCACCGCCGGAGCCCGCTCGAGAGCGCCGCGTTTCTCGTTCGCCCTTCGCCGGAGGGAGGGGTGCTCATACGAGCGCTCCGAGCGGAAACGATACTGGCGGTCTCGGCGTGAAGCGGGACCACAGGGGGTTCGAATTGACATCGGTTTCGGACATCGGTTTCTAGTACGTTCCCTCTCAAAGACGGAAAAGTCGTCTGGCCAGACAGTCGTCTTCGACCGAGCCGAACAGAAACGGCTGAGAATCGCGCCCAGTCACTCGAGGGACGGGAGTATTTCTTCGCGAAGATACTCGAGAAAGTCCGCGGAGTCGAACGAAGCGGGACGATAGAGTTCCACGTAACCGCTTCGGGTGGCCGTCATCTTCACGTCGTCGCCGTCGTGCTCGTAGGAGAGCCCGAGCTGGTTGAGAGACGACGTCTCGAGCACGTCGCCCATCTCGTCGCGAAGGTCCTCGCCGTGAAAGACCCCGTTGACGTCGGTGTCGTCGGGCCCGTAGAACCCGGCTTTCCACGGCGTCGCTCCCTCGCGGGCCGCGACGAACTCGTCGAGATCGACCGTCGCCCGCTCGATGCTCGAGTTCGTCTCCCTCCCGATGAAATCGAACGCGAAGCCGCCGTCGCCGCTGTCGACGACGACGAACTCGCCCGGGATGCCGACGAACTCGGCGTACCGCGTGACGGTCCGCTCTCGCTCGTCGACGCGGATCTCGCCGTTTTCGATCGCCGTCGCGGTTTCGTTCGCGATCGCGTCGGCGGCCGCCCGTCCCTCGAAGGCCATCTCCCCCGACGGCAGCGAGAACACGCGGTCGATCGTGAGACACCGCTCGAGTTCGTGCCCGTCCTCGGTGACCGTCTCCGCGAACGAGTCGACGACCTTGAACGTCCCGTCGACGACGCCGAGCACACCTGCTTTCATGCGTAGCGCCACGCAATCCGTTCTGATATACTATGTGATATGCCGGTGTCAGAAACCGCGACGCTGCGTCGCTCGGCACGGATAGTCGCCGATTCTCTGCGGAACCGCTCCGCTCGAGAGAGGACGGTTCCTCGCTGCTTCGCCTCGGCGGATTCGAATCCGTCCGCTGTCGGGTGATGGCCGGGATCCGAACGATGGGGAACGCTCCCGTACCGCCGACACCGTGTTTCCGTTCCCCCGTCCGTCGCGCCGATATGACCGGTACTCGCGAGGCGATTCCGGACCGTCTCGAGTACGGCCGCCGACGGGTTCGAGCGCCGACTCCTCGAGTACAAGTCGAACCGGGAGCGCGAGTTCGGACGTCCCTGCTCGTCCGTCTACTGGCTATCGACACCCGTTTTCTCCACCCATCGCAGGACTAGCGTGGCGTGTCCGGGTTGGAAGTCCACTGCTGAAATCCTTTCCGTCCATCCGTAACGTTGGCCGTGCGAAAGTTACCACTGCACCGGAGACGCTAATCACGTAGTCTCGTACTTTACCAGTGGCTTCTTCGAATGCCCCTCCATGACTAATCGATCGGTAGATCGGCGACGGGCACTGCAACTCGTGGCGATGACGGGGTTCGCGTCCCTTGCTGGCTGTTCAGGTGACGGTGACACAACTGATCCGGACGACGACACTGATAGTCCGACGAGCGAAGGGGAGGACGACAACTCGCCACCGGCTGGATTCGAGGCGCTCTGGGAGCCCACTGACGACATCGCCGTCGCGGATCGCTGTTGACGAGACCGCTGTCAAGATCAACGGCGAATGGTCGTGGTTGTACGCTGCAATAGACACCGATACAAAACTGATTCTCGACGTCGCGTTATTTGGTCGGCACGGCACTGATCCGGCGGCTGCGTTTCTGCATCGACTCGACGAGGAACACGATCTTTCCGAGGCTGAGTTTCTCGTCGATCAATTCGTCTCTCGGACTGCCCTCTCTCGGCTAGGATTGAGCGGTCGGGTCAACTATACCGACCGAGACCTGATCGAAAAATGGTTTCACACCCTCAAATTTCGGGTTGGCCGCTTCCATAATTCGTGGGTGGGCAGTCGGTCGAGCGTCCGCGAGCGGCTTGAACAGTTCATGCATTCCTACAACCGTCAGAGACCGCATCATGCTCTCGACGGAAAGACGCCGGTCGAGGAGGTGCTGAACTAGACAGTGCCGAAGAGCCGTACAGTATACGAATCAGACTAGTGTCCGCGAAGCTGGTCTTCGAGGACATTTTACGACTTGTTAGGGAGGTAAGACGCACTCATATACCAATTGTGCATGTTTTGTAGGGACAAAACTGAGAATCCAGGACACCCTATCACGATATGTGAGAATTGCTGAAACAAAGGAACTGGTATGTCGTATGAATTTGGTATCCGTTCTGGTTGGTCTAGGCGTCAGCCAACCAACAACGAGCAGTCGCGGAGATATCGTTCACTGGGGATTCTCATCGAGATTCACGGAGATGTTTTTCGTCTGAAGATACGATTCGAGCGCTTCGAGCCCCTTCTCACGACCGATTCCGCTCTTTTTCATCCCGCCGAACGGGGTTTCGACCGACCCGCCGAACCACTCGTTTACGTAGACGCTTCCCGCGTCGATATCGCGGGCGAGTCCCAGTGCCTGCTTGATGTCTCGAGAGAATACGCCACCGGTGAGTCCGTACTCGACGTCGTTCGCGATGTCGATCGCCTCCTCGCGGTCGGAGAACGGAATCACCGAAAGAACGGGACCGAAGATTTCCTCCTGAGCGATCTGCATTTCGGGATCGACATCGGTGAAGACCGTCGGCGGAAGGAAATAGCCGCCTCGATGGAGCGGTTCGCCGCCGGTCTCGAGGGCGGCCCCTTCGCTGACGCCGGTATCGATGTAGTCCAGTACGGTCTCGAAGTGGTCGGCGTGGTTGAGCGGTCCCATATCCGGATCGTCTGAACCGGGCCCGAGTGTGTACGATTCCGCTCGGTCGACGAGTCGCTCGACGAACTCGTCGTAAACCGACTCGTGAACGAGGGCTCGATCGGCCGCCGAACAGATCTGACCGGCGTTCGTGAAGATTCCGGTCGCGACCCAGAACGCGGCCTCGTCGAGATCCGCATCGGGCATCACGATCGCGGGGTTCTTGCCGCCTAACTCGAGCGTTACGGGCGTGATCGTTTCGGCAGCGGATTTCATCACGGCCTCGCCCGTGGGGACGCTTCCCGTGAACGTGAGCTGGTCGACGTCGTCGTGTGACGACAGCGCTGCGCCCGGTTCCGCGCCGCCGGTCACGACGTTAACGACGCCGTCCGGAACGCCCGCTTCCCGACAGAGTTCGGCGAAGTGGAGTGCCGAGAGCGGCGTCGTCGGTGCCGGTTTCACTACGGCCGTATTCCCGGCCACGAGTGCGGGAGCCACGCCGCGAGCGGTGATGCTCAACGGAAAGTTCCACGGAACGATCTGGCCGCTGACCCCGTAGGGCTCGCGGGTGGTCACGTCGAGCGTCTCCGCCCCTCTCGGGACGCTCTTTCCCTCGAGTTTGTCGGCGGCGCCCCCGTAATACTCAAAGTAACGGACCGCGTCGTCGACGTCGCTACGCGCCTGAGAGATGGGTTTCCCCTGATCGAGACTTTCGATTCGGGCGAGGTCGTCGGCGTGGTCTCGGAGGATAGCCGCGAACCGATGGACGATCCGACCGCGTTCGACGGGTGATTTTGCTTGCCACTCGCTACGCGAGTCGCGAGCGGCCTCGACCGCCCGGTCGACGTCCGTACTGGTCGCCGCCGCGAACTGCGCGATGGCGTCACCGGTCGACGGATCCGTAGTCGTGATCGATTCGCCGGTCGACGCCGCTACGAACTCGCCGTCGATAAACAGCTGATACCGGTCTTTCGTTTCGATAGTCATGAGTATACGTACAGCGGACTGATTCGGACCGTATCCGAACGTCACCGCCGTACGTAGACCGACGAACAAAACGCCGATAACGCTATCCATACTCGCTCGTCGCTAGTAACTAGAACTGGTTTCAAAATCGCACTGGAAGTAGACTATCGTGGTCGAATGTAGTTACCTGACTATCGGTAGCGGACGCTGTCGGCGACCGGACGATCGGGATTTGATCGGCGAAGAACAGAGACGGACGCCGCCTGCCCGACCGCGAAGACGAGCGATTCGAACCGATCACGCAGCCCGCTCCGACGCGTGAACCTACCGTCGAACGGGTACCGTTTCTCCGACGGTCATCACCGGCGTCGAGTCGTCGGGGTCGATCAGCACCAGCGACCCGTCAGCCCGACGTTCCGCGGGGAACGACGGCGCAGTCGGAACGCCGTAGTCGGCGGGGGTCCGAAAATTCGCGGCGATAACCCACGTTCGGGCGAGCATAGTACCTGACCGATCATCGGCGGCGTCTTCGGCGTCGTCTCGATCCATATCAGTCCGTTTCCGCGCGGTCGTGGATCGGACCGCCTCGCCGGCTGAGGTGTTGGGGCGTTCGATCGTTCGCGACCGCGACGACCTCCGCGACGATACTGAGCGCGATCTGAGACGGCGCGTCCCCGCCGAGGCTCAATCCGATCGGCGTGTAGATCCGCTCGAGGTCCGCGTCGGTGATCGGGCGGTTCTCCGCGGCGAACTCCTCGCGCATCTCTTCGAACCGTTTCCGAGGCCCCATTATCCCGATGTACTCGGTCGGCGTCTCCAGCAACTGTTCTAGGGCGAGACGATCGTCGAGGAAGTTGTGGCTCATCACCACCGCGTACGTGTCCGCGTTCCACTCTCGGAGGTCCGGTATCTCTCGCGGCGACGCCGAAACGACGCCGTCGGCCCGGAGGAACCGATCGTCGTCCGCGCGGCCGCCGCGAAACGAGACGACCGTGACGCGGAAGTCGACGCGGTTCGCCAGCTCGACGACCGGTTCGACGTCGTGACCGGACCCGAACACGACGAGCTCCGGCGGCGGCCGCACCCCGTCCACGAATACCTCGACGCGTCCGGCGTCCGTCTCGACGGTCAGCGTCTCGCTCTTCCCGGTCGCAACGAGCGTTCGCGTCGGCTCCTCGAGTTCGTCGAGTACCGCCGCCGGGAGATCGGTGTCGTCGGCGAACCCGTCGTCCGGTGCGTAGTGCGCCCGATCACCGACGGCGAGGTCGATATCGGGCTCGTCGCCGACGACGGTAGCGACGCCGATCGCGTCGCCGGCGCCTCGAGCGTCGACGACCGGTCGATACGACTCGTCGAGGGACTCCAGCAGGACCGTTATCACGCCGTTACAGCCGATCCCGAGACCCCAGACGTCATCGTCGCCGGTCAGATCCCACGTCTCGACGCGCGGGGACCCGTCGGCCAGTACGTCGGCCGCCAGCGCGCGGACCTCGTCCTCCAGACATCCCGCCGTAATGCTTCCCGCTCCCCCGCCGTCGGGATGGATGAGCATCTTGGCACCCGGGCGGCGGTACGCGCTCCCGTCGACCGCGATCACCGTCGCCAGGACGGCCGCCGTCTCGTCGTCGAGTGTCGTTCGTATTCGATCGAACACCGCCGTTTCCGGGAGACTCCAGTCGCTCGTGCTCATGGTTGATTCGTCGTTCGGGTAGTCGTCCGCCGATTCGACCGCGCATCGAACTCGTAGCCAATTCGGCCGCTTCCGTCTCGCCGTCGGAGTTGCCGCGCCAGTTCGGCGACGTCGTCCGGTCCGGCGAACGCGAACAGACCGTCGATATACGGAACCGCGGCGGCCATTCCGCGAGCGGTCGGCTCGTAGGACGGCGCCGTCGCCAGCGGATTCAACCACAGCACCCGCTCGCCTCTGCGATCGATCCACGAGAGTTCGCGCTCGAGGGCGTCGACGTCACCCCGCTCGAGGCCGTCGCTGACGACGAGCACGGCCGTGTTTCGATCCACGGCTTCGGGTGCCGTCTCGCGGAGTCGGCCGAACGAGCGTCCGATTCGCGTTCCGCCGCCCCAGGCTGTCTCCGCGGCCTCGAGCGCCTCGAACGCCGTCGCCGCCGACTCCGCGTCGAGGGCGCGGGTCACCTCCCTGAGATCCTCGTCGAAGAAGAACACGCGAGCGTCCCGCCACTCGCGACGGGCCCGCCGAAGGAATTCGATCAGGAACCCGCGATCGATGGTGTCGAGAACGGATCGGCTTACGTCGACCAACAGTACCGCTTGGACTGCCGTTCGTCGGCGGTCTCGCTTCGGGACCGAGAGGACGGTCCCGCCGGTACTCACGCTCGCGCGGAGCGCCCGCCGAATGTCGGCGCGGTCGGTCCCCGACTGGAACCGCCGCCCCTGCAACCCGCCAAGTACTCGAGTGAGGTCGCGAAACGGCGTTGCGAGCCCCCTCGAATCAGTCGGGAGTCGTCCGTCGACCGCCTCGGCCGATCCCGACGGACTGTACAGCGCCGTCGTTGCCCCGTTCACGTCGTCTTCGGCGGCGTCAGGAACCGCCGCTGCAAACGATTCGGCGAGCGAACGCCCGGTGACGCGATCGGCGTCCTCGAGACCGCCGGATCCGTTCGAATCGTCCCCGTCCGCGCCGGGATCACCGGGCGACTCGAGGGCAGCCTCGAGTCCGTCGTCGATCGGAGCGGACGGTCGTCCGTCCTCGATGTCCCTCGTGAGCCGACGCCAGAACGTCTCGAACGACCGGTCGAACGCGTCGAAATCCTCGTTGTCGGTGAGGAGACTGGCCCGCAACGCCGTTCGAACGCGGCCGCGATCCTCGAGTCCGACTTCGACGATCGCCCTGGCTGCGGTCGTTCCGGCGTTGGCCGGGACGGCAGCGCCGCTACGGCGGAGTTCACGGACGAATCGGACGAGTTCCGTCCGGACGTGGTCGTGGACGTCCGCGTCGGTCTCGTCCGCGCGCTCGCTCACGCGTCACCTCCCGCTCGCTCGGCGGCCTCGAGCAGTTCCGTTATAAGGTCGTCGTCGACTCGGTTGACGTCCTCGCCCGCTTTGAGCAGACAGCCGAGCGTGTTTCGGATCGTTTCCCGCTCGAGCGTCCCGTCGCCGTCGTCGCGCAGCGAGGCGATCGCTCGAGCCCAGTCGATGGTTTCGGCCGCGCCGGGCGGTTTTCGCAGCGGTTCCTCGCGGAGACGAGCGGCGATCGCACAGAGGTCCGCGGCGACGGTGTCGTCCAATTGCGGTACCTTCCGGCGGAGAATGGCAGTCTCCTTCTCGAGGGACGGTGGTTCGACGTACAGGTACAGACAGCGGCGCTTGAGCGCGTCGCTCAACGCTCGCGTTCGGTTTGACGTGACGATCACGATCGGCGACCGGTCGGCCGAGATCGTCCCCAGTTCCGGGACCGATACCTGAAAGTCCGAGAGCACCTCGAGCAACAGCGCCTCGAACTCGTCGTCGGCGCGGTCGACCTCGTCGACCAGCAGGACCGGCGGCCGATCGGCATCGCTTCGAAGCGCTCGTAGCAGTGGCCGTTCCAGCAGGTATTCCTCGGCGAACACCGACGATTCGGGGTCGTCTCCTCGCTGAACCGCGAGCAACTGTTTCGTGTAGTTCCACTCGTAGAGCGCGTGTTCGGCTGTCAAACCCTCGTAACACTGCAGCCGTATCAGTTCGCTTCCGAGGGTCGACGCCAACACTTTGGCGAGTTCCGTCTTCCCGGCACCCGGCTCTCCCTCGACCAGCAGCGGCTTTCCCAATCGCAGCGCCAGGAGTACGGTGGTGACGATCTCGTCTTCGGCGACGTAGTCCTCCGTCGCGAACGCTGAACGGACGTCGGACTCCGTCAGGTCTGCGAACGTCGCGGGCGGTTCGTCCGTCATGTAGGTAGGGAGGGTTCGCCGGTTCGTTCGACGTTCGGTCCGTCGCGAAGCGCGTTCTCGTTCACGCTCGGTCAGTCCGCAGCCGCGGGTGCGGAGAGCCGGTCGACCGCCGCTTCGAGTGCGCGCTCGGTGTACACCTCGAGCAGTTGGGCGCGGAACTCGCCCGACGCCTGCAGGTCGTCCATCATGAGCGCCGTATCGAGGTCGTCGGTCGCGCGGCCGGCGGCCGTCGCGATCGTCTCCTCGTCGAGCGACTCACCGGTCAGGGACTCTTCGACCGGCTCGAGTCGAACCCCGTGATCCATCGCGCCGTTCGCACCGATTCTGGCCGACGCGACGGTTCCGTCGTCGACCGTCAGCAGGGCCGCGACGCCGACCATCGCGTATCCCGAGGACGGACTCGGCTTCTTCGCGTAGGTTCCGACGGCGTCGGCCGCCGAGGGGACCTCGATCCGCGTGAGGAGCTCCGCGGGACCGAGGTCCGTCGCGTACATCCCGTAATAGAACTCGTCCGCGGGAATCGTGCGCTCGCCGTCGGGGCCCTGCACGACCAGCGTCGCGTCGGAGACCAACGCGGCGCCGGGGAGATCGGAGGCCGGATCCGCGTGCGCGAGGTTGCCGCCGATCGTGCCTCGGTTGCGGACCTGTCGGTCGCCCACCCGTTCGACCGCCGCGGTCAGCGCCGGCGCGTGTTCGTGGGCGTCTTCGGATCCGAGTACGTCGCTGTAGCGGTTCATCGCGCCGATCGTGAGCGTCTCGTCGTCGACGGCGACCCCGTGGAGCGCGTCGACCTCGCCGATGTCGATCAGAACGTCGGGGCTCGAGAGCCCGGTCTTCATCGCCGGGAGCAGACTGTGACCGCCAGCCAGCAGCTCCGTCTCTTCCATCGCGTTGTCCTCGAGCAGGTCGATCGCTTCCTCGACCGTCGTCGCCTCGTAGTAGTCGAACTCGTCGGGGTACATCACGAATCACCTCCGGTTCCGTCGGCGGCAGCGTCGGGGTCGTCAGTCTCGTTGGCACCGCCGACCTCCGAGTCGGCAGTTCCGCCATCTGCGGCGGTGTCCGAATCGTCCGTTCCACCGTCCGCGGCAGCGGCCGGCGTCTCGGTCCCGGTCTCAGGTTCGGTTCGTCCGTCGACGGCGTTCCAGATCCGTTCGGCCGTCATCGGCATCTCAACGTGGTCGACGCCGAACGGCTCGAGGGCGTCCGTGACCGCGTTCACGACGGCCTGCGGGGCCGCGATCGTCCCGGCTTCGCCGACTCCCTTGACGCCGAGCGGATTGTGCGGGCTCTCGGTGACGGTCGACCCCGTTTCCATCTCGGGGATGTGCATCGCCTTGGGGACGGCGTAGTCCTGCATCGATCCCGTCAGGAGCTGTGCGTTCGAGTCGTACTCCGCGCCCTCGTAGAGCGCCTGGCCGACGCCCTGGGCGACGCCGCCGTGGACCTGTCCCTCGACGATCTTCGGGTTGATCTGGTTGCCGACGTCGTCGACGGCAACGTACTGGTCGAACTCGATCTCTCCCGACTTCGGGTCGACCTCCACGACCGCGACGTGGGTTCCGAACGGGAAGACGAAGTTGTCCGGATCGTAGAACGACGTGGCCTCGAGGCCGGGCTCCATCTCCTCGGGAATGTCGTGTGCGAGATAGGACTGCTGGGCGACCGCTTTGATCCCGATCGATCGGCCGGACGCGCCCGTGACCCGGAATTCGCCGCCTTCGAACTCGATGTCGGCCGGATCGGCCTCGAGCTGGTGGGCCGCGATCTCGCGCCCCTTCTCCACGAGCTTCTCGGAACTCTTGACCAGCGAACTCCCGCCGACCGCCGCCGACCGGGAGCCGTACGTCCCCATTCCGTGGGGGATCTCGTCCGTGTCCCCCTCGACGACCTCGACGTCCTCGTAGGGGATGCCGAGTTCGTTCGCGACGATCTGCGCGTACGTCGTCGCGTGCCCCTGTCCGTGTCCCGACGTGCCGCAGTACGCCGTGACGGTTCCGGAGGGGTGGAACCGAACGAGGCTCGACTCCCAGAGTCCGGCCTGTGCGCCGAGTTGGCCGGCGAGTTCCGACGGCGCTAACCCGCAGGCCTCGATGTAACAGGAGAAACCGATGCCGAGGTAGCGGCCGTCCGCACGGGCGTCCTCCCGGCGCTCGCGGAACGACTCGTAGTCGACCATCTCGAGGGCCTCGTCGAGCGCTTTCTCGTAATCGCCGCTGTCGTAGACGACGGCGACCTGCGTCTCGTAGGGGAACGCGTCCTCGGGGACGAAGTTTCGCCGCCTGAACTCGGCGGGGTCCATTCCCATCTCCTCGGCGCCGAGCTTCGCCAGTCGCTCGATCACGAACGACGCCTCCGGACGGCCGGCACCCCGATAGGCGTCGACCGGCGGCACGTTCGTGAACGCGCCGGCCACGGAGCAGTGGATCGCCGGAATGTCGTACTGCCCCGAGAGCAACGTTCCGTAGAGGTACGTCGGGACGGCGGGCGCGAACGTCGAAAGATACGCGCCGAGGTTCGCCTTCGTGTCGACGCGGAGACCGACGATCTTACCGCTCTCGTCCATCGCGAGGTCGGCCGTCGTCACGTGCCCGCGTCCCTGCGCGTCGGTCTTGTACGTCTCCGTGCGAGTGGCGGTCCACTTGACCGGCCGCTCGAGGTGTTTGGCGACCCACGCCACCAGCGCCTCGTCGGCGTAGTGGTGGATCTTGCTCCCGAACCCGCCACCGACCTCCGGGGCCTTGATCCGCAGTTTGTGCTCCGGATGGCCGATCACCCCCGACATGAGCAGGCGGTGTAGGTGCGGGTTCTGGGAGGTCATGAACACGTCGAGTTCGTCCGTTCCGGGACTGTAGTCAGCGACGGCGGCCCGCGGTTCCATCGCGTTCGGGATGAGCAACTGGTTCTCGAGGTCGATACTCGCCGTGTGTGCGGCCGACTCGAACGCCTCCTCGGTCCGCTCGGCGTCACCGATCTCCCAGTCGAACGCGACGTTGTTCTCGGCGTCGGCGTGGAGTTCGGCCGCGTCCTCCTCGAGGGCGTCGACCGGATCGGTCACGGCGTCGAGTCGCTCGTAGTCGACATCGATGGCGTCGACCGCGTCGTGGGCGAGGTACCGGTCCTCGGCGACGACGACCGCGATCGCGTCGCCCTGATACCGGACCCGCTCGTTCGCCAGTATCGGATGGTCGACCTGCCGAAGGCTGTCGAGCAGCCAGCCGACCGGGAGCGAGTGAGATCCCCCTCCCGGCGTGTCCTCGCGGTGGAGGTCGTCGTGGGTGTAGACGCCGACGACCCCGTCCATCGCTTCGGCCTCGCTCGTGTCGACGCCCTCGAGCTTCGCGTGGCCGTGCTGGCTCCGGCAGATCGCCATGTGGACCGTCCCCCGGAGTTGGATGTCGTCGGTGTACTCCGCGTCGCCGGTGAGCAGCGCGGGATCCTCTCGGCGCTCGATCGCCGAGCCGAGGATGTCGGCGGCGTCGACCTCGTCCGGATCGATCGAGTCGATGCTCATTCCGACGCACCTCCGTCGTCGGGCCAGCGTACGTCGTCGGCAGCGGAGCCACAGCACGATCCCGACCCGTCCGCGGCGTCGGCCGGACAGCCCCCGTCGGCGACGGCCCCCGCGTGCAGCTCGTCGGCCGCGTTCTCGACCGCGTTGACGATGTTCTGGTAGCCCGTACACCGACAGAGGTTCCCCTCGAGCCCCTCGCGGATCTCCTCGCGGCTGGGGTCGGCGTTCTCCGCAAGGAGATCGGTGGCCGCCATCATCATCCCGGGGGTGCAGTACCCACACTGGAGCCCGTGTTCCTCCTGAAATCCGGACTGGATCGGGTGGAACTCGCCGTCTTCGGCCAATCCCTCGACCGTCTCGATCGTCGCGCCGTCGGCCTGTACCGCCAGAACCGTACAGGACTTGACCGCGTCGTCGTCGAGGTGGACCGTACACGCGCCACAGAGACTGCTCTCGCAGCCGACGTTCGTTCCGGTATAGCCGAGTTCGTCTCGGAGCGCGTGAACCAGGAGCGTCCGCGGCTCGACCGTGAGTTCGTGTTCCGTTCCGTTGACCGTCAGCGTGATGTCGTGTTCAGTCATAGCTTACGAGTCGTTCGTATCGCTTCCCGATCGACCGAGCACCCTGTCGACCAGTCCTCGATCGCTTTCGGTCGGGTCCGATTCGCCTGCCGCTGGCTCCCCTTCGGTGGCGAGCTGTCGCTCGCGGAGCTGGTCCTGTACCGACGAGAAGAACCGCTTGACCACGCGGTTCGCGACCGGATTGACGACGCGCTGGCCCATTTGAGCGACCTTCCCGAACACGTCGGCTTCGGTCTCCCACTCGACGGCGACACCGTCGTCGGTCTCGGAGAGGACCATCCCCGACGACATCTCGAAGGAGCTGTTACTCGACGATCCCTCGCCGACGGCGGACATCTCCGGGTGCTCGCGGCGGTCGATCGTCACGACCGTCTCGAACGTCGGATTCACCGGCCCGACGCTGATCTGCATCAACGCCGCGTAGTGGCCGCCCTCCTCGAACGCGCGTTCGGCGATCACCTCCGGATCGGCGGTCGGTTCGACCTCTCGATCGCTCGCTTCGTCGCGTAACTCGTCGAAGTCGACGTCCGTATCGTCGACGCGCACCAGAAACTCACACCCCGGTAGCGACTGCTCGACCAACACCGGATCCGATAACGCGAGCCACACCTCGTCGACGGTCGTCTCCTCGAGTTCGAACGTCCCACTGAATTCCATATTGACACCGACTGGTTCATGCCAGTCGTTAGCGTGGGAAGGCAACGCACACAACCATAATACTTTGCATCTCGGCGGCAAAGATCGTATTTCGAAATCGAAATTGGTTATTCTATGGTAGAAGTGTAACCGATTCGAAAATTGCTACCTGCCCGTTAGCGATCGAGGTCAGTCACCGGTTGAACTCTCACGAGGACCGTCGGAGTCGCAGGACAGCGCGAACGCTGTCGGTCACGAATCGAGTGGTGAGAGGATACCACCTCTCGGATTTGAACTTCCGAAAGACTCGCCACGCTCGTCTTTCGACTTCCCGCTCGCTGCGCTCGCGGGAACGGGGACAGCTCGATCTTCAGTCGAGTGCGATAGCTCTTCGAATGGAAATCGTGTAGAAGCTAGATGCCGCCTCCCGGATTTGAACTTCCGAAAGACTCGCTACGCTCGTCTTTCGACTTCCCGCTCGCTGCGCTCGCGGGAACGGGGACAGCTCGATCTTCAGTCGAGGGCGGTAGCTCTTCGAATGGAAATCGTGTAGAAGCTAGATGCCGCCTCCCGGATTTGAACCGGGGACAGCTCGATCTTCAGTCGAGTGCTCTCCCAGTCTGAGCTAAGGCGGCCTACCTCACTCTCCGGTCATGGTATAAAAAAGGATTTCGAATCGGGATCGGCGTTCCGCTTCGCTTACAGGAGACGGAAGCGCGATCCGACGACTCGTGTAAGTCACCGAAAAACGAGTAACGGGGACAATACGGGCACATCTATGCGTGATTACTCGCCGTCTGTTGGAATATCGGATATTCAAGACACCCTTTTGCCCATCGGTGGGTAATATCTTGTTATGGAAGCCCTTACCTCGAGTCAAGCGGAACGGGAGCTCTCCGCGGACACCATCCTCGAGTTGCTGGCAAACCGTCGCCGGCGATACCTACTGTACGCCCTGCGGGGACGAGAGAATCCGATCGAGCTCTCGACGCTGGCCGAGACGGTCGCGGGGTGGGAACACGACGTCTCGCCGGACGAGGTCGCGAAAAACGAGTACAAGAGCGTCTACGTCTCGTCGGTCCAGTGCCACGTTCCGAAACTCGACGATGCGGGCGTCGTCAACCACGACGAGGACAACCACACCGTCATCCTCGCGGATAACTTCGACCAGCTCGAGCCCTACCTCCGAGTCGTCGTCAAGGACGAACCGGAAAACTCGACGCTCCACGCAGCTCTCCAGACCGAGTCGGGCGATGGCCTGCTCGGACAGATCCGGGAGAACGTCGCACGACTCAAACAGTAACGACCGCGACGCGTCTGGTGGTTCCTGGCCCGTCCTCCGGCTGACCGACTCGGGGCCTCTCGTCCGTGTTTGGGGACTTCGGACCCGCGTACCGGTTTTCTGTTCGTCTCTGCCAGTTCTCGATCCCGTCTCGGTGTTCGAGTCGCTATCCGAAACGAGGTTCGCCCCTCGCACGTTGTTCGCGAGAAAACTGGGGGCTCGGGCGGGTTCGAACCGAAGCAAGACGGTCGCTCGCTTTGTTCGCGCTGCGACTTGCAGGGTTCGAACCGCCCTCGCATACAGTTCTGTGACTCACTGTCGTTCGTCTCAGAAATGGGCTCGGGCGGGTTCGAACCACCGATCTCGGCCTTGTAAAGGCCGCGTCATAACCAGCTAGACTACGAGCCCGCATCCGGGACGAGTAGCCCCGTCCGAATAACCTTTACTCTCTCGCGTTACAGGTATCATACATGGCCCTCGAGCGTGTATGGAAAGGACTCCTCGTCGTCGCCGTCGTCGCAGCTGTTGGCATCGTTCTCGTCCAAGCCGGCCTCGTCTCCGTCCCCTGGGGCCCTGACGATGGCGAGGTTCGGATCCTCGACGACGGATCCGACGATGACTCGAGCGCTGCCGCGGATCCCGAATCGGGCAACGGAGCTGCCGCCGACGGTGAAGAGACGAACGAAAGCGATGGGAATGATGGCGACGGTGACCCAGAACCCAAGGCCGTCGTCGACGTCGAAATCGCAGACGATAGGCAGGAACGACGGACCGGATTGAGCGACCACGAGTCCCTCGAGCCGGGTAACGGGATGTTGTTCATCCACAATCAGGAGCGAGAGCTGACCTACGTGATGCGCGAGATGGACTTCGACATCGACATCATCTTCATCGACGCCGATCGAGAGATTACGACGATTCACCACGCCCGCGCGCCCGGCCCCGACGAGGACGGCAACGATCTCGAGTACTCCGGGCGCGGAAAGTGGGTTCTCGAGGTGCCCCGCGGCTACGCGAACGAGACGGGTATCGAAGTCGGCGACGAAGTCGAGATCGACCTCGAGTCGAATCAGACCACCATTACCAGTGCCGGGTCCGATTCGCTGGATCGATTCGCTACGACTGCAGATCGAGAGTCAACCGCGCCAGCAGCGGTCGACGCCGGCCGTATTTCGGCTCGTCGGTAATTCTTATAGCCGGCGGTCCCCGAACCCCGTTCAATGAGTAACGCCGACTGGGACGAGGACGATCCCTTCGAGGAACAGCGAGCGGAGATCGAGAATCCGATGAAGCGGCTGTTCCTCGAGTACGGGTCGAACTACACGGGCGCCGCCGTCATCGGCGTCATCGCGAGCTTCTTCGCTCGGATCCTGGACCTGCTCCCGGCGCTCATGCTGGGTGTCGCGATCGACGCCGTGATCCGCCGGGAGATTCCGTACGCCGAGGCCTTCCCGGTCGGCGGGGGGCTCGTCGCCCCCTACGTCCCCGACGGGCGGCTGGCGCAGTTCTGGCTGACGATCGGGATCATCGCGGGTGCCTTTCTCTGTTCGGCCGTGTTCCACTGGACCCGAAACTGGGGGTTCAACACCTTCGCCCAGAACGTCCAGCACGACGTCCGGACCGACACCTACGACGAGATGCAGCGCCTGGACATGGGTTTCTTCGCCGACAAACAGACCGGCGAGATGATGTCGATCCTCTCGAACGACGTCAACCGCCTCGAGAAGTTTCTCAACGACGGAATGAACTCCCTCTTTCGGCTCCTCGTGATGGTGCTTGGAATCGGCGGGCTGTTGCTCGCGATCAACTGGCAGCTCGCGCTGGTCGCCTTGCTTCCGGTGCCGCTGATCGCCGTCTTCACCTACCTGTTCATCCAGACCATCCAGCCCAAGTACGCCCAGGTTCGTTCGACAGTCGGCAAGGTCAACTCCCGACTCGAGAACAACCTTGGGGGCATTCAGGTGATCAAGTCCAGTACGACCGAGGAGTACGAATCCGAGCGGGTCGAAGACGTCTCTCGAGACTACTTCGACGCCAACTGGGGAGCGATTCGCACCCGGATCAAGTTCTTCCCCGGCCTGCGCGTGCTCGCGGGAATCGGCTTCGTCATCACCTTCCTCGTCGGCGGCCTCTGGGTCATCTCGGGCCCGCCCGGGCCGTTCTCCGGCGAGCTCAGCACCGGGATGTTCGTCGTCTTCATCCTCTACACCCAGCGCTTCATCTGGCCGATGGCGCAGTTCGGGCAGATCATCAACATGTACCAGCGCGCTCGCGCTTCGAGCGAACGCATCTTCGGGCTGATGGACGAACCGAACCGGGTCGGCGAGGAACCGGACGCACCCGACCTCGAGGTGACCGAGGGCCGCGTCGAGTACGACGACGTCTCCTTCAGCTACGGCGATCGCGAGGCGGAACGGGCACTGGGCGAGTCGACCGAGGAGGACTCAGACCCGGGAGACGCGGAGACGATCCTCGAGGGGATCGACTTCACCGTCGAGGGCGGCGAGACGCTCGCACTGGTCGGTCCCACGGGAGCCGGCAAATCGACGGTGCTCAAACTCCTCTTGCGGATGTACGACGTCGACGAAGGGGCGATCCGTATCGACGGACAGAACGTCGAAGCCGTCACGCTCCGCAGCCTCCGCGAGGCGCTGGGATACGTCAGTCAGGACACCTTCCTCTTCTACGGCAGCGTCGAGGAGAACATCACGTACGGTACCTTCGACGCCGACCGCGAGGACGTGATCGAGGCCGCGAAGATGGCCGAGGCCCACGAGTTCATCGAGAACCTGCCCGAGGGGTACGACACCGAAGTCGGCGAACGCGGGGTCAAACTCTCTGGCGGCCAGCGCCAGCGGCTCTCGATCGCCCGCGCGATCCTCAAAGACCCCGACATCCTCGTGTTAGACGAGGCCACCAGCGACGTCGACACCGAGACGGAGATGCTCATCCAGCGCTCGATCGACGAACTCGCGGCGGATCGAACTACCTTCGCCATCGCCCACCGGCTCTCGACGATCAAGGACGCGGACCAGATCCTCGTCCTCGAGGGCGGCGAGATCGTCGAACGCGGGGCGCACGGCGAACTGCTAGAAAACGGGGGCCTCTACTCGCACCTCTGGGGCGTGCAGGCCGGCGAGATCGACGAGCTTCCCGAGGAGTTCATCGAGCGCGCCCAGCGCCGGCAGGCGCGGACGGAAGTCGGCGACGACGACTGAGCGAGCGCTACACGCACTCAACGGTGCCTATTCAGAACCGTCGATGAAATTCGAGTAGTGTCGATACGGTAGACATATTTTTAATGAATGGCTATGATGCTGAATTATGCCTCCACGCACACCGCTTTTCGATCCTGGCGGGTACTTCTCGGCCCGCGAAAACGCACGTCGGGATGGGCTACTCGCGTTCGCCCTTTTCGGCGCTGCCAACCTCGTGTTCATCCACGCCGTCGTCCGGCTGGTATTCGATCAGGTTACGGGGCTCCCACAGGGCGTTCGGAGTCAGGCCTTCTCGATCGTGATTCCGATGACTGCGTTCAGTCTCGTGATCGCCTGGCTCGTCGTCGCGGCCGTCATGCACTGGCTGGGCGGCAGCGGCTCGTCGACCGGGACGTTCGGCGACGCGCTGGCCGTCGCCGGCTGGGCGTACGTCCCCGATCTCCTCGGTCTCCCCCTCAAGTATCTGTTCGCCCGATCGAAAATCGAGTCGTTGTCGATCGACGCGACCGATCCGTCTCAGTTCGCGGCCGAGGCCGAGGCGGCGCAGGCGGAACTCGGTCTCGCCTTGGTTCCGTTGCTCGTTCAGGTGGTCGCGGTCGGCTGGAGCGTCTACGTTCTCGCGGGTGGCACTGCCGAAACCCACGACGTTTCGCTCGGGTCGGCCGCCGGCGCCGCCGCCCTGATCGGTATCGGATCGGTTACTCTCACCCTATTAAACGGACTCTGAGCCGGTCGTCACACGGGAGAGCCCCCGACGCACCCAGTGTAACGCGAATTTCAGAACGACTCCTGTCCCTCCTGATCGTCCTGATCCGGAGCTCCCTCATCCTGCCTGTCCTCGCCAGCCGCAGGCGGGGTTCGGTCGCTGTAGTTCTTCCGCCCGATCGCCTCGTCGCCGACCATGTTCATGATCGCCTGTTCGACCTCGCCATAATCCCTGTATTCGTCCTCGTTCAGCGGGCCGATGAGTTCCTCGAGCGTCGTCGTATTCCCGCTCATCTCGACGGTCTCGTCGCCGTGTTCCTCGAGGAGTTCGTCGTGACTGATCGGGTACTCCTGGTTCTCGAGTTCGTCCTGGAGATCGCCGAGCTCGACGCCGAGCTCGCGGCTGTCTTCGGGCATAGTCGGCAATTAGTCACCGTGGGGAAACGGATTTTCCCTGCGTGCGCCACGGGTGGGACGGGGTATCCGCTCCGGTCGATCTCCCGCGGACTATCGGAAGGGTTCTTCACCGGGAGTTTCATGACTGCGCAGTCGGAGTTCTCTCCTATGAACCTCTCCGACGCGACGTGGACGGATGTCCGAGACCTCGAGACGGACCTCGCGGTCGTCCCCGTCGGTAGCACCGAACAGCACGGCCCGCACGCCCCCCTCGGGACGGACGTGCTGGCCGCCGAGGCGGTCGCCGACGCCGGTCTCGAGCGGGTCGATCGCGAGGTCGTCCGCGCGCCGGCGATTCCGGTCGGGATCGCCGAGGAGCACCGCCAGTTCCCCGGGACGATGTGGGTTGCCGAGGACACCTTCCGGGACTACGTCGGCGAGGCCGTCGAAAGTCTGGCCCACCACGGCTTCGATCGCGTCGTCATCGTCAACGGCCACGGCGGCAACGTCGACGCCCTCCGGGAGGTCGGCGGGCGACTCACCAGGAACGGCGACGCCTACGTCGTCCCGTTCACCTGGTTCGAGGCCGTCGGCGAGCACACCGCCGACATGGGCCACGGCGGCCCCCTCGAGACGGGACTCCTGCGCCACCTCGAACCGGACCGCATTCGAGAGGAGCGGATCGACGAAGCCCGAGCCGGCGCCGCCGACGGCTGGGGGGACTGGACGAGTGGCGTCAACCTGGCCTACGACGCGGCGGAGTTTACGGAAAACGGAGTCGTCGGCGATCCGGTCGCGGGCGACGCCCAGCGAGGCGAAGAACTGCTCGAGTTAGCCGCCGACGCGCTGGCTCGGCTGCTCGAAACGATCGCCGAGCGTGACGTGTCGCGGCCCGAGCGACGATAGGGGGTTCAGGCTGCTCGATCGGTGGTGGATCGATTACTCTTCGTCTTCATCCGCGTCCGCGGCCTCCGATTCGTCGTCGACATCCGCGGGACCGGCGTCCTGTAGCGTTCCGCGCAGTGCCGGAATCGTCGACGTGAGCTCGCCGACCTGCTCGCCGGCCTCGGAGATATCCGTGATGGCCTCCTCGAGGGCTTCGATCTCCTCCTCGAGGTCGTCGGCGTCGTCGAACGCGTCGGCCCGCTGGCCCATCGTGAACCACTTTTTCGCATCGCGAAGGCTGTCCTCGGCATCGCCGGCGTCGAGCGCCGAATTAAGACCGTTGAGGACGCCCAACACGTTGTCGGCGTCGGTCTCCCAGATGTCGTCGGCGGCGGGCAGCGCCGCCCAGGCCTCCTCGAGCGATGCTTCGACGTCCTCGCGCATCTCGTTGGCCGCTTCCCCGAACAGTTCCTCGTCGTCGCCGAGCGTGGCTTGGCTCATGTCATCGTCTTTGCGACCACCGGGGTTAAAAGATCGCCCGAAAGTGAAAGTGAAATCGGACGGGAGCGAATCGATATCGGTCGAACAACGGCTCGATTTCGAAAGGAAGGTCATCGAGACCGCTCAGGTATGGCCGGCCCGGGCAGTGCCGGTGCTTACCGGCTACCGTCTGCTCGGGTAGCGATGCGGCTAAATCCACTGCGTGCGAATCACTCACAATGGTCTCGCTAGACGCATTATTCGAACTGTTCGGCGACGAACGGCGCAGGTACGCACTCTACTATCTGCACGAGCAACGCGAACCGGTCGCCGTCGACGAACTCGTCGACGTCATTTCCGAGTGGGAAGACGGGCAATCCGAACGGGAGGGGCCGTGGAACGATTCCGAGAAGCTACGGATCGACCTCGAGCACCATCACCTCCCGAAAACGGCGGACGTCGACTTCGTTCAGTATCACCCCGAACGGGGGACGATCCAGGTACAGGGGTCGCCACCGGAGTTCGACGCCCTCGTCACGGTCGCCAAAGTGATCGACCGGCCGGCGGACGACTGAGACGGAGTACCGTGCGTCATTTCCGGCGCACCCGCGGTGGGGTCGCGGGCGCGCCGGTACGGCCACAGCAGACCGTATCAGCGACTGCGGGGCACGCCCGCCGCTGCGAGATGATCGGGAACCGAGCGCGGCCACCGACCGATCGACTCGCGACGTTAGTCCCGACCCCGAACCGACTCGAGGCGCATCAGCGGATAGCCGTCCTCCATCTCCATGCGCGTGACGACCTCGCAGCCCTCGTGGTCGACGACGATCTCGACCGCGAGGAACCGGCCCGTCAGTTCGGTGTAGTCGGCGCTCGAGTCTGCGAGTTCGGCCTCGAGTTCGTCGGTGAGGACGTCCACGGCGACGTCGACGCAGTGGGGCTGGTTCTCGATCGATTCTTCGATCGCCGTCTCGAGGCTCGCGGCGCTGTCCGGCGAGACGGGCGTGCCGGCGAACTGGTGGTAGAGCGAGCCGAACTTGATGCCGGCCTCGAAGCAGGCGGCCTCGGCGTCCGTGGGTGACGTGTCTGTCGACATGTGCCAGTGCTCGCGTGCGGTCGGCAAGGGGATTGCGATGTGATCGACCGTCGCGGATAGCGTCGTTCTATCGACTTCCTCGAGTTGAGCGTCAACTGACGAAGCCGAGCGCGTCCTGCTATCGTGGCACCAGGGAATCGCCACGCCCTCCCCAACCGATTCGCTCGCTTTACGAGGCGCTCACCGCGTTCGCGCCTCGACCGCTCGCTCATCCCTCGCACGATGTTTCGTCGCGGTTCGCTGCGCGCTCACGGCTTCGCCGTTCGCGTCTTCGCCGCTCACCGCGACACAGCGCGCGCCACCGCATGTGGATCATCGACCGGGAACGAGACGGGGATAGTTTCAGGTGTCCGTGATGGAGCGCGTGACACTCCCGCCCGAACTGCCGCGGAACCGCATGGTACTTATCGACGCTGTCCCTCACACCGAACGAATGGCACAGTCAGTCCTGCTCACCGGGGCTGCGGGGCGAGTCGGAGACGCCATCCTCGGCGGCCTCGCGGACGACCACGAGTGGCGGTTGCTGGATCGCGCTCCCCCGACGGACGACCAGCCGGGCGAGTTCGTCGTCGCGGACATCACCGACGAGGACGCCGTCCGCGAGGCGATGGACGGAATCGACGTCGTGGTTCATCTCGCGGGCGATCCGCGCCCCGAAGCGCCGTGGGACAGCGTCCTGACCAACAACATCGACGGCACCCAGACGATTTTCGAGGCCGCCGTCGACGCCGGCGTCGAGCAGGTCGTCTTCGCCTCGTCGAATCACGCTGTCGGCAACTACGAGACCGACGAGCGGACGCCCGACCTGTACCGCGAGCACAACGAGTACCGCCTCGACGGGAGCGAGCTCCCACGGCCGAGCAACCTCTACGGCGTCTCGAAGGCCGCCGGCGAGACGCTCGGCCGCTACTACCACGACGAACACGACCTCTCGGTCGTCTGCGTCCGCATCGGAAATCTGACGCGGGGCCACCCGCCGATCGATTACGAGCGCGGACAGGCGATGTGGCTCTCCTACCGCGACTGTGCGCACCTGTTCGACCGCTGCATCCGCGCCGACTACGAGTACGAGATCGTCTACGGCATCTCCGACAACGACCGGAAGTACTACTCGCTCGAGCGCGCCCGCGAGGCCCTCGGCTACGAGCCCCGCGACAACTCCGCGTACTACGACGGCGAGGACCGGGTCGTCGAACCCGACATCTGACCGCGCACTGACGACGTTCGCCCGACTACGCTGCGATCTCGCCGTCCAGAGCCGGCAACCGACTCGGACGAGCCGCGAGCTTTTGACGTTCGGCGTGGGAACTGACGGCATGGAGTACACCACGCTCGGAAACACGGGACTAACGGTCAGCCGCATCTGTCTGGGCTGTATGAGCTTCGGGACGGATCGGGAGTGGATGCTCGAGCCCGAGGAAAGCGAGGAACTCATCGACCGCGCGATCGATCTGGGGATCAACTTCTTCGACACCGCGAACGTCTACTCGACGGGCGAGTCCGAGGAGATCCTGGGCGACGCGCTCGAGGGGTACGACCGCGATTCGCAGGTGGTCGCGACGAAGGTATTCGGCGAGATGAATGCCGATAATCCGAACGCGAGCGGCCTCTCCCGCAAATCGATCGAACAGGAACTCGAGGCGAGCCTCGACCGGCTCGGGATGGACACCATCGACCTCTACCAGACCCACCGGTGGGATTACGACACGCCGGTCGAGGAGACCCTCCGCGCGCTCGACGATGCGGTTCGGCGCGGGAAGGTGCGCTACATCGGCACCTCCTCGATGTGGGCCCACCAGTTCGCCGACGCCCTCCACGCGAGCGACGCGCTGGGCCTCGAGCGCTTCGCCACGATGCAGAACCACTACAACGCGCTCTACCGCGAGGAGGAACGCGAGATGTTGCCGCTGTGCGAGAACGAGGACATCGGCGTCATTCCGTGGTCGCCGCTGGCCCGCGGCGTCGCGACCCGTCCCCACGAGGAGATCGAATCGACGACCCGCGGCCGGACCGACAAGTACCTCGAGCAGATGTCCTACCTCCAGGGCGGCGGCGAGGAGATCAACGAGCGGATTCAGGAGCTCGCCGACGAGAAGGGCGTCTCGATGGCCCAGATATCGCTCGCGTGGCTGCTCCACAAAGAGTGGGTCGACGCCCCCATCGTCGGGACGACCAGCGTCGAACACTTGGAGGACGCCGTCGAGGCCCTCGAGATCGATCTTTCCGAGTCGGAGCTGCAGTCCCTCGAGGAACCCTACGAGCCGCTGCCGGTGGCGGGTCACGAATAGCCGGACGCGCCGCCCGCAAAGCGCCCGCTACAACAGATCGACGCCGTTCAGCACGTCGGCGACCCGCTTGAGGTGGGCCGCGTGTTCCTCGCCCTCGAGCCCCTGGTACATCGTCGTGATCGAGAGGTGGTCGGCGCCGAGCTCCCGCCAGGCCTGCGCGCGCTCGATCCACTCGTCGTCCTCGCCGGGGATCGCGTACATCCGGCCGCCGAGGCCGATGTCGTCGGGGTCCCGGCCCGCCTCCTCGGCGTACCCGTAGAGGTCAGCGAGGTGGGCCTCGGCCTCGTCGCCCGGCTGAAACTGGGGTAACCAGCCGTCCGCGATCCGAGCGACGCGGCGCTTGACCGGATCGGCCATGCCGCCCATCCAGAGCGGAATCGGCTGCTGGACCGGACGCGGCCGGATGCCTGCGTCCGGAATCTCGTGAAACTCGCCCTCGAAGTCGACGAGTTCGTCGGTCCAGAGCCGGCGGAGCACCTCGACTTGCTCCTCGATTCGCTGCCCTCGCCGGGAGAAATCCTCGCCCAGCGCGACGTACTCGGGTTCGTTCCAGCCGACGCCGACCCCCATTCGAAACCGCCCGTCGGTGAAGCGATCCAGTTGGGCGGCCTGCTTCGCGACGAGCGCGGTCTGGCGCTGGGGCAAGACGAGAATTCCGGTCATAAAGACCAGTTCGTCGGTTTGCCCCGCCAGATAGGAGTACGTGGTCAGCGGCTCGTGGAACGTGCTCTCGTAATCGTAGGGACCGTCCCACCCCTCGCGGTCGGGATCGACGCCGAGGACGTGATCGTACGCCAGCACGTGTTCGTACCCCGACTCCTCGACTCGCTGTGCGTAGTCTGCGAGCGTCCGCGGGTCGTGGCCGATCTCGAGTTGCGGGAGCACGGTACCGATTTCCATACCCTCGCGTTCGGCCGGCCCGGACTTGAAGCTCCCGTCGACACTGAACGACGGCGGCTATTGGCGAGGATTTGCCGTCCACGTGCTGTGGCGCGCGCTGTCGACCGGCCGAACGGGAGTGAGGTCGGTCGATACCACTGCGCGAGGGATGAGGACCGCAGCGACCAGCGGGAGCGAGGACCGCAATCGGCTGGGGAGTGCGTGGCGAT
Source organism: Natrinema sp. LJW11 (assembly GCF_056135975.1). Lineage (NCBI taxonomy): Archaea > Methanobacteriati > Methanobacteriota > Halobacteria > Halobacteriales > Natrialbaceae > Natrinema > Natrinema sp. LJW11. Next base: position 6,910 of record NZ_JBWBDM010000009.1, on the reverse strand, counting down.
TCCCTGCCGCCAGCGCGAGCAAACCGTTCGATTCATCGCTACCGTTCGGAAGTTCCGTGGGTGACCTCCCACGACCGTTCTCGAGCACCGATGACCGATCAGAACAATCCGTTTACGTCCTCCTCGCGGGCCCGTCGCCTGCCGACGTGGTCCGTGAGCCGCCGGGAGATGATCCCGCGATTCTCCTCCTCGCGGACGAAATCGAACAGTAGCGTGATGAAGACGCTACCGTCATCACCCGCCTCGAGATCCCGCCGCGCGTACGCTCGAGCCCGTCCGACCCGCTCCTCGTCGTAGCCGAACTCCTCGGCGAGGACGACCGCCGCGATCGCCGTCGGTTCGAAGCCGAGATCCGCCAGACCGGGACTGTCGCCCTCGTGTTCGATCCGTCCCGGCGGCCGCCGCTCGATGATTTCGGGGTCGGCCGCGAGACGAGCCAGGGCCGCCCGGATCGGCTCGAGTCGGAGGTCGCGGAAGTCGGCGGGCAGCCCCGCGAGGTACTCGTCGGCGCTCTCGGCGAGCCCGACGGCCCCCTCCCAGTTGCGCTCGCTGGCGTGATAGACCGCGCCGCTGTACTGAATGAGCCCGTGAAGCAGGCGCTCGTCGTCGCTTCCGGCCTCGAGTTCGAGCCAGCGGTCCTCCCAGGCGTCGTGGGCGGCGTGGTAGTGGCCACTGTTGAAGATGGCGACGCCCGCCCGAAGCCGATCGCGCATAGCCGTCCTTGGGGCTCGAGACTCGAGAGCGTGACGGAAACGGTGACCGCCGGATATCCTGCCGGCAACGGCGACCGGACCACACCGGGAGGGGGAGGCCGCGTCGCCGGGTGCCGACAGCACACTACCGCCTCCGGCAGGGCGGGACAGACAAGGGTTGATTGGGGAAATCCAGGGCGCGTCGACGCCCTAACCGGTTACTATCCGCCACCGGTCCGGCGGTACTCGACGTGAGGAGGAGCATACATATTAGTATGGGATGGCTTCGCACGGTATAGAGCGCTGCCACCGATCCGTAAGGCGTTCGTACCGTCGCTCGAGGGGAGAGACGTCCCCGAAGCTACTTCGAGTCGAACGTCTCGAGCGTTCAGCCCTCGCCCTCCTCGAACGTGAACGTCCCGTTTCGTTGAATCACGTCGCCGTCGACCTCGAGGCGAGAGTCCTGGCTGACGTCCGTGATCAGATCGACGTGGACCGCCGAGTCGTTGCCGGACTCACCGTCGGGGAGACAGGCGTCGTAAGCCCGGCCGAGCGCCAGATGGACGGTATCGCCCATCTTCTCGTCGAAGAGGATGTTGTCCGTGTAGCGGTCGATACCCCGATTCATTCCGATTCCGAGCTCGCCGAGTCGCCGCGCTCCGTCGTCCGTCTCGATGATCTCGCCGATCACGTCCCCGCCCTGCTCGGCGTCGTAATCGACGACCTCGCCCGCCTCGAACTCGAGGCGGACGCCCCGGACGGACTCCCCCCGTATCGTCATCGGGACGTCGAAGGTCACCTCGCCTTCGGTGGCGTAGGGTGCGGTGAAGACCTCGCCGCTGGGCAGGTTGTGCGAGTCGTAGGCGACCGACGCGGCGCTGTTGACCGCCGTCCGACCCTCGATCCGCATCGTCAGGTCGGTACCCCTCGAGACGAGTCTTACCTCGTCGCCGGCGTCGAGCAACGCCTTCAGTTGGGCCATCTCCTCGGCCAGCGACTCCCAGTCCCGGAGGATCGCGTCGTACGCGAACTCCTGGTACTCCTCGTACGCCATGTTGGCCTGCTGGGCGAGCGAGCGCGTCGGATGGACCGTCGACACCCAGCGAGTCCCTAGCCGGGTCTCGCGGATCTCGCTTCTGGCCTCGTTGTACGCTCGCCGCTGATCACCGGCAACGTCGGCCGTCGCACTCGTGTTCCGCCCGCCCCCCAGCGAGAGATAGACGTCGGCGTTCTCGACCAGCGCGAGTTCGTGAGCCGGATTCGCGTCGAAATCGCCGTCGTGGGCCCGGAGATAAGCCCGCGTGACTTCACCTGAGCCGTAGGTCGCGAGCAGATTCGCACCCCGTTCGCCCAGTTTCTCGGCGACGGCGACCGCCAGTTCGTGCGCGTCGGGCCCCACCGATAGAACGACGTCGTCGCCCGCTTCGACGCGAGCGCTCCAGTCGACCAGCACCTCGGCGTGTTCGCGTACGCGTTCGTCCATGGTCGTTCCTCTCGAGCGGGGTCCTATAGTAGCCACTGATGCGGCCTGCTGTCCCGATCTATCGGAGCAACCGCGAACCCTCTCGGGCTTGCTCCGAAACCGAGTTCCAACACTCCGTCCGAAACGAGTGCGACACCGATCGCTACCCGTCGCGCGATCGAACCGGACGATTTCGACGAGGCGAAATCAGGCGGCGTGCGTCTCCTCGGCGGCGAGCCCCTCGCGCGAGCGCACGAGCGAGACGACGGCGTAGACGATCGGCGTATCGAGGAGGGCGATCGCGAGTTTCAACAGGTACTGGCCGACCATCAGCGAGAGGATGATGTCAGTCTGGAGAACGACACCGACGCCGAGGACGGCAGGTGCGACGGCGAACGCGACCGAGACGAAGATGACGGTGTCGATCGCCTGGCTGCTCGCCGTCGACGCGATGTTGCGGAGCCAGAGCTTCTCTGCGCCCGTGTACTCTCGAATCCGATGAAAGACGATCACGTCCCAGTTCTGGCTGACGAGGTAGGCCAACAGGCTGCCGATGACCACGTTCGTCGACGCACCGAGTGCCGTCTCGAACGCAGCGGGATCGACGCTCGTGGGGGCGGCCGGCGCGGCGATCGTCGACCATACGAGCGCGAGGACGACGAAGTTCAGGACGAAGCCCACGTTGACGACGATCTGGGCCGCGCGGCGGCCGTACAGTTCGGTGTAACAGTCGCTCGCGAGGAACGTCAACGCGTACGCGAGGGCCGCCCCAGGCAGCGCGAGCTGCGCTCCCGTCACCGGGAGCGCCACCGGGAGTTCGAACGCGAGTACCTTCGACGCGGTCAACTGCGCGGTGACGAGTGCAGTCACGAAGAGACCGATCAGCGCGACCTGCGCTATCGTCGGCGCCCCTCGGGACTCCGTCCGGTTCATGCCGCGGCATACCCATCGGAACCACCTAAACGATACTATTCCAGTACACCTCGAGGGAGACCACGGTCCGCGGGTGATATTCCCACCAGGCGGTCGTCGACCGCGAATGGGTCCCGGAATCGTCCCCCAGAATCGTCCTCGAGACGAACACAGCTGCCCGTCGAGCCGCGGCCGGTTCTGGACGGACGGTCAGTCGAATTCGAGCGTGAACGGCGAAATAGTGGTTTCTCGTCCGCTTACCGCCGGGAGGAACTGTCCACTCCTCTCTCGGAGCCGGCCCGTATTCCCACTCCTGGGAGTCAGCGGTTCGCTATCGATGGCGCCAATATATCGGAGATATAGAAAAACAGACTCCGCGGTTTTCACCGCTACAGTCCGATAACCGTCGGGTTCACGCCGAAAATATTTTTGTTTCGACAGTCGACCCGTAACACAACTGTTATACGTATCCCGGGCCTCGATTGAATTGCAATGGCGAAAGGAAACGTTGATTTCTTCAACGACACAGGCGGCTACGGTTTCATTGAGACGGACGACGCAGACGATGACGTTTTCTTCCACATGGAAGACGTTGGCGGTCCGGACCTCGAAGAAGGCACAGACATCGAATTCGATATCGAACAGGCCCCCAAGGGCCCCCGCGCCACCAACGTCACCCGCCTGTAAAACGGCTTTTCACGTTCGGTAACGGGTTTCACATTCGATTATCATTCTTCAGCGCACGTCACGATAGCTAGCGACGGCTTCGTGACATCGCTACTATAACCGATCGAATCATCCGTACTGACAGTGTCGAACCGCGACAGTAAACTAAGATGATATGTATTCCGGTTTAGCTACCGTGAGCGGTCTGTTTCGTTTTGCGTAACTTTCATGAAATCCGTAACGAGTCTCGAGACGGCCTGTCTGTACGGCTTCGGAACCGGATTTAGCATGTCCTTACGAAACGAAACTCGGGATATTAGTCTGATTGACTTAGTTAGCTTCGGTGAACGTATGCGGAACGGTTGATACGAAATCGATAACAAATAGCCGGGTACCCGTTCGTTCACTCGAGTACAAAATGGACGATCTGACAGGGTTTCAACGAGACCTTCTGTACGTGATCGCAGGGGCCGATCAGCCCTCCGGCCAAGACGTGAAAAGCGAAGTCGAGACATACTATAACAGCGAGATCAATCACGGTCGGTTGTATCCGAACCTCGACACACTGGTCAACAAAGACCTCGTCGAGAAAGGAGAGCTCGATCGACGAACCAACTACTACGAGATCAGTGATCGCGGCCGACAGACGATCGAGCAGCGCCGAGAGTGGGAACAACAGTATATCGACGACTAGTTCGACGCCCACCAGTCCTGCACTCTCCGCCCCGATCGCCGAGCGACACGCGCCGACGGAAACGGCCGAAATCGGCGGATAGCAGGTTCTGTAGGCTATATTCACGGAAACCTATCCGGTGTGACCGAGCACGTGACGGGAGAACCCACTCGTACACCGTCATCAGCGGGCGCCTGTCTGCAGAAACGGTCTCGTCACACCACTCGATAGAGGGATCACCCGCGATTTTCGAGCCGGCAGCTGTCTCCGCCCCTCGTTCCACCGCCACCGACAGAGCGGGGCTGATACGGTCGGCTGCAAATCCGCCCCGAAGCAGCCCCGATACGGCATGGATTGCTCCGAAACCAGTTCCAGCCGACTGTCTACCGCCCTCGATGACCGCGAACCGAATCGCCTCGAGTTGAATCACGAACGCCAAACGCTCGTCACAACTCGCCCCGATCGACCGTTCTGGGCCCTCCTCGAAGTGACGGAGCTTCATCGGTCGACGAACGCGATCTGTATGCGACTCGAGACGGTCCCTCGAGTTCGCCTACTCACCCCATGTCTGCCCCAAAACCCAGAACTACTTACGTCGGGAGAGTCGTTAATTCACTAACCGAAATAGGCGCTGTCCCTGGCACGGTCGGGACTGAGCCTTCGATTCGAGCCACCGCGGACGTTATCGAAGCCGGCTCACGTCGCAGGACGCCGTTCCCGGCAGCCATTCCGGCTGCACGACTGTCCACGGGACTGCTATGATCGGCCCTACCAACAATGGAAATTGAAATTGCGACAATTGGCGGTTACGAGGAAGTCGGGCGACAGATGACGGCTGTCCGCGCCGGTGACGACATCGTGATCTTCGACATGGGACTGAACCTGTCGAAGGTTCTCATTCACGACAACATCCGAACCGAAGGCATGCACAGCCTCGACCTGATCGACATGGGAGCCATCCCGGACGACCGGGTTATGAGCGACCTCGAGGGAGACGTCAAAGCGATCGTCCCAACCCACGGCCACCTCGACCACATCGGTGCGATCAGCAAACTCGCACACCGCTACGACGCACCCATCGTCGCGACGCCGTTCACGCTCGAGCTCGTCAAAGGCGAACTCGAGGAGGAAGGGAAGTTCAACACCGAGAACGAACTCGTCAAAATGGACGCCGGCGAAACGATGTCGATCGGCGACTCCGGCGAGGTCGAACTCGAGTTCGTCAACGTCACGCACTCGATCGTCCAGGCGATCAACCCCGTCCTCCACACGCCCGAAGGCGCAGTCGTCTACGGGCTCGACAAACGGATGGACCACACGCCCGTCATCGGCGACCCGATCGACATGGAGCGCTTCCGCGAGATCGGCCGCGAAGGCGAGGGCGTCCTCGCCTACATCGAAGACTGTACTAACGCGAACAAGAAGGGACGAACACCCTCCGAGAACGTCGCGCGCGAACACCTCCGGGACGTCCTCTACAGCATGGAGGACTATGACGGCGGCATCGTCGCCACCACCTTCTCGAGCCACATCGCCCGCGTGAAATCCCTCATCGAATTCGCTCGAGATATCGATCGCACGCCGATCCTCCTCGGCCGCTCGATGGAGACCTACTCCGGGACCGCAAAACAGATCGGAATCGACTTCCCCTCCGACGTCGAGATGGTCGGCTACCGCCAGTCCATCGAGCAGACGTTCGAACGCATCATGAACGAAGGGAAGGAGAACTTCCTGCCCGTCGTCACCGGCCATCAAGGTGAGCCTCGAGCGACCCTCACGCGAATGGGCCGTGGCGAAACGCCGTACGAACTGGAGGACGGCGACAAGGTCGTCTTCTCCGCTCGAGTGATTCCGGAGCCGACGAACGAAGGCCAGCGCTACCAGGCCGAAAAGCTACTCCGCATGCAAGGTGCGCGTATCTACGACGATATTCACGTTTCGGGCCACCTCTGTCAGGAGGGTCACTACGAGATGCTCGATGCGTTGCAGCCCGAGCACGTCATCCCGGCCCACCAGAACATGAGCGGCTTCTCGGGATACGTCGACCTCGCCTCCAATCGCGGATACAAACTCGGCCGCGATCTCCACGTTACCTCGAACGGGAACGTCATTCAGCTGGTCTAAAAGACCGCTGCTGCGGCTATTTTCTTTCTTTACAGATTTCGAATAGCGCGTAACGGCAGCACCGTATTAAATAAAGCAAAAAACCCACACAGCGACTGCTGTGTGGGTGTTAGTATGAATGGGAGCGGCGAATCGAATTTCCCAGAGGCTCGCGCACTCCAGTACTCACCGAAACGTAGGCGAGCTTATCTTCCGTGTTCGGGATGGGTACGGGAGGTACCTCGCCGCTGTGGCCGCTGTAATGCCGATCGGCGGAATCGAACCGCCGTCAGACCACGATCGGTCGCTCGACCGTATTGGTCGATATGAGTGGAGGCGGCGAAACGAGTTTCCCAGAGGCTCGCGCACTCCAGTACTCACCGTAACGCTGGCGAGCTTATC
>NZ_JBWBDM010000008.1:0-270562 GCF_056135975.1 Natrinema sp. LJW11 | reverse complement strand
CGGACCGCAGGGGTAGGATCCTCATCTCCTTCGGACGTATTCATAAGCCGTCAGGGGTACATAACCCCTTCGGACCCAGATCGTCCGTGACAACGCGGCGTATCCAAACGCCCCGTCGCCACATCTTCGTACATAGTTGTAATCGCCGATCACTACTTAAGGCCTGCGAACCTCAGGTCCGAAGGTAGTCAGTGCCACACATTGAGAGGACAGTATCGTTATCCGGAACATGGTAACTGCAAAACAGTAGTGAAGAGTCAGATATCGGACCGAGAGGCTCTTGATGAACAGTACTGAGAGTACTTTCGGTCAAATCGACATCGCCGTATGGCTTGCTGAGATAGTAGCCGTTGGAATTCAATACATACCTGAACGCGTTGCGATCAGTGTATGAATAGTTTCAGTGTCTACTATGGTTTGCACCCCCACTGCATATTTGATTCAGTTCACACGCCTCATAGCAGAGAATAGAGACGGACTGAATTGACCGCGGTTAAACGACTGTTTCGCGACTCCAAGTCATCAAGTCGTCTGTTCACAGTACCGACAAATCCATGGGTCCTGACGGGGCCACCCGAGACGGTGAGAAAATGGTGATAACCGGAACGAGCTGCTGGGCCGAACGCCGCACGAGTACCGCCCCTGTCGACGAAACGACGGCAACCTCGAGAAGGCGAACTTGAAGTGCCAGATGGACACTCTCCGGGAGGTCATCCGATTTCTCGGTACCATCGACGGCGTCCACCCCAACCTCCACCAGACGGTCCGATAGCCCGATCACAATCCTGATGACGACGCCCGCGAAGTGATTCTCGACCATGAACAGGCCGATGAAGCGCTGAACGACCTCGCAACCATTTTTTAAAGAATGGGAAGTGGGAATGCCTCCGAATAGGGTGGCCGGAGGCGATTAGTTGGTTTCGGATATCACTACCGATAGTTTCGATAGGTGACAGGCTGCCAACAAGACTATCTTTGCGGAATTCTAAGAGACACGTGGCGGGGAGAGGATTCGGTCGTTACCCGGCTGAATGTGTCCGACTTCGAGACAGACGGAACCTCGCCGCACCCTGAGATCGTTCCGGCTTGAAAGTCACTAGCCACATTGTCAAACTCGATCTCAAACCCACCCACTTGACACACACCTATGGGGGTGGGGCTCCGACGCTGGCCCCTAGCCAGCGTTTCTCGAGACACGATTTTGCTCAGTAGTGACAGCGATCTCGATATCGACCTCGAACGCCACCGCTCGAGCCGAGAGCGTCTCAGCGGCCTCCCGACGCTGCTCGAGCGCGAGGGCGTCGCGCTCGATGATTCAAACGGCCCCCCCTTCCGGCGCGTTGAGAACATCGCGCGTACACGACGGGCACAGACGACGAAGCGTGTCAACACGGTCACCGGACCGCTCGCCCTCATCGGATTCGACGAGGCGGCTCATCGCGAACAACCGCCCTCGTGATCACTGTCTGGCTGTAGTGATCGATCGGCATAGTCCCAAAGAATGGAGTTCTCGAGCCGGTATCTTATTGAGAGACACTGCTCGAGTACGAGTATGATCGGTACAGGGACTCTAAGTATCGCAGTGACGTTCGGTATCGCGATGGTGCTGACGCTCGGTATTCTCCTTCGGCTGCTAAAGAACGCCGAGGGACTGTGATCAGTAACGCTCGAGGACTGATCGATTCCACCGGCGGTGCAGACCGCCCGATTCTCGAGCGCCCGCCGAACGTCCTCGTAGTCGCTTGCTGGGCCGGATGGGCTATCGGCGTTCGACTCCGCCGTAAGCCAATTCGCCGGGACGAACAAGCTACAAATCGCCCTCACCACCGTGACGGCCGGGCGATGTCTCCGGATCCAGAAGCCCGACCTCGACGCCAACAGCGGAGCCGCGGCTCAGTCAAGTGTACGTATCGGGGTCACCACAGCGGTTGGCCCGATCGTCGTTGCCACCGAAGACGCAACGGAACCGGTCGGTGATATGGGCTCCGCAGTGCTTGGATGTCGAGTTGTCGACCGACGGCCACGCTGCGACCGTCGCGCCGACCACCGCGTTTCGACTACTACTTTCGCACGAATGCGACGACCCGGAACCAGTGACTGGTTCGGTTCAGGTTCAGACGAGGATTGTTCGGGATATGAAAAATTCCACTTCGAGTGGTTCAAAGGTCGGTTATCGGCCGAATCAGTTTCGGCCACACTCGGGTTTTTTGCGCATGGGCCCTGACGGATTCGAACCATCGACCACTCGGTGTCTCACACGATCTCACGAGTCAGATTGTGTTATGAGCCGAGCGCTCTAACCAGACTGAGCTAAGGGCCCGATAGTTGCGTATCTATGAGATAATCCTCATGCCAATTAACCCTTGCTGTCTGGCCGTTTTTGGTTCTCTGGTACCGTATCTCCATCCCTGTTTTTGGAGCATCCTGAATTGGTACGAGATAGGTTTCTCCAATCACAGGATTGTACACAGCGAAATAGTCAATCTTCCCATCGTATCCTGCTCTCTCATAGCCCTGCGTCTTCACCCTCGTACTCCGTGTTTCAAATCGAACTTTGCCATCGTCGTTACTGGATGCCGTCTTACATTGAATACGTAGTAGATCCGACCCTCTGTCAATCACGAGGTCATACGGTAAATTATCCGACCCAGGGACAAGAACAGGAATTCCACGTGAAAGAAACTCTGCCTTAATAATCCCCTCTGTTGCGTCGCCTTTTTTCTGCGGTTCTGATAGGTTCTGAAAGGCCTCTTCCATTATTGGTTTTAAGTGAGGGCTCGAATTTAAAATTTATTATGAAATAGAATGTATTCGGGGCACTATAATCCAAAGTTTCGCTTGATCACTATGCTACGCTAGTCTCAAAGCGCAATTTGAGGAAGTGAATTACCGAGTATTCGTTGCCATCTCGAGATCCCGTCGTCTCGAGCCGATACCTACGCAGTCAGCGCCTCGAGTTCGTCGTCACTCAGCTCGGCTTCGAGTTCCGCCTCGCTGTGAGACTCGAGGGCGTCCTCGCGCTCCTCGGCGTCGAGGTCGGTCACGGATTCGAAGTGGTGACACATAGCAATCGAATGCACGCCCTTGGGCACAATAAAGGCTGTTACAGGAGAGCTGACTGTTCGCCTCGCCGTCTCAGGACGAACTCCCGCGGATAGTCGCGTTTCCCCGTCCGCAGGTACAGGCAGTCCGCGTTTCGAGGAGGAAACCGCCGCTCGAGTACCGGAACCGCAGTCAAGAGGCGTGTCTGGAGACCGGAACCGCAACTCGCCTACTCGTCCTGGTATTCCGCGAGCGTCTGATCGGTCGTCCCGGCGCGGTGACGCGTCGCCAGTCCCGCGAGGTGGGGCGATTCGGGGACGATCAGCTCCTCACAGGCGGTTTCGCAGGCGCTCCGGCTCCCGGGGAGGCAGAAGACGGGCGTGTCGACGGCGATTCCCGCCGTCGCGCGCGAGGCCATCGCTCGCGTTCCGACCTCGTCCCACGAGAGCGAACGAAACAGTTCGCCGAAGCCAGGCAGCTCGCGCTCGAACAGCGATGCGGTCGCCTCCGGAGAGACGTCGTCGACGGTGACACCGGTGCCGCCCGTGGTACACACTACGTCGATGTCGCGGCGTGCCACGAGGCCCCGGACGGCGGTTCGGATCGCCGAGTAGTCGTCCCGGACCAGGAGCCGTTTTCGGACCTCGTGGCCATCGGCTTCGAAAGAGTCCTGAATGGTGTCTCCGCCCGGATCGTCGGGATCCGCCGTGCCCGCACGAGAACTGGAGACGGTGACGATTCCAACGTAAAGCGGGTCGATGATATCGTGTCCGTGGTGGTCTGTACTCCGTCGGTCGTCGCCGTCGCTGGTCATGTGTCTACGTCACTGGCGAAGGACGATAATCCCTCTCCCGAAAACCGGTGGTCGAACTCGCGGATGACAGTTGGATCGTCGGTTACAACTCACCCAATCGAGACGAATCGAGAAGCGCCGAAGCCAGGACTCGAACCTGGGACAACCTCGTATCTGCGGCGGACAGGGAATCCCTGAGTCGCCGTAACAGCGAGGTGCTCTACCATCTGAGCTACTTCGGCTCATCATCTGGTAATCGGGTGTATTTGATAGGGCTTTCGTTTTCCCTGCTTCGGGTTCGATACTCTTTCACGCACCGCTCGAGTACGCGTTCCCAATGAGCGAGGAGGACGCCGACAGCGCGGACCACGGTTCCGGCGGTCAGTGCGGAAACAGCGCTGACGACGGTGACGAGCCCGACGATCGAGAGCCGGATCGCGACCTCGAGCGGGTCGTCGCCGAGATTCGATCGCGGGTCACCCCCGACGACGACGAACGCGCGCGACTCCGCGAGGTCGCCGACCGGCTCATCGATCGAGCCGAGGCCGCGGCGACCGACCTGTGTGCCGACGCCGACGTCTTACAGGTCGGCTCCACCGCCAGAAACACCTGGACCAGCGGCGACCGCGACATCGACATCTTCGTCCGATTCCCGTCGGCTCTCGACCGCGAAACGCTCGAGGAGTACGGTCTCGAGGTCGGCCACGCGACCCTGCCCGAGGGCCACGAGGAGTACGCCGAACATCCCTACGTCAAGGGGACGGTCGAGGGGTTCGACGTCGACGTCGTCCCCTGTTTCCGACTCGAATCGGCGACCGAAATCCGTTCGGCGGTCGATCGGACGCCGTTTCACACGCGGTACCTCCAGCGGCGACTGGACGACGAGCTCGCGGCAGCCGTCCGCGTCACCAAACAGTTCCTCAAGGGGATCGGCGTCTACGGCAGCGACCTCCGAACCCGTGGGTTCAGCGGCTATCTCACGGAGCTCCTCGTCTGTGAGTACGGCGGGTTTCGGCCGCTGCTCGAGGCCGCGGCCGACTGGCGGCCGCCGGTCGAACTCGACCCCGAAGAACACGGCCGCGGGCGAGAGACGGCATCGTCGTCTCGAGACGAGGGGATCGGCGACGCCACTCTCCCGTTCGACGATCCGCTGATCGTCATCGATCCGACGGATCCCGAACGCAACGTCGCCGCGGTCTGCTCGGCCGAAAACGTCGCTCGCTTTCAGCATTACGCCCGGGAATTCCTCGCGTCCCCGCGAATCGACCGTTTCGAACCCGACGATCCGGAGCCGCTGTCCGAGTCGGAGCTGCGCGACCACCTCGAGCGCCGGGCTACCACGCCCGTTGCCGTCCGGTTCGACGCCCCCGACCTCGTCGAGGATCAGCTCTATCCGCAGCTTCGAAAATCGCTGGCGGGCATCACGAAGGGGCTGGACGATCGCGGGTTCGACGTCTTTCGGGCGACGGCTGTTGCCGACGGGACCGCCGTCATCTTCGCCGAACTCGCGGTCGGCGAGCGGCCGGCCGTCGAGCGCCACGAGGGCCCACCGGTCCACGTCCGCGACCACGCGACCGGCTTTTACGGGTCGTACGCGGATGACCCCGACGCCTACGGTCCGTTCATCGCGGGGGGCCGCTACGTTACCGAGCGCGAACGGGAGTTTACCACCGCCCGCGCGTTTCTCGAGAGCGACCGCCTCTTCGACGTCGGACTGGGTGCACACGTCGAGACGGCACTCGAGGAAGAGTACGACGTACTGGTCGGGACGGAGATCACGGCGCTGCTCGAGGAATTCGGGACAGAACTGCGAACGTACTTCGACCCTCGGCCCTGAGGAGCGCCGGCGCTACGGCGACCGTTTCCGTCAGAGCTCGTCCAGATCCACGTCGAGATCGTGGGCCTCGAGTACGTCCTCGAGGGCCGATTCGGCACTGTCGCCGGGTTCGTCGTCGGGCTCGATCGGTTCGCGACCGTCGAAGGTCTCGTGGACGAGCGCCACGCTGTCGGCGAGCACGTCCAGTCCGTAGCCGCCCTCGAGGACGAACGCCAGCGCGGCGTCGGTGTCGCCGGCGAGGGACCGCATGCGGTCGCTCATCAGCGCGTAGGCCTCCGTCGAGAGCCGGATCCGCGAGATTGGGTCGTGACGATGGGCGTCGAACCCCGCGCTGATGAGGAGGAGATCGGGATCGAACGCGGTGAACGCGGCGGTGATCGGCCCGTCGACGGCGGCCAGATACTCCCGGTCGTCGGTGCCGGCTGGCATCGGAACGTTCATCGTCGTCCCGTCGCCCTCTCCCTCGCCGGTCTCGTCGACGTCGCCGGTGCCGGGGTAGAGCCCCTGCTCGTGGATCGAGGCGAAGAACACGTCGCCCCTGTCGTAGAAGATGTCCTGCGTCCCGTTGCCGTGGTGGACGTCCCAGTCGAGGATCGCCACCCGGTCGACGTCGTACGCGTCGTGATCGAGGGCGTACTGGGCGGCGACGGCGGCGTTATTGACGAAGCAAAACCCCATCGCGTCGTCGTAGACTGCGTGGTGGCCCGGCGGTCGACCGATCGAGAAGGGCGTGTCACGGCCCGTATCGCCCTCGAGCGCCGCCTCGGCGGCCCAGCAGGCGAGCCCGGCGCTCTGGCAGGCCGCGTCCCAGGTCGCCTCGACGGCGGCGGTGTCGGGATCCCAACTCCCGCCGCCGTCGGCACAGAACTCCCGAACGGACTCGAGGTACTCGCGGTCGTGGACGGCCGCCATCGCGTCGATGTCGCACGGATCGCTCTCGACGTACGTGACGCCGTGTTTCTTCTTCAGCCGTTCCCGAATCGCCCGTAACCGGTCCGGCGACTCCGGGTGGCGCGAACCGGGATCGTGTGCGAGACAGAGCTCGCTGTAGCCGAACTGCATCTGCTCACTCGAACAGCGAGAAGTACGTCTCGATGTCGTCGTCGGTGATCGTCCGCCGGTCGGCGTGGTGTGCGAGAGTCGCGGCCGCCCGGGCGACGTTATCCGCGTAGTCCTCGAGGATATCGGCGAGGGCGACGCGGGCGTCCATCGAGACGCGATAGCGATCGTCGATTTCCAGCCTGGCGATGCGATCGACCGGCGCGACCGGGAGCTCGAGGTCGTCCTTGTCGACGACCGCTTCGACGCCGAAATCTTGGGCCATCAGCGTCTTCCGGCCATCGGCCGTCGCCTCCTCGGCGGCGTCGATTGCGAGTTCGCTCCCGTGTTCTTGAATCCGCGTTGCGAGTTGCTTCGACGCGTCAGCACTCACCCGAAGATTGCCTGCGTTCCGCCGGATGATCGTATCCACCGGGGCGAACGGGAGTTCGACGTTCATATCATGATAGGCGAAGCTAACTCCCTTAACGCTTTTCCTAGGCGGCCGATGAGGTTGCTCGCCGCATCAGAACACGTCGTTTGCGTCGAGGCGACCGTCGCGGACGACTCCTCGGGCGGTTACCTCTTCGCCGAGGCCGACGTCGGCGTCGGTCGCGACGCTCATGGTCGTTTCGCCGTCGTCGAGCACGATCGGGTCGCCCGCCTGCACGACGACGCCGGTGAACTCGCGTTCCTCGCCGTCGGACGGGTCGTCCGAGTCGGGCTCGGCGTCGGCGCTGGCGCTCTCGTCGGTGGTGTCGCGAGAGGCACTCGAGGCGGTGCTCTCACCGGCGTCGCTCTCGCCCGAGTCGCCGTCGTCACCGGCGAAGGCGGACAGGCCGGCGTTCTCGTCGCTCGAGCCGCCCGTGTCGCCCTCGGACCCGCTGGTGTCGGACGAATCGGACTCGAGGACCGTGATCGTCGACTGCCAGCCCGCGGAGGCCTCGAGATCGTCCTGCCAGCCGTCCTGAATCTCGACGTCGCCGAGTGCGACCTCGTCGCCCGGGCCGATGTCGATGTCGGCCTTGTCGCCCCAGAGGGCGACGCGGATATCGTCGGTCGCGTCCTGGACGCGGATGTTCCGGACCTGTCCCTCCGAGCCGTCGTCGCGGTCGAACGTTCGCTTGGGATCGGCCGAGCGAACGACGCCGGCGATATCGACCAGCTGATCGATCTCGAGCTCCTCGATCGGCGTGCTCTCGGGGACGTACTCGACTTCCTCGTCGACTTCCTCGACGGCACCGCGGTTGCCGACGTGGAGTTCTAACTGTCCGTCGCGGTCCTTGACGTAGCCGTCGATCACTTCGACGGTCGTCCCGGCCTCGAGTTCGGTTGCGAGATCGGCCTGCTCGTCCCAGAGGGTCACGCGGATGCGACCGGTCGAGTCGCCCAACACGAGGTTCGAGACCTTCCCCTCGGAGCCGTCGTCGCGATCGAACGTCCGCACGCTGTCGGTGTCCAGCAGGAGACCGACGAGGTTGACGTTCGAGAGACCGAGCGAGAGATCCTCGACGGTGTACGTATCGGAGACCTGCACGTCGATCTCGGTGTCATCGTCGGGTTGGACGTCGTCCACGCTGATTTCGACGCCGGAAAAGCCCTCCTTGGGCCGGCCCTTGATCCGCAGGACCTGGCCCTCCTCGAGTTCCTCGATGGCGGCCTGGGCGTGGTCGTCCCAGAACGCCGCTCGCACGGAACCGGTCTCGTCCGCCACCTCGACGTTGACGACCTGCCCGTCCGCGTCCTCGCCGTCGCGCTCGAACGTGCGCACCTCGCCGATAGAGAGCACCTTGGCGAGGAACTTCGCCTCCTCCATCCCGGGTTCGATGTCGGCGATACCGCCGACCTCGCTCTCGCCGACTTCGTGAGCGACGAGCATCGCCGCCGTCTCCTCGTCCGCGAGTCCCCCCATCTGCTCGACTTTCGCCTCGACGGCCTCGCGAAACTCCTCGAGAGAAACGTCGGCCTCGAGGTCCTCATATACGCCCTCGATGTCGCTCATTCTATGCTCGTGCATGGGTAGCCCGCGCATAAGCGTTATCCATTCGGTATCCCAGCGTGTCGCTTCGTCCGACGGAGGCGGGGGATATCCGTGTCGTACCCGGCAGTTTCGAGCCGTCGGAAACGGCTCGTCCGGACCGCGCGACGACGGGGCTCGCACAGGGGATCATGCGTCTCACTGGCCGCGCCCTGTTATATAAACGTCAGTGCAGCCGTGCGCGAGCGGGGAATCGTTCGGAACGCCGATTCGGCGGCGAACCGCCGAGAGAAGACGATGGTATGAGTCCGGTGGCCAAACTCGAGGAGCCGGAATTGAGCCCACAGCGGTCACGAAAGTCAGGGGCGGCAACGGGAGCCTTTCGAAAGGGCTTTAATGTCCAGACAGTTACGAAGAGATGAGTCCTGGTAGGGTAGTGGACTATCCTCTTGGCTTGCGGAGCCAGGGACCGGAGTTCAAATCTCCGTCAGGACGTTTCTGCCGACACCAAACCGCGAGCGACGCGTGGCGCGTTAGCGCCACGAAAAGCGAACGGCGAAGCCGTGAGCAGCGAGCGGCTGGTGTCGGTGAAACTCCCCGGAGATTTGAGCAGACGAGTCGCAGCCCGGGAGCGAACGTAGTGAGCGACCCGGAACGTCTCGGCGTGTTTAAATCTCCGTCAGGACGCTCACTCCTAACGAGTGCTTCGCGTCGCTCAGCGCTCGCTTCGTCGTTCGGTCCTGACGTGCCCAACGCTCACTTCGTTCGCGTTGGACTCCGTCAGGACGGGTTTCCCAGACACAGTGACGATGAGCGAAGCGCCTCGTCCGTGTTTGTCGAGAGATCCTCGACACGATGTCCGCGTTGCCCTCTGCCGGCGTACGGAGACTATTGCAGATCTGAAACGATACGGATCCGTCTGTTTTCATGTAGAAACTAGTTTAGTTGTAAAATATATAGGATAGCTACCGCACCGTTGAAGTGTGTGTTCAGAAACACGAGACGACGGTTCTTGACGGGGTGTGCAACGACTATTGCAGCCAGTAGCGTGTTTGTCGGGTCGGGGAGTGCGGCTTCGACGGCCGACGCGGGAGGCGAGCTCCCGCCGCAGCCGCCGGAGGCTGTGGCAGGCTGGTCCGCCGCTCGAGGCGGATGCGGAAACACGGCCGCGGTCGGCTCCGATCACGGGTTCGGCGACGGGTTCGATTTCGACGCCCTCGAGGTCGACTGGACGGCCGACGCCGGGGGATTGCCGGTCGTCGACGACGGTACCGTCTATCTCCCGGTGGAAGGGGCGGTGCACGCGTTCGATGCCGCCGACGGGTCGCTCGAGTGGCAAAGCGAGGAGGTCGGTGCCAGCGACCCGCCGACGGTCGCGTACGGGACCGTATTCGTGAGCGGCGAGCGGGGCGTCACCGCGCTCGATGCCGCGAGCGGGGACGTTCGATGGGAAACCTCGGTCTCCGACGCCGCCACCGATTCCGACGCCGACGACCCCGCTATCTCGCCGCCGACGGTCGCGTTCGAGCGGGTGTACGTCTGCACCGACGGCGGTCTATCCGCGATCGACTGTGAGACCGGCGAGATCGACTGGCGTCGGGACTCGGTCACCGTGACCGTCGGCGATCCCTGGGAGGAACGGAACGAGGTCGATCGAACGCTCGAGGGAGGAGTGGCGGTCACCGACGAGCGCGTCTTCGCGCTCGCCAAAACGGGAGTGATCGCCGGTCTCGATCCGCTGACGGGCGAGCAGCAGTTGACGACCGATACGTACTATTACTACCTCCACGACCTCGTGGCGACCGACGAGCGGGTATTCGTTCGATCCGAGTCGGAGGAGGTCGCCGCCTACGATTCGACGACCGGCGAGCGCGAGGAGAGGTGGGACGGCGGGATTCGTCGACTCGCCGTCGGCGGGGAGACGCTGGTCTTCGTCACGCGATACGAACTCGTCGCGATCGACCTCGAGAGCGGCGACGAGCGGTGGTCCGTGGGGAAATACTCGCACAGTATCGGCGATCCAGTGATCGCTTGCAATACGGTTCTCGTCAGCTTCGGCGTACAGGGCGGCGAGTACGAAGACTCGCTCGTCGCCTTCGACCTCGACGACGGCGGCGAGCAGTGGATCTTCTCGCGAACGGAGAGCGCGTTCGTGGGAGGGCGGTGCGCGGTCGCCGATCGAACGATCTACATCGACGACGGCGGGCTGACCGCGATTCGCGCGAACGAGGGCGAACGCGACGAAGGAGACGAGGATGCGAAGGGAGACGACGAACGCGGTGAAGCCGACGAAACAGACGGGCCGGACTCGGATACCGCGGACGAGGTGCGGGACGAACAGACCGAAACCGAGGCGGGCAGAGAGACCGACGTTCAAAACGAGAGTGGCGACTCGGAAACCGACGGAGAACGGCGAACCGGATTTATCTTCCGGACGATGTGGAGTTGGCTCTCATAGCGAGAGAGTTTGGCTCGGCGGACCCGACGGGACCGAAGCCGGGCCGACCGCGCTCCCGCTTCGGGAATCGATCCGCAGTGGTCGACGGTGAGGAAAGACGGGGTTCGCACGCGCCGTTGGAACACTCGAGTCCGCCTCGAGCCGGCGCGATCGCTCTCGGGGTGAAACTGGGTGAGAGGAGTAAGCCCCCTTCTGTTCGACCCGGCATTCGGCTGAGCGTCCGCGCCGTCCGCGGCGGAGCCGCGGGGTGTTCGGGCTACCACGGCGCGGACTTGCACCGGTGAGGATTCGCCGTTCCATCGATCCTCGGCCGTCTGTGTGCGGTCAATCGCGCCGATGGCGCGATTCGTGGATTCGAACCACGCGTCGCGACCGCACACGGCTCGCGGCTTCCGCCGCTCGCCCGTTCGGCGGTTCTCGCACCGCCTCACGAACGTGGCCGCAAAGCGGCCACGCGTTCCCTCTGCGGGTCAACTCCCCTTCCTCTCGGTCGGGTTCGCGCGCATCATCGGTCTGGCCGAGACGTGTCGTTTCTGTTCCAGAGCCAGCGGTCTCCCGCTCCGGACTTGCGTCCGGTCACCCGCCCGAACGGGTGGGGGGACTTTCCTCGCGGGCGTGGGGCGTCCCGGAGGGACGGTCCACGTTAGAGCGTGATGCATCCCGAAGGATGGGCACGCAGGTGGTCGCGCCGTTGCCGGCGGGACCATCGCGGCAGCCAGGCTCTCTCTCCCACCGTCTCTTGGGGCGTCGGTCGAATAAGTGCCCCGGTCGGAGACTCAAAAAGAGCACCGTAACGAATGGAAGCGTTTTAGGACGACTATCCCCTTGACCTTCTGTATGTCCCAGGGACAGGGCGTCGACCTTTCCTACGAGGACGGTGCGCGCGCGGTCGAACTCGCGCGTGAATCCGTCGACTCCTACGTACGACACGGGCAGCGAGAACAACCAGGCAGCATGCGCGAGGCCTTCTACGAGCGGACCGGTGCGTTCGTCCGCCTCGAGTCGACCCGCGGCCGGGGGAGCCTGCGGGGCTGTGCGGGTGGCTACCACTCGGACGACCAGCTCGGCCACGTCATCGTGGACGCGGCGATCGAGGCCGCCAGCGAGGACTCCTGTGGCTCGGAGGTGAGCCCCTCGGAGCTTCCGAACCTGACGGTCTCGGTCTGTACCGTCAGGAACGTGGTGCTGACGGACGACCCACTGGCCGATATCGAGCTCGGTACCCACGGCGTCGCCATCGACGGCGGCGGCGAAGGCGGCTGGATGTATCCGACGGTCCCGGTCGAGAACGACTGGAGCGCCCGCGAGTACCTCGATCGAACCTGTCGGAAGGCGAAGCTCGCGCCGGGCGCCTGGCAGAACGACGACGTCATCGTCACGCTGTTCGAAGGCCAAGTCTTCCGCGAGCGGAAGGCCGACGGCAGCATCGAGGAACTCTGAGAGGCCAACGGGGGAACGGTTCGAATCGCGCGTCGCGAGCGTGAACGAAGCGCGGAACGCGAGGTGTTGTGGCTACTTCTCGACCGACAGTACCGACCGCGCGTCGAGTCTCGAGACGCGACGCAACGGCCAATCAGTTCGCGATGGCGGCGCGGGCGTGCGGCTCGGTACCGTCGATGGAACTCATAGCACGGTTGTTTCGGCCCGGAAAGTTCAAGTTATTGATTCGTGAACTCGACCCGATCGGCGTCGGCCAGACACCGCTCGCTGGCCGCCTCGAGGTCGAACTCCCGGACGACCTCGCCGTCCTGGATCAGCGGCTCGAGCAGCGCCTCGCCCTCGTCGGGGCCGTCGCGGTCGGCCAGCGCGACGTGGTGACCGCCGTCGGGGGTCCGGTAGACATCCTTGACCCCCGATAGCTTGCCCCGCTTTGAAATCGGCTCGCCCTCTATTTCGACGATATCGAGGCTGAAGTCGACCGAATCGGCACCCGTAATGTGGCTGCCGACGCCGAAGCCGTCGGCGACGTCGCGCAGCGGGCGGATGGTCTCGGGCTCGAGGCCGCCGCTACAGAAGATGTCGACGTCCTCGTGACCGCGGGCGTCGAGTTCCCAGCGGACCTCGCGGATGATGTGCGGGAAGTCGCCGCGACGGGAACTCGTGGTGTCGATGCGAACGCCGTCGAGATCGTCGCCGAGCGTCTCGGCGGCCAGCAGGCTCTCGCTCTTCTCGTCCCAGAAGGTGTCGACCAGCGCGATCCGGGGCACCTCCTCGCCGACGGCTTCGTCGAACGCCGTCCACGCCTCGGCCTGGTTGCCCTCGCCGAAGCAGAACATGAGCGCGTGGGGCATCGTCCCGCCCGCCTCTCGACCCAAAATCTCGCCCGCCGCGACGTGGGAGAAGCCGTCGAGACCCGCGAGCAACGCGGCTCGCTCGACCGCCGTCGCGATCGAGGGGTGGACGTGGCGCGCGCCGAAGGAGAGGACGAGCGACTCGGGAGCCGCCAGTCTGGCCTCGAGCGCGGCCGTCGCGAACCCGCTGGGCTGCGAGAGGAATCCGAGCAGTGAGGTCTCGAGTTCGGCGAACTCGAGGTAGGGACCCTCGATCCGACAGACGGGGCCGCCGTCGAACAGTTGCCCGTCGGGGACCGCGTCGATGTCAACGTCGCGGCCCTCGAATAGCGTCGCCACGTCTTTGATGCCGGTAAACACGTCGAACTCCCCGGTCGGGAACTGGTCGGCGGTGACTTCGGCGACGACGCGGGGGTTCTTGCCAGCGTGCTCGAGCGTGGCCCGCGTGCGCTCGAAGTAAGCGTCAGTCGCGTCCCCCTCGAGAATCGCCGCCGCGGGGACGGTTCCGAACGGATTTGACATATCACCGGTTTCCCGCGGGAGACAAAAAAGCTACCCGTCTGCCGGCGCGCGCGGCGTCTCCGGCGGATCGATCTGAGACGGCGCTGCGAGCCGTGACGGCGCGGCGGTGGCGGTCGGTTCGGCGGTGGCCGTCGACTCGTCGAGAGACGTCGGTCCGGCGGCGGCCGTCCGTTCGAGTGAGGCCGCCGGCTCGAGGGCAGCCCCGGATCCGCTCCGGTTCGAGCCCGATTCAACGGGGTGGACCGCCTCGAGGTCGTCGACGGTCGGCGCGCCGACGATCTCGACCGTCTCGCCGGTGACGGAGACGCGATACGCGCCCTCGAAGGCCTCGCCGTCGGGGATCCGGTAGACACCGTTTCCAGCAGTGTCGACCCGTTCGGCCCCCCGGCTCGCGAGGAGCCGGCGGTAGGCGTCGGCGAATTCGGTCGCGTCGGCGGGACTCTCCCAGGCGAGCCGCCAGACGTGGCTCGTCCGTTCCGGCCCGTCCGTCCGCTGGTACACGCGGATGCTATCGCCGGCCCAGCCGGCCGTCGCGGGATGTGAGTAATTGTACTGCGAACCCTCGGTCGCCCCCTCGCGGAGCGGGCGCTCGATGACGCCGTTGGCCCAGAGCGTCGCGAACAGCGTGGCCTCGCCGATCGTCTCCTCCCGGGGCTCGCCGTCAGTACCGTTTCCACCGTCCGCGATCGGTTGCCACTCATCGCTCGAGCGGTCCGGGATCGCGACGTCGACCGGATCGGCGTCGGGATAGCGCTCCGGGTGGATCAACTGGGCAGTGCTCCGGGGCGGGGCGTCGTGGGCGGCATCGACGGCGTCCCAGCCGCCGCGGTCGTAAAGGTCAGTGACGAACGGCGGCCCCTCCGCGTACGGCACGTAGATCGAGAGGAAGAGCCCGACGTTGAACGGGCGCTGTGCGATCTCGTCGCCCGACGCCGCCGATAGCCGGCTGTCGGGCAGACACTGCCACTCGCCTCCGCACCGACGATCGTACTGGACGGGGACGTAGCCCGCCTCACCCTCGAGCAGCCCGTTTTCGGCGCGGATCCCGTCGATCGTCTCGCTCTCGCGAGCGAGACCGAAGTGCTGGTCCTGGAGCGCGTGCGTCAGTTCGTGGACCAAGATCTCTCGATCGATCCGGATCTCGTCGGCGTCGTCGGTGATAATGACGATTCGGTCGTTCACGTAGTAACCCTGAATCGAATCGGCGTAGAGATCGGCGAACGCCCGATTGACGTCGGTCTCGCCGTCGACGACGAACGCCCCGCGCCAGAGCTCGTTGGTGAACGCCGACGCGTTTTCGGTGTTGGACGCCCGCCGGTCGCGGTACTCGGCGCGGCTCATCACCTCGAGGTCGACGTCGCGTTCGTATTTCAGCCCGCGGACGACCTCGATTCGAGCCATCGAGCGGTACTTCACGGCCTCGAGTTGCGCCTCGGTGAGACCGTCGCTCGCGTCGAATTCGAAGACGTCGTCGTGGGCGTAATCGCCGACGTACCCGAGTTCGCGGCCCGCGTCGAACCCGTCGGGAGAGCCGGGAAGCGCACAGCCCGAGAGTACGATCAGGACGACGACCGCGAACAGGCGAGCTCGGCTCATTGCATCACCGTTCGGCGAGATCGTGAAAGCGCCGTCGATCGGCCGGCAGCGAAAATGCGGTGTCGGTCAGTTTCGAGGACGGCGCGTGGCTCGGTCGGTACCCCGGTCACTGTCGGCGGCGGCCGACGGCGAACCAGGTCGCCGATCCGAGCAGTGCGAGCGCGATCGCGCCCGCTACGGCCGTCACACCGAACCCGGGAATGGGATCGGGAGCAGCTTCGGGTGCCGCGCCGGCCTCAACGTTCGACAGCGCCGCGACCGACGGGGCGCGGACGATCGTCACCGTCGTCCCGTTTTGCTCGAGGGAGTACGCGCCGGCGTAACCGCCGTCGTCGATCACGAACGTGTCCCGGTGACCGGCGACCGCCTCGGCACCGTGGTCGTCGAGTTGTTGGCGGTAGCCGTCGAAGAACTCCTCGGAGTCCCCGGCCGACTGCCACTCCGTTCGCCAGACGTAGCCGGCCTCGCCGGCCGCGGCGGGGTCGCTCTCGTCGTCGATCTCGTCGCTGGTGTAGACGACCAGTTCGTCGCCGGCCCAGCCGTCGGTAACGGAGTGGTCGTAGTCGTAGCTACCCTCCTCGCTGCCGAAGAATTCGCCGGCGCTGATCACCGACGACCGGCTCCCGTCCATCGCGTCGGCGGCGAACATCGCGACCATCCCCGCTTCGCCGACGGTGTCGTTCGCCACCTCGCCGTCGACGGTGAGCTGTCGCCAGCCGTCGCTCGAGCGGTCGGGGACCGAGACGTCGGCCGGTTCGCGCTCGGAGCCGGGGTGGATCACGGCCGAAGTCGTCGCGGGCGGGTCGTCGTAGGCCGCGTTGACCGCCGACCAGCCCTCGCCCTGCCGGCGCAAATGGTCGACGTAGTCGGGCCCGTCGCTGTAGGGCTGATAGACCGCGAAGTAGATGCCCCAGTTGACGTCGAAGTTCCCGGCCTGTTCCCCGCTGCCGGGGCTGAGACAGTCCCACTCGGAGCCACACCGCGCCTCGTACTCGCGCTCGACCCAACTGGCGTCGCCTTCGGCCAGCCCGTTGCCGGCCAGTTCCGCGTCCTGCGTCGAGCCGTTGAGCCGCGACAGGTCGAAGCGCTGATCCTGCAGCGCGTGGACGAGTTCGTGGCCGAGCGTCAGCTCGTCCAGTTCGGGCGTCTCGGGGTTCTCCGAGACGATGACGATCTCGTCGGTTTCGGGGTCGTAGTAGCCCTTGACGGCGCCGCCGTACACCGTCTCGGTCGCGTCGGCCGCCGCGGTCTCCCGATCGACCGTGAACAGCGCCTCGTAGCCGACGTTCTGCTCGAGTCGTTCGGCCGCAGTGTAGTTCGCGAAGCGCTCCTCGTTGTTCCGTCGGTAGGTCTCGCGGGAGACCACGTCGACGGCGACTTCGTCCGCGAAGGTCGTGTTCCGGATCGTCTCGACGCGGGCCATCGCTCGATAGATAACGGGATCGAGTTCGTCCTCGTCGACGACCGCGTTCGACTGGTCGTCGACGGCCAACTCGTCGTCGTACCAGTAGCCCTCGACGTAGCCGACGGTGTCCTCAGTCGAGGGGGTCTCGGGACGGGCATCCTGTGTAGTAGCCACCGCGCTCGAGACCGTCGGGGACTCGAGGGACGAGGCCGGCGCAGACTCGGACGGCGTCGCAGCGGTGCGCTCGGGAGACGCGGCAGGGCTCGCCGCCACCACGGGGCCGGCGAGACCGCCGGTCACCAGCATCGCGGTGAGGACGACCGTGAGCAGGGCGACGACCGAACGGGGACGCGTTGGCTGCATGTGAGGTGATTGGGTATCCGTTGGAATGGAACTGCAAAAAGTACGACGGTTGTACCGCCCGGAATCCGACGACCGTCGGCCGTCGGGCGATAACCGACGGTGGGAGGTGAGTGCGTCGATCGGGACACGGAACGGGACGACTCCGAGGCGGGCGTGGCGCGATCTGCTCACCCGGAGTCGGCCGACGCGGTCCGCCGACCGAGAAGCGCGCTCACGATCGCGACCGCGAGGGCGGCGAGCAGGGCGAGCGCTCGCCGGTGCATCGACGCCCGTAGCTGGTAGCTCCGATCGCGCGCTCGGTCGTCGAACGGCCCGTGCGCGCCGAAGTCCCCGGACAGCGGCTCGTGGAGGTTGTTCTCTCGGTCGGGATCGGTCGGCTCGTCGGTCAGCTGGGCGTCGTAGCCGCCGCTCGCGAGCATCCTGTCGAGTCGCCGCGGGATCAGGCGGTTGCCGAGGATCGCCTTCACCGTCGATCGCCCGACCCACAGCTCGTCCTCGCCGCGGTCGACGGTCCACGTGATCGCTCGAGCGGCGACCTCGGGCTGGTAGATCGGCGGCACCGGCTGGGGATTCTTCGACATCCGGCTCTTCGACCACTCGAACTGCGGGGTGTTCATCGCGGGCATCTGCACCATCGAGAGCTGGACGTCGCAGTCGTCGTGGATGAGTTCCGTTCGGACGGACTCGGTAAAGCCCTGAATAGCGTGTTTCGCGCCGCAGTAAGCCGACTGCAGCGGGATACCTCGGTACGCAAGCGCGGAGCCGACCTGCACGATCGTCCCCTCGTCGCGGGGACGCATCCGCTCGAGCGCGACCTGCGTGCCGTGAACGAAGCCCAGATAGGTGACCTCGGTGACCCGCCGATAGTCGTCGTCGGTCATCTCGGCGGCCGGCGAGAACACCGATACCATCGCGTCGTTCACCCAGACGTCGATCGGGCCGAACTCGTCTTCGACGGTCTCGGCCGCTTCCTCGACCTCGTCGTAGTTCGAGACGTCGGTCGGGACGACGACCGCCTCGCCGCCCGCGTTCTCGACGTCTTCGCGCGCTCCCTCGAGGCCGTCCTCGCCGCGCGCGAGGAGTCCGACCATCGCGCCGCGTTCGGCGAACGCGCGAGCGGTGGCTCGCCCGACGCCGGCCGATGCGCCCGTGACGACGACGACTTCGGAATCGCTGGATCCTGCCATTGTTAGCTACTACGGGGGTTGAGTCGATCGACCGTCTCGAGGGTGGCGTACTCCTCCCAGCCGCCGTAGCGGTCCTCGAACGAACCGCGCGGGACGCTGAGCACCACGATGAGCGCGGCGGCGGCGACGGCGTTGATCGCGGCGAGCGGCGGGACGCCGTCGAACAGCCAGGGGGCCACGGCGACCCACGCGGCCAGGGGGACGTTCAGGAACCGGATCGCGCGCGCGGGCTCGGCGGTCGCGATCACGGTGAAGGAGACGACCAGCGAGCCGACGAGGTGGCTGCTGTCGGCCATGAAGCCGGTCGTCCCGAAGACCGTCGGCGAGAGCATGAGCCACGCGCCCAGCGCCATCGCGGCCAGCAGCGTCCACGGGGTCGAGACGCCCCAGAACGGCTCGCTGGCGGGGGAGTCACCGATGTTCCGCGTCGCACGCCCGTCGACGCCGGACTCGTCCTCGGGGAGCGTCCCACCCATCCAGAAGGCGGTCCAGAGGCTGTCGCCCTGGCGCATCAGCCGGACGACGAACTGCCCCATCGCGACGACCTCGTCGACGGTCAGCGCGATCATCCAGAGCATGCCGAACGCCGACAGGAGACAGAGGGTACACCACGTCCCGACCATGATCGGCTGCGTGATGACCAGCAGCACCTGCGCGAAGCCGAGCGGGATCACGACGACGCCGAAGAAGGCGACCATCCACGGCATCGTCCGCCAGCGCCGCCGGTCGCCCATGAACCCCATCAGCGCCTCGACCGAGTAGGCCACCGCGCCGAGGCCGGCGTCGGAGACCGGGAACGCCTCCGAGACGCTCGAGGTCAGTATCGCCTGGGTTCCCGGGTCGTACAGCGGGTCCCAGACGCGCTCGATGTAGCCCAGCTGGAAGGCGGCCATGTACCACGAGGCGAAGAAGCCGAAGATACCGAGCGCGATCAGCGGCGCGCGCTGTGCGCGCGTCGAGGGGTTGTACGTCCAGCCCGACGGCACGGTCGGCCCGTCCATCTCCGAGCGCATCACGATCAGGACCGCGAACGTGATCACCATGACGCCGACGAGCCCGTTGTTGGCGTAGGCCGCGGCCGTCGGGGCCGCGAACGCGATCGGCGCGAACACCAGCCAGAGGCCGACGAAGCCGTTGGCGTAGTTGGCGTAGCCGTTCTCCCGGTAGATCGTCAGGCCGGCCAGCGCGATCAGGACGAGCCCGCTGACGATACTGTTCCAGAACACCAGCGTACTCTCGTAGCCCAGCGCCGGTGCGGTCGCGACGAGCCAGACCCCGAGCGAGATGACGGCGTACTGGACCCAGACTTCCTTCGTCGGATGTTTCAGCATCATCTCGCCCGGCCGCATCGAGTCGCCACCACCGTTCCCGTTTTTGTCGCCGTTTCCGTCGTCGCCGCCGTTTCCCTTGCCACCGCCGTTTTCGCCGCTATCGCCGCCGCCTCCGTTCGCGCCGTCCGCTCCGCCCCCGTCGCTGGCGGGCCGTGAGCGGCGCTCCCGTGCGTCGGTCGTCTCGGCCGTCGGTTCGTCCGTCGAGTCGTGGTCTCTGTCGCTCATGATTGCTCTGTCTCACTCGCTGTCGCTCGATCGTCGCACGATCTCGGTGCTCGAGTCGATTCCGTCCGCCCCGTCGCTCCCGAGCGGTGCCAGCGACGCGTCGCTCGAGCCGGTCGCGTCGGCCAGATAGAGCGCGCTGTTCAGGAGGCCGATGTGGCTGTAGGCCTGCGGGTAGTTGCCGCGCTGTTCGCCGGTCTCGTCGTCGACCGCCTCGCCCAGCAGGCCGAGCGGGCTGGCGTACTCGAGGATCGACTCGAAGCGGTCGCGGGCCTCGTCGGTCCGCCCGACGAGCGCGAGCGCGGTGACGAGCCAGAACGAACTCACGACGAACGGGCTGTCGGCCCCGGGGAGGCCGTCGTCGCCCTCGTAGCGTCGGACGAGGCCGTCGTCGGTCGCCAGTCGGTCCAGCGTCGCGTCGATCGTCCCCCGGACGCGGTCGTCGTCGGGCGGGAGAAAGCCGACGACCGGAACGAGCAGGTTCGCCGCGTCGAGCGTGTCCTCGTCGCCGAACGATCGCACGAAGCTGTTCGCGGACTCGCTGAATCCGCGCTCGAGGATCGCCTCGCGGACGTCGTCCCGGGCCGCCCGCCAGCGCTCGAGCGGCGCCTCGACGCCGTCGGCCGCCTCGGCGAGCCTGACGCCCCGATCCAGCGCCGTCCAGCACATGACCTTCGAGTAGACGAAGTCCTCGTGGTCGGTCCGCATCTCCCAGATGCCGGCGTCGGGCTCGTCCCAGCCCTCGCAGACGTACTCGACGAGGTCGCGCACGACCGTCCAATCGTCGGACCGCATCGGCTCGCCGTAGCGGACGCTCTCGTAGAGGGCGAGCACCAGTTCGCCGTAGACGTCGAGCTGGTGCTGGTTCCGCGCCGCGTTGCCGACGCGGACGGGCGCGGAGCCGCGGTATCCCTCGAGGTGGTCGAGGACGCGCTCTTCGAGGTCGCTCCCGCCGTGGAGGCCGTAGACCGGCGGCATCTCCGCCGGCTCGTGCCGGCTGCAGTGGTCGAGACACAGCTCGAAGTAGGACCGGGCCTCCTCGAGGTGGCCCAGTTCGGCCAGCGCCCGAACGGTGAAGGCCGAGTCGCGGATCCAGTTGTAGCGATAGTCCCAGTTGCGGACGCCGCCGAGGTCCTCGGGCAGCGAGGTCGTCGGGGCCGCACACACCGCGCCGGTCTCCCGGTGAATCAGGAGTTTGAGGACGAGCGACGAGCGGACCGCGAGGTCGTGCCACCGACCGCCGACGGGACAGTCCGTCTCGTCACAGTCGTGGGCCCACGACCGCCAGTACTCGACCGCCTCGGCGAGCGTCTCCCGGTGGCGCGACGGCTCGAGGGGGATCGCCTCGCCGTAGCCGAGCACCAGCCAGCGCGTCTCGCCGGCGTCGAGCGTCGCCGTTGCGCGCGCTCCGCGTCCGTCGGCCGACGGCTCGAGGGGGAGGTCGCTCGAGAGGACGGCACGCACGCCGTCGCCGGTCGCGACGACGCCGTCGGCCGCGGACTCGATTTCGGGCACGTCGCGCGCGTAGTCGAATCGGGGCTCGAACTCGATCGCGACCTCGAGCGGGCCGTCCTCGCACTCGAGTTGCCGGTAGATCGCGGGCGGGCAGTCGTCGTGCCCGATCGCGCGGTCATCGGCTCCGATCGCCTCCGGGACGGGCATGAAGTCCGTCACCGTCGCGCTCCCGCCGGCGGTCCGGAACGTCGTCTCGAGGACGTTGGTCCGATCGCGGTAGCGCTGGACGGACTCGAACGAGCCCGTCGGTCGGACGGCGAAGTGACCGCCGCGTTCGGCGTCGAGCACGGCGGCGAAGACGCTCGGCGACTCGACGTGCGGGAACGGACACCAGTCGATCGAGCCGTCGCGACCGACGAGGGCGACCGTGTTCCCGTCGCCGATCGCGCCGTATGCTTCGATCGGATCGTACTGCATGAATTGATTCGGTAACTGATTGACGTGGTCCTGCGTCAGTGCACGCGTGCGAATCGATCCCGATTCGGCTCCCCGATGGACGGTCGGGTCGTAGTCGCCGCGTCCATTTCCGTATTCGGCAGTCATTCGAATGGTCGGCGCCGTCGCCGGCGGGTACTGAATCGACGAGAGGGGTGCCGGGCTGGCGACGCTTCGGGGCGGAGTAGCCGGACGCGTCCGGCGGTGCCGGCGACTCCCCTCAGGCGGCGGCCATCTTCCGACAGGTCTCGGCGCAGTCGCGGAGGACGTCCGCACAGACTTGGCAGTGTTCGGCGTCGTGCCGTTCGCACTCGTCGGCACACTCCTCGCACGCGTCGGCGGTCGTCGCCGCCAGGTCGGAACTGAACCCGGAGTCGCGAGCCATGAACCGCGCGTGCGTCGCCGCGAGGTCGGCGACGTCTCGGCAGAGCCGGAGACACTCCGCCATCTCCTCGCCCTCGCCGGCGCACTCGTCGGCACACCACTCGCAGGCCTGCGCGCACTCGAAGCAGCTATCGATACACTCCTGCATCTCCTCGTCCTCGCTGACGTGGTCGATCTGGGTCAGTGCCATACCGGTCGACGGGTCGGCCCGGAGCGGTTTTGTTAGGCGCGCCCCACGGCGCGTCGACCGAACGGTGAGGACCGAAACCACGGGGATGCGACGTGATATCGTCGATCGGTGAGTGCGCGTTCACATCGGATTACCGGGAGGCCCGAGCCCGGTCGCCGCGGCCGGCGATCGGGGTCAACACCGTTCGATCGCGTAACGCGACGTTGGGTGACCGGTCCGACCGCAAGCGCGGTCGGTGAAACCGCATGCCGCGCTTTAACGAACGGGAGCCGCGTACGTCGCGTATGGCTCACTCCGTCGTTCACCTCCTCGGTATCCCCTTCGCGATCATCGCCGGCACCGGAGCCGGCGTGTTCGCGCTCCTCTCGTGGGGGATCTTTCGTCACTCCCCGTTCGGGACGGCGGTCGCCCTCCTCTCGCTCGGCATGGCCGGGGTGACGATCTACCACACGGTGCTGCTCGTCGCTGGCCCCGATCCCCTGCTCCTCCACGTCGCCCGTAGCGCGGCGAACACGATCGTTGCGGTCGTTCTCGGCGCACTGATACTCCGCCACCACCTCCGTCGCCGAACCCGGCCGGCGGGTGAGCGGTCGTGAACGGGCTCTCACCCTTCGTCGGCTACGATCTACTCGTCGGGATCGTCGTCGCTCTCGAGTTGCTGTACTTCCTCTCGCTCGAGGCGTCGGTGACGGCCTACCGCCGGTTCGTTCTCGTCACCGTCTGCGGGCTGATTCTGGCGGTGACCGGCGGACCGGTCGCCGAACTGCTCGCGCCGTCGCTCGTCCACTGGGTCCACGGGAGCGCCGCTCTGCTGGTCGTCCTCGGGCTCTACGATCCGGTGACGAACGACGTGCGAACGACGGCGTGGTCGCGCGTGTTGCTGAGCGATCCCGAACGGATCCGCCGGCAGGCCGAGTGGATGACGCCGATGGACGACGAGATACTCACCGTCTTCCACGGCTCCGAACTGGTCCTGACGCCGGCGGTCGTCGCGGTCAACGCCGGCTACAGCCGAAAGGAAGTGAACCGCCGGCTGCTCGAGCTGGCGGATCACGGCCTCCTCGAGAAGGTCGAACGGGGCAAGTACCGGTTGACGGGACGCGGTGAACGGTACCTCCGCGGCGAGTTTCACACCGCTCGGACGGCGGACGGAACGGACGACGGAGCCGGCGTCCCGCGGTGAGGTGCCGGACCGTCGGCCGATGGGCTCGAGCGGCCTGTCGGTGACCGTCCGTCCCCTGGTTCTGGAGGCCGGGTTCCGCTCGGCTCATAATTATCTGGCGTACCCGCGTCGCGCGAGGGACCGCAGATCGATATCGAGAGTTGCGAGGAGAAGCAGTCCGTATCCCCCGAAAAGGGGGAGAAGTGGAAGGGAGTAGTACGGGCACCCACAGAGACAGCCGGCCGGCTCAGCAGTCACGCGAGTGGCTGGCCCCAGCCCCATCGGTGATGAGAAAGTGACGTCTACTCGAATATGCCGCCAGTAGACGTAGTTCTCCGGAATGTCGCAGGCACAACCCAAACAACCGCCGATAAATGGTGGCGGAACGGTACTCAAAAGCAGGAGGAGGAAGCCGCCCACACTGAGTGCCCAGCGCCCCGAGACATAGCCCACGTACCCTGCCACGACGAGCAGGCTTCCGAGACCGAGAAAGAGCCCGATGAACGGGATGAGGCCGGAGAGCACATAGGTAAGGACCGTCAGACAGATACCGAGAGTGAGTACAGCGCTCACCCCCGTTGCCCGTCTTCGAGATGCCGCGTGCATAAATGATAGAGGCTAGCATACAGCAATAAGCGTTTGTGATTTCGAAATCGAGAGTCGGTCACGTTTCTTCCTCGATGGTCGATTCGCATCTCTCCGTGGCAGCCGGCCCCCCTCCCGCCCCGCGAACATTTTGACGATCCCGTTCGTACCATCGCGTAGACATGCACCTCGAGCCAGACAGCACGGCGGTGGTGGTCGTCGACATGCAAAACGGGTTCTGTCACCCGGGCGGCTCGCTGTACGCGCCGGGCAGCGAGGAGGTCATCGTACCGATCGCAGATTTCGTCGACCGGGCCCGCGAGACAGGGACGCAGGTGATCTTCACCCGCGACGTCCACCCGCCCGAACAGTTCGACGACGCGCACTACTACGACGAGTTCGAACAGTGGGGCGAGCACGTCCTCGAGGGATCGTGGGAGGCCGAGATCGTCGACGAACTCTCCGTCGAGGAGGCCGATCACGTCGTCGAGAAACACACCTACGACGCATTCTACAACACCGAACTCGAGGGGTGGCTGAACGCCCGCGGAATCGACGATCTGGTGATCTGTGGCACCCTCGCGAACGTCTGTGTGCTCCACACCGGCGGCAGCGCGGGACTGCGGGACTTCCGGCCGATCATGCTCGAGGACTGTATCGGTGCGATCGAGGACGACCACCGCGAGTACGCCCTCGATCACGCCGCGTGGCTCTTCGGCGAGGTCGAGCCGAGCGACGACCTCGAGTTCGCCTGAGACGGTCCGCTGTCAGTCAGTGCCGGCGCGACGCCGGTTGCGCTCGCGCCGGTCCATCGGTACAGCAAACCGTCTGCGTCTCGCGCCGTCCGTCTCTCTATAGTACCGACTGAAACGAGTTACACACCGATCGTAGAGTCCGCGGCTCTCGAACTGCAGTGTTTTATCCGAGCGGGCCCGAAGCACGGCTATGAAGCCGAGCTTTCGCCGACGCTCGAGACCGCCGGAACGACCGTTTCTCGAGCCGCGAGCGGACGGTGAGTACCGATGAGCGACCGACGGTGGAAATCGGTGTACTTCGCGGGGATCGCGCTCAACGCGATCGCGTTCGCGAACGCCGTCATGAACGGGTCGTGGCTGTTCGCCGGCGTGTTCGCGTTCGTCGCCGTGTACCTCGTGATTCGACTTCGAATGGGGATCCCCGATACCGATAGCAACGACTGAACCGTGCGATCGGGCGTGCAACGCGCCACGCCGTCCCGGCCGTCAATGCGTCCCTTTTCAACGCCGCCGATCGAACGAGGGCGTATGAGAGCGCGTCGATCGCAGCCTGTCGAACCGGTGGGCGAACCGCGACTCGAGACCGGAGCGAAGAGGGGGTTCGAATGAACGAACGACGGTTACGACCGGTGTATCTGGTCGGCGTCGGGCTCAGCGCGTACGCGTTCTGGTACTTCGCCTCGCTCGGCGACTATCTGTACGCCGGCCCGTTCGCGCTCGTGGTCGTTTTCTCCCTCGCTCGTCTTCGGGCGCTGACCGCCGACTCCTGACGCCCGAGCGTCTCGACGCCACGAATCCGCGAGAGAGGACCCAGAATCCGCGAGAACGGAACCGAATGAGGTGAGACCGAACCGGTGAGCGGCCGGAACGGGACGAAAAACGGAGTTCCAGTGGCCGCTGAAACGCAGTATGTGCCTGATCGCACGACTGCACTGCGATCGGTGTGTGAGTCGGTTCAGTGGCTACGTGGAGTTCCCGCGGAAGACCCGGTACGCGCCCTGCCCGGTCGCTACGGCCTTCGTCTCCCCGTCAGGGGTCGTGCTCTCGACGGTGATCTCGCTGACGCCGACGCTCTGTCCGAGGCGAATCACGTTCGCCGTCGCCTCGAGGTCGCCGGTCGCCGGCCGGAGGTAATTGATATTCAGGTTGATCGTCGCCATGCTGACCTCGAAGGGGTCCCCGTCTTCGAGGGCCGTCTGGAGCGCGAACCCGCCGACGGTGTCGATGAGCGTTGCGGCGACGCCGCCGTGGAGGTCCGCGCGCCGGTCGGTCACGTCCGGACGCGTGTTCGTCAGTTTTTCGTCGTACGGAATCGAGAGCGTCATCGTCCCGCGGTCGACGTTCTCGACCGTGGTCCCGAGCCAGGACAGAAAATCCTGATTCTCGTCGATGAGGTACTGAAGCGCGCTCTCGAGGTCGTCGAACTCCTCGAAGAACGCCCGCATATCATCGGTCATACACGCCTGTCACCCACCGACGTTCTTTACGGCTACGTTTCCGGACGGTCCCGTTTTCGAGAGTTCATTCGTCTCCGAGTCGTTCGATGGTCACGATCCACGCGTTCGACGACGGCCCCGTCGCGAACGACCGTGTCGGTGGTGAGTCCGATGAGTGACGACGGCTCCGAGTGCGGTTGTCGATTCCGCTCAGGCGGGCCCGCTCGAGCGAACGCGCACCCGAACGCGCTCACCGCGCTCGAGCTCGCGATCCGGACGGATCAGCTTCGCACCGAACTCTTCGTCTCGAGCGCAAAACAGCGAGAGCCCGGTGATCGGCTCGCCGTTCGCCGTGACGGTCACGTCGTCCCACGCGATCGTTCGGCCGTCGGCGACGCCGAGCCGATCGCCGTTGAGCGAGACGACGCGGTCGGCTCCGTTCTCAGCGGGTGAACCGTCGCGCTCGAGCAGCCCGCCGCCGTCGTAGTGGGGCACTCCGCCGTCGAGGACGCCGCCGCCGTCGGCTCGCACGCCGACGAATGCCGATCCCGGATCGGGGTGTGCGGGCGCATCGAGGACCGCGTACGTGTCGCCGCTCGAAACGACCCGGCCGGTGCCGTCCCACTCGAGGGGGCGGACCGACACTCCGAGGTCGATCGGGAGCGATCCGGTTGCTCGGTAGGGGTTCTGATCCGATCTGCGAAAGCCGACGTGGAGGTGGTTGTCGACCCACGGCGCGAAGAAGCCCGCTCGGACGAGTCGGCCCAGCGAGTCGCCCCGCTCGATCCGGTCGCCGGCCTCGACCGAGGGGTCGACGTGGAGGATTCGGACCGTCAGCCCGGACAGGGGGCTTGAATCCGCAGGCTCGAGCAAAATCAGATGATCGTGCTCGGGCGCGTAGGGTTTCGGCGGTGCGCGGACGGTGCGCGTCTCCCGGACCGCGCCGTCGACCGGGCTCGGCGCGGCGGTCGTCCGGCCGTCGACCAGCGTCCCCGGGTACAGATCGATCGCGCAGCCGCCGTCGTGGGCGGGGTAGGGCGAGTTGTACAACGAGAAGCGCTCGTACTGCGACAACACGGTCTCGGGGAGCGTGACGGCCATTCGTTGTCGGTATCTGGGGCCGGGAGCGTTTAGACCCACCGGGACCTACGGCCGCTATGCGCGTTTTTCGCGGCCGGGCGTCGTCCGTCGAGTTCGATCGCGACGCGAGTCGACGGCTGCTCTCGATCGCCGCCGACGGCGAGCCCGCCGTCCGCGTCTGGACCCCCCACCGGCAGGTCGCCTTCGGTCGTCGGGACGCCCGTCTCGAGGGGTACGATCGCGCCCGCGAGGCCGCACGCGGGCTCGGGTTTCCGCCGCTCGAGCGCGATGTCGGGGGGAGAGCGGTCGCCTACGACGGGGAGACGACGCTGGCGTTCGCCCGCGCCGAACCGATCGCAGATATCCGAGGCGGAACGGCCGAGCGCTACGAGCGGGCCACGGCCGACCTCGAGCGAGCGCTCCGAACGGTGGGCCTCGAGCCGACTCGCGGCGAACCCGACGACTCGTTCTGTCCCGGGACGCACTCGCTGTCGGTGGCGGACGCGAGCACCGGCGGGCGGCGAAAGGTCGTCGGCATCGCCCAGCGCGTCCGACGGGACGCCGCCCTCGTCGCCGGCGTCGTCCTCGTCGCGAACCGCGAGGAACTCGCGGAGGTGCTCGAGCCGGTCTACGACGCGCTCGCGGTGCCCCTCGAGCCGGCGTCGATCGGGACCGTCTCCGACGCGGGCGGCCCCGCCGATCCGTCGAGGGTTCGGACCGCGATCGAGGACGCGCTGGTCGGCGACGCGACGACCGTTTCGCTCGAGGCCGTCGGTGACGGAGACGAGAGGAGTCACTGAAAAGCAGTGGCTGAGAGACTACCAGTGAGCACAGGAAAACCACGTCTCACTCCTGACTGGCCACCCGGCGTGCGGTGGCGCGCGCTGGACCGCGGCGAACGGAGGTGAGGCGTGAACGAAGTGAGCGCCTCGGAACGCGAACGGTGACCGCAGGGAACCGTGAGCCGTGTGAGCCGCGGTTCGAAGCCGTGCGAGGGATGAGCGAGTGCAACGAGCGAATCGGCTGGGGAGGGCGTGGCGATTCCCTGTTGCCACAGTAGCAGGACACTTTGTTCATCGAACTCACTACCGAACGCTCTACTCAGTAATAATCTGTCGTGAGGGGCTGAACCGGACCCGAGAGCGATAGCTCGACTCGAGCGAAGCGTTTTGAACGCGGCGGCCCGAAACGTGCCCGATGACACGACTGGTCGAACTCGAGGAGAGCGGGCCGCGCAGACTTGAGCCGTCCGATATCGACGACGAAAAGGGGGACGTCGCGGTCTGCCAGTGCGGACTGTCGGACTCGTTTCCGTTCTGTGACGGGAGCCACCGGGCGACGCGCGACGAGGACGACGACGCGACCTACGTCTACGCGGACGGCGAGCGCCGTGAAGTCGAACGGGTCGTGACGGTCGATAACAGCGACGAGTAGTCCCGCGGCGATCGACTCACCGCGTCGGAACTCGAGTCCGACGCGTCACTCGCGTGATCGACCCCCTCACATCGAACGCGCGGAGTTACAGACGACCAGCGCGCTGCTCGCGGCCATCGCGACGGCGGCGAACAGCGGGTTCAGGAGGCCGGCGACCGCCAGCGGGATCGCGACCGCGTTGTAGGCGAAGGCCCAGCCGAGGTTCTGGCGGATCCGCCGGTGGGTGCTCGTCGCGACGTCGAACGTCTCCGCGACGGCCGTGAGATCGTCGCCGACGATCACCGCGTCGGCCGCGTCGGTCGCGAGCCGGGTCCCGCCGCCCATCGCGATCCCGACGTCCGCGGCGGCCAGCGCGGGCGCGTCGTTGCTCCCGTCCCCGACCATCGCGACCGTCCCTCGAGCCCGAAGCCGGTCGACGGTTTCGGCCTTCGCCTCCGGTGGCACGCCGGCGAAGACCTCGTCGACGCCCTCGAGCGCGCGGAACGTCTCGGTCGCCGGCCCCTCGTCGCCGGTGAGGACGACGACCTCGCGACCGTCGGCGAGCGTCTCGAGCGCGTCCGCCAGTTCCTCGCGGGGCGAGTCCCCGACGACGATGAGACCACGAGCCCGATCGTCCCAGCCGACGACGACCGGGACGCGGCCGGCCGCGCGAGCGTCGTCGATCCGCGCCTCTAGCGAGTCGGGAACCGCGAGCCCCCGCTCCCGGAGGAAGTCGGGATGGCCGACGACGACGCGATCGCCGTCGACGAGGCCGCTGACGCCGCGGTCGGCGCGCTCGAAGTCCTCGACGGCGCTTTTCGCGACGGTGTCGCCCGCCGCGCGGTCGGCCGCGGCGTCGGCCACGGCTCGCGCGATCGGATGCTCGGAGAGCGCTTCGACCGCACCGGCGCGCCGGAGCAGTTCGGCGGCGTCCCGGTCACTCACGCTCTCGTCGGCCACATGAACGCTCTCGTCGTCCTCGTCGACGGTGAGAACGCCCTCGACGGCCATCGCCCCCGTCGTGAGCGTCCCCGTCTTGTCGAGGACGACCACGTCGACGTCCGGCGCGTCCTCGAAGATCGTCTCCGCGGCGACGACGATTCCCCGCTCGGCGGCGGTCTGAACGCCCGCGGCGATCGCCAGCGGGGTCGCGAGTCCGAGCGCGCACGGACAGGAGACGATCACGACCGTCAGCCCGAGCAGCAATGCCGTCGACGCGCTCGAGCCGGTCGCGAGCGAGACGGCGGCCGTCCCGACGGCGAGGGCGACCACCAGCGGGACGAAGACGGTCGCGAGTTTGTCCGCGAGTCGCTGGACGCCCGGCCGCGAGCTCTGGATCGACCAGAGCAGCGAGACGAGCCGATCGAGGGTGCTCTCGGCCTCGTCGCCGACCGCGACGACGATCGGGGCGTCGGTGACGACGGTGCCGCCGCGGACGAAATCGCCGGGCTCCTTCCCGACGGGCAGGGGTTCGCCGGTGATCAGCGACTCGTCGACGGCGGCGGATCCCTCCCGGAGCTCGCCGTCGAGGGGAACCCGCTCGCCGGGCCGGATGAGGAGCCGGTCGCCGGGCTCGACGGCCTCGAGCGGGACGGTCTCGCCGCTCTCGAGGCGGGCCTCGTCGACCTGGCGTTCGGTCAGTTCGGCGAGGAGCCCAGTCGCGCGGCGCTTGACCGACGTCTCGTAGCGGGTGCCCGCGGTGACGACGAGGACGATCGCGACGGTGACATCGAAGTAGAAGTGGCTCTGCCCGAGCAGTACCGCGACCGCGCTGTAGGCGTACGACCCCAGCGCGGCGGTCGCCACGAGCAGGTCCATGTTCGGCCGTCCCGCCCGGAGGCTGACGAACGCACCCCGGAGGATCGGGTAGCCGGTGTAAAAGAGGATGAACGACGTGAACAGCCAGATGTTCGCCGAGAGAAAGGCGGTCTCGTAGCCGCCGAAGTCGGCGACCGGCTCGAGGCCGAAGTAGGTCGGGTAGAGAAACAGGACGTACCACACCATGACCATCATCCCGAAGAAGCCGCCCAGCAAGAGCGGGGCGAGGCCGTCGTCGGCTCCCGCGTCGCCGTCGGCGGCCGATCGATCGGACGCGGTGTAGCCGTAGCCGGAGACGAGAGCGGGCAGGTCGTCGGCCGCGAGCCGGTCGGGATCGTAGACGAGCCGGATCGTGTCCGTCGCGTAGCTCGCCGTCGCGCCGAGAACCCCCGGCTCGCGCTCGGCGGTCGTCTCGAGGAAGGCTTCACAGGTCGAGCAGTGCATGCCATCGACCGCGAGGAAGGCGTCCTCGCCGTCGAGGTCGTCGAGATTGCGGCCGCGATCGCGGTCGTCTCCCTTCCGATCTCGCCGGTCGAGCTTCGACTGCACCGCCGACTCGTCCGGCGCGTCGGTCGCTCGCTCGAGGGTTCGGTGGACCTCGAGACAGCCCCGGCAGCAAAAGGTCCCGTTCGCGTCGGCGGCGGCGATCGGCTCCGCGGGAGTCGGCAGGTCACAGAGGTCGCAGGTGTCGGTGTCAGCGTCGGGATCGACGCTCGGTTCGCCGGCCGCGCTCGAGCCGTCGGTCTCCGTCGCGGCTGCCGACGAGCGCGCGGTCGGCGGTGGGTCTCGTGCCATCGTTAGAACAGTGGGGAGTACGGCAGCGGCAGGTGCGGGAGGTGGATTCCGTACAACATCAGTCCGTGCGAGAGGGGAATGTAGCCGAGAACGATGAACGCTGCGCCCAGCCCGCGGTGGAGTCGCACGCGCGTCTCCGCGCCGATCGTGGTCAAAAGGGTGCCGTAGGCGAACAGCGTGGGGATCGTCCCGAGTCCGAGGACGCCCAGCGAGAGCGCGCCGCGCGTCGGCGAGCCGAGCGAGAACGCGTAGAGGTAGGCCGGATAGATGATCGGACACGGCATGAGCCCGTGGACCGCGCCGAGCGCCGCGATCCCCGGCGACGTCGCGAGCCGATCGACCCGACTCGAGAGCAGGCCCGAGAGGCGGCGGAACAGCGCGCCCACGACGGGGAGGTCGTGGCCGGGGACGGCGGTCCGCCCTCGCACGTAGTAGAGCCCGCTCGCGATGATCGCGATCCCGACGAGGATCCCCGTCGCGCCCCTGACGCCGTCGCCGACCGCGGCGACGGCCTCGCTCGAGGCGATCGTGACCGCGCCCAGCAGGCCGAACAGGCCGCCGATGGTCGCGTAACTGGCCGTCCGACCGAGGTTGAACAGGGCGTGCTGGCGCACCTCGTAGCCGGTGAGCGTATCGTCGCGGCGCTTGTCGCTCGCGGCGCCGATTCGGTCGGCGTAGGTCGTCACGAGCGGCCCGCACATTCCCAGGCAGTGCGCGCCGGCGAGGAGCCCGACGACGAAGAGCACGAGCAGGTTCACGCGCTCGAGTCCGGTTCCCGCTCCCGCGGCTCCGATCAGCGGAGAGGCGGGCGAAAGCCGGCCGTATTCGAGTGGTGTACCGAGTACGGGGGCGGTCGATGCGATTGACATGGGATCACGAGCGGTTACGAACGGTCACGAGCAGTGTCGGTTCGAGTACGACGGGCGTCATCCTGCGGGACGGATCAGCCGGCTGTGCCGTTTCCGTCGCCATCGCGGTCGCGTCCGTGGTCGTCGCCGTGCGTTCCCTCGACCGGCGACATCGCGAGGTAGAGCGAGCCGACGATGAGGACCACGTTGACCGCGCTGACGGCACCGGCGAGTCCCGAGTCGGTGACGCCGTAGACGAGTACCGGAACGATCGCGAGTAGCCCCGCGGTCGCCGCGAGTCGGGGCGAAACTGTCTCGAGAGCCATATCGGTACTGGGAGCGACTGACGTTTAATACCCCCAGCTATTTTCACGGCTCGGGAATAACGGCTGGCCGTAAGTCACCCCCTTCCCCTATTCATCCGTATGAGCTCCCAAACGCACCAACAGGATTCTGAAACGTACCAACGGGATCCCGAACACGTTCGGACGATCGGTCACGACGAGTACGATCCGATCGGGACGCTGGTCCTGATCGGGATCTACTTCGTGATACTGGTAATGCTGTGGCTGTTCATGTACTTCGTCGAGTTCCTCGGGAACGGCCCGACCGTGGTCGACCTGCTTCTGCCGGTGGTGGGTCTGGCATGAACATTCACACCTACGAGAAGGTGTGGCTGGTCGCGTCGATGGTCCTGATCGTCGGCTTCATCGCGACGATCACGTACGGCGCGATCGGCCCCGGCATCGCGATGATAAACGACGAGGGCGGTGACATCAGTCCGGACGCCGTCTCCGACGACGAGCGCTTCGACGATCCCGGCGTCGAACACGTCGGCGGCAACGAGTACGAGGTAGCCGTTCTCGCGCAGGCGTGGTCGTACTCACCGAGCGAGATCGAGGTGCCGGCCAACAGCGAAGTCACGTTTTACGTCACGAGCCTCGACGTGACGCACAGCTTCTCCGTCGTCGGGACGAACGTCAACACGATGGTCGTCCCCGGACAGGTCTCGGAGATGACGGTCCGGTTCGACGAACCGGGCGAGTACGGCATCCTCTGTAACGAGTACTGCGGGGAGTTCCACCACACGATGGAGGGGAAACTGAACGTCGTGCCCGAAGACGAGTTCGACCTGACCGAGCTGTCCGTCGAGGCCCCCGACGAGGTCGCGGCGGGTAACGAAACGACGATCAACGCGACCGTGTCAAACGGGATGCAGACCGACCTCGAGACGACCGCGACACTCGAGATCGGCAATCAGACGGACGAACGCGATGTCACTGTCTCGGGCGACAGTAGCGAGACCGTCGAGTTCACGGTCGACACCGCCGAGCTGGAGCCGGGCGAGTACGACTGGACCGTCACCGTCGACGGCTACGAGGAGACCGGAACGCTCTCGGTCACCGACGCGACCGCGGGCGATGACGGCGGTTCCGACGGAGGTGACGGCAATGCGTAACGCCTACGTCGACCAGTTCCCGACCGAAGCGCGCGTGATCAAGGCGGCGTTCTGGAGCTCCTTCATCGCGCTGGCGATCGGCGGCGCGCTCGGCCTCGTGCAGGCGCTCCACCGGACGGACGTCTTCCGATTCCTCGAGTCGCCGGACTACTACACCGTCCTGACCGCCCACGGCGTCTTGCTGGCGATCTCGTTCACGATCTTCTTCCTCGTGGGGGTCTTCACCTGGGCGGTGACGACCAGCCTCGAGCGCGGCGTCGAGGACATCCGCTTCACGTGGGGCTGGTACGCCATGATGGTGGTCGGGACGGTGCTGGTCGCCGTCACGATCTTCGCCGGGTTCCTCGAGGAGCCGCCCGTGGTACTCGGCTCGGAACTGTACGCGGACGTCCTCTTTACGTTCTACGCGCCGCTGCAGGCACACCCCTTCTTCTACGTCGGGCTGGTGCTGTTCGTCGTCGGTTCCTGGCTCGCCGGCGTCGACTGGTTCCGGACGTGGTGGGCCTGGCGGAGCGAGAACCCCGACGAACGGATCCCGCTCCCGACGTTCATGGTGTTGACGACGACGCTGTTCTGGTACATCTGTACGCTCGGCGTCGCGCTGTCGATCCTCGTCTTCTTGCTGCCGTGGTCGCTGGGGATCGTCGACTCCGTCAATCCGCTGTTGACCAGAACGCTGTTCTGGTACTTCGGCCACGCCGTCGTCTACTTCTGGCTCATGCCGACGTACGTCCTGTGGTACACGATGTTGCCGAAGTTCTCCGGCGGCAAACTGTTCAGCGACCCGCTCGCACGCGTCGTCTTCGTGCTCTTCCTCTTGCTCTCGACGCCGCTTGGCATTCACCACCAGTATCTGGATCCGGGTATCGCTGAAGGGTTCAAGTTCATCGCGATGACGAACACGATGTTCCTCCTGTTGCCGAGCCTGCTCACCGCCTTCACCGTCGTCGCCAGCATGGAACACGGCGCTCGCCAGCGCGGCGGCGAGGGCTACGTCGGCTGGCTCACGGCGCTGCCCTGGCGCGATCCGATTTTCACCGGCATGGCGCTCGCGGGGCTGATGTTCGCCGCGGCCGGCTTCTCCGGCATGATCAACGCGGGAATGAACATCAACTACCTCGTCCACAACACGTGGTGGGTCGTCGGCCACTTCCACCTGACCGTCGGCACCGCCGTCGCGTTGACCTTCATGGCGTCCGCCTACTGGTTCATTCCGCAGCTGACCGGCAAGGAACTCTGGAACCGCTCCGTCGCGCTCGGCCAGGTACTGCTCTGGTTTATCGGAATGACGTTCATGTCGAACGCGATGCACCGATCCGGGCTGTTCGGGATGCCCCGCCGGACCGCCGAACCGCAGTATCAGGGCTTCGAGTTCGAGCCCGCCGTCGGCACCGTCGGCGAGATCAACGCGCAGGTCGCCCTCGGCGCGGTGATACTGACCGTGTCGCTGGCCCTGTTTCTCCTGAACATGGTCATGACCTCGTTCAACGAGACCAGCGACGCGATCCCCGACAACACCTTCGCCGGCACGCTCTCGGGCCCCGAGGACTCGCCGGCCATCCTCGACAACCTCGCGCTCTGGACCGCGATCGCCGTCGTCCTCGTGATCTTCGCGTACACGCTCCCGCTGGCGAGCATCGTCGACGCGGGCGGTCTGTTCGGTCCCGATATCGACGGCTTCCAGCTCGGCATCGAGACCGGTCCCGCGATCGTCCTCGAGTCCCTCCGCGAGGTGATTCCGTAAATGCGCATCTCGAAGGGTGCGCTGCTGGTGATCGTCGCCGTCCTCGTGCCGTTCATCGTCGAGTTCCGAACGGCGCTCTCGTGGTTCGGGGTCGAACTGACGGTCCTCGAGTCGCTCGGGCTGGGCGCAGCGCTCGTCCTCGCGCTGGTGCTCTGGGCGGTGTGGCCGCCCGGCGGTGACGCCGACGCCGAGCCCTCGGGCTCGAACTGAGGGCCGCGCCGTTCTCGCTCGACTCCTCGTTTCTTATTCAGAACGCGTCGCGTTCCCGAAGCCGATCGACCACGTCTCGGACCCGCTGGGACGCTCCCCGCGGCGCGACGAGAATCCGGTCGTCGAACGCGGCGACGATCAGCTCGTCGACCTCGAGCAGCGAGACGTGCGAGTCGGGCGCGGCGACGACGTTGTCCGTCGCGTCGACCGAGAGGACGTTTCCCGCGACGCTATCGTTCTCCGCGCCGTCGTCAGCGTCCGTCTCGAGCGCTCGTCCGACGGCGTCCCACGTTCCGAGGTCGTCCCAGCCGACCGATAGCGGCGTCACGAACGCGTCAGTCGCGCGTTCCATGATCGCGTAATCCACGCTGACGGGCTCGACCGCGTCGAAGCCCCGCGCCGGCTCGCCGTCCTCGAGCGCGTCGACCAGCGCTGCGAGCGGCGAGTCGCGCGCTTCCCGCAGTAACGCACCGGGCGTCCAGGCGAAGATCCCGGCGTTCCAGTACGCGCCGGCCTCGAGGAGCGCCGTCGCGTCCGCGCGGTCGGGTTTCTCGGTGAATCGATCGACGACGCCGAAGTCACCGTGTTCGCCGAACTCGCTCCGT
Organism: Natrinema sp. LJW11; assembly: GCF_056135975.1. Classification (NCBI taxonomy): domain Archaea; kingdom Methanobacteriati; phylum Methanobacteriota; class Halobacteria; order Halobacteriales; family Natrialbaceae; genus Natrinema; species Natrinema sp. LJW11. The sequence continues at coordinate 234,065 of NZ_JBWBDM010000008.1, read as the reverse complement.
TCGGGAACGATGTAGCCGTAGCCCGTCGCCGGCCGCGTCGGCTCGACGCCCAGCGTGACCAGCCCGTCCGTTTCGGCCGCGATTTCGGCCGCTCGCTCGAGCCGGCGGGCGAACGCCGCGTCGTCGTCGACGTGGTGGTCGCTGGGGAGACAGACCAGGACCGGCTCCCGATCGAAGCGCTCGCGGAGTCGCCAGGCGGCGTAGACCAGCGCCGGGCCGGTGTCCTTGCCGTCGGGTTCGACCAGCACGCCCGCTTCGGGCGCGTGCTCGTGAACGTCGTCCACAAAGGAGTCCCGGGTCAGGACGTAGCGCTCGTCGGCGAACGCGGTCCGATCCATCGTTTGCGAGAGCAGCGAGCGCTCGCCGCCGAACGCGAGGAACTGCTTCGGCCGGTCGCTGCGGCTCGCGGGGTAGAGTCGACTGCCGATGCCGCCGGCGAGGACGCAGGCGACGATTGGACGATCCATTTACCAGGTCTCGATCCGCCCGTTTCGGACGTCTTCCGCGCACCCTTCGCAGTCGGGATGGCCCGCCTCGTAACAGGCCGGCCGGTACTCCTCGTCGAGCTTCGCCGCCCGCTGTTCGGCGTAGCGCCGACAGACGATCTTCGCCCGTCCCGCCTCGTCCGACGGTAACTCGCGGGCGTTTTTCGCTACCTCGTAGGCCTCGCGGGCCTCCTCGAGTTGCCCGTCGGTCGATCTGCGAAGCTCCTCGAACTGTTCGCCCGCGCCCTGCAGCGTCGAGCGCAGGATCCGCTCGAGCCGACGCCGATCCGCCATTGGACACCCGTTCGACCGGCGGGCACATAGGCCCGTCGCCGACGGCTGCCGTCGGCGTCGGGCGCGCGGAATCGATGACAACGATTTTGCCCGACTCTCCCGTCGAGTACGGACATGGCTATCCGCGACGCGCTCCGGGGGATCACCTGTCCGATGGTAACCCCGTTCGACGACGGATCGATCGACGAGGCGGCGCTCGCCGACCTGCTCGAGCACCTGCAATCGGGCGGCGTCGACGCCGTCTTTCCCTGCGGAACGACCGGCGAGTTCCCGGCGCTGACAGCCGACGAGCAGCGTCGCGTCGTGGAGGGGACCGTCGAGCGCGCCGACGTCCCCGTCGTCGCGGGTGCCGCGGCGACGAGCGTCGACGATACGGTCGCGGCTATCGACCGCGCCGCCGACGCGGGGGCCGACGCCGCCGCGATCGTCGCGCCGTACTTCATCACCGCGAACGCCCCCGCGGGCAATCGGCGGTTCTTCGAGGCCGTCCTCGAGGATGCGTCGCTCCCCGTCTTGCTGTACAATATCCCGCAGTGTACTGGCCAGCGCATCGAGCCCGAGACCGTCGCCGCCGTCGCGGCCCACGAGCGAGCGATCGGGATCAAGGACTCGAGCGGCGACCTCGAATACTTCCTGTCGGTGCTCGCGAAGACGTCCGACGAGTTCCTGTGCCTGCAGGGGTACGACGCGCTGTTGGTCCCCGCGTTGCGGATGGGCGCCGACGGCGGGATCAACGCGCTGTCGAACGTCGTTCCCGCGATCATGAGAGCGGCGTTCGACCGAGCCGAGGACGACCGCGGCCGGGAGCTCCAGCGCGACGCGATCTCGCCGCTGTTCGAGGCGTGTACGACCCACGGCTTCGCTCCGGCCACGAAGACGGCGCTGGCCGAGCGCGGCGTCATCCCGTCCGACGAGGTTCGCCCGCCGCTAGTCGCCGTCGACGACGCGGGTACCGAAGCGATCAGTGGCGCGCTCGCGGTCGGCGAGCAGTAGCAAGAGTGGGTGTGTCGTAGAACTGCGCGGCCGGGAAAGAAGGAGTCTGCTCAGCAGTAGTAGACCCAGAAGGTGTGTTCATTCGAACACTCGAGTTCCGTGTGGTCACCGAACGCAGCGACGTACGGGCTGATTTTCAGTTCCACGTCCCCTTCCGGGACCGGGATGGAACTGTGCTCTCCGCACTGTGGACACGCGACTTCTCGAGTTTCTTGTACTTGCATCGGCGCTGATCACGTATTATACGCCACGAATGATAATGAACTACTCTCCTCTCTCCTTGATAGGTTCACGGTCACTCTATCAGCTGTACTGAGCGAATGAGGCTGTGCGAGATCACAGAGCTCCTCGGACAGTATTTTTGAATGTTACTTATACGAAAATTGGCCCAACACGACCTCTGAACCGGACACAGAACGTTCTGGCAGGTATTGGTCAGGTTCGTCGAGTCGTGCGAGATGCACAGCGAGAATGTCGCACGAGATACAGCTCGATTTGCGAAGGCAGTGATCGCTCAGTGCAGAACAACTACTTAGCGGTCGGATGCCTCGAAATACTCCTCTTGTGAAATCGTGTATCTGTGAACGTCGGCTACGGTATCTGCCTGTTGATGCCAATTCCGCAAAATCCCCTCGTGTTGGCCGTCATACCGTTCAACGTACCTTTCGATTGCTCGTCGAGACTTCTCGTTCCCGTCAACGTGGGCGGCAACAACGAGTTCGAGGCCGAGTCGGTCAAACGCGACGGAGAGGATGGCATCGGCTCGTTCACCTGAATATCCGCGCCCCCAAAATCGTTTGTCGAGGATGATACCGAGGCTGGCAGACCGTTTCTCCCAGTCGGGGTACAGGCCCGTCGTTCCAGCGATCGCACCTGCACCGTCTTCGCCTTCCTTTGGCCGTATCACGTATTTTGCTGCTTCCCCATCGTTCCACAGTTGTTCTGCTTCGTTCACGTAGTCGTACGTCTCTTTCACCGTGTCGTGGGGGTTCGAATCCCAGTACTCGAACATCTCCGCAGTTTCGTCGCCATTGCTGTAGAACTCATGGAGAACAAATACATCGACAGTGTCGTGTGAAATTCGTTCGAGATGGAGGCGTTCCGTCTCGATGCGTTCAGGAAACATAGTGTACTATTCGTAGCCGTCAGTAATCATTGTTGAGTACGCAGATCTACTATTCGCATCTGATGGGTCTGTGGTTACTTCGATAGCTTCTTGGCCTGTACGGAGCGATTCATCGATTCGAAGAGCGGTGGTGTGCGACGAGTTCGATGACACCCTGGCGATTGACCCAACTGAAACGGTTCACACCCGATCGCCAGACGGACGGCGGCCCATCGACGCCCGCTTGCGGTTTCTTTCGCCGACGTTCACTTTCGCTCCGGTGGCGGTAATTTAAATACTATCGGGCGCGAACGGACGTATGCCTCCCAGTGAAACCAAAGAGGAGGCGAGAAACAATGAGCGACGTACGACAACACGCGGACGACATACACGAGCAGTTTTCGGACCACCTCGACGACGTGAGCGTCGAGGACGTCGAAGAGCGCCTGACCACGCTCGTCGACGAATACAAAGTCCCGATCGACGAGGCGCGCCGGAGCGTCACCAACCACTACCTCGAGGAGGCCGGCCTCGAGCGCGAGGACATTTCGAGCGGCGACAGCGAGAAGGCCAACGTCGAGGACGTCGACGAACCCGAGGAGTGGATCGACCTGACGGCCAAGGTCATCGAACTCTGGGATCCCCGCAGCGACTCGGTCGCGCAGGTCGGCCTGCTCGGCGATCCGACGGGGACGATCAAGTTCACCAAGTGGGCTAAATCCGACCTCCCCGCGCTCGAGGAGGGCGGCGTCTACGAGCTTCGCAACGTCGTCACCGACGAGTACCAGGGCCGGTACTCGGTCAAACTCAACTCGACGACGGTGATCGAGGAGCTCGACGACGACCTCGAGGTCGGCAACGACACCAGCGAGATCGAGGGCGCACTGGTCGACATGCAAAGCGGCAGCGGGCTCATCAAGCGCTGCCCCGAGGAGGACTGCACGCGCGTCCTCCAGAACGGCCGCTGTAACGAACACGGGGAGGGCGAAGGCGAGTTCGACCTCCGCATCAAGGCCGTCGTCGACGACGGCATCGACGCCCACGAGGTCATCTTCGACAAGGACGCCACCGAGGATTTGACGGGACTGAGCCTCGAGGAGGCCAAGGACATGGCGATGGACGCGCTGGATACGACCGTCGTCGCCGACGAGATCAGGGACGATATCGTCGGCACCTACTACCGCATCGAGGGGCCGACGTTCGGCCGCTACGTCCTGGCCGACGACGTCGAGGAACTCGACGGGCCGGCGGATGCAGAGGAACTGCTGATCAAAGCGAGGTCGATGTGATATGAGCCAGTCAGAACTCACCCGCGAAGTCGCCCGCCGCGTCTTCGCCTCCGAATTCAACGACTCGACGTACACCTTCAAAGAGAGCGACGACGAGCGCGCGCCCAACTACGCGTTGCTCCCGACGGGCGACCGCGCGAACCGCGTGTTCGTCGTCGGCACCCTGACCGAGACCGAAGACGTCGGCGACGAGAGCGAGTACTGGCGCGGTCGGGTCGTCGACCCGACCGGGACGTTCTTCGTCTACGCCGGGCAGTACCAGCCCGAGGCCGCCTCGGTCCTGCGGGACACGGAGCCGCCGGCCTACGTTTCTATCGTCGGCAAACCCCGCACCTACGAGACCGACGACGGCACCGTCAACGTCTCCCTGCGGCCCGAGTCCATCTCGATCGTCGACGACGCGACCCGCGACCGCTGGGTCGTCGAAGCCGCCGAACTCACCCTCGATCGCATCGACGCCTTCGAGGAGTGGGAAGCCGAGCAGGAAGCGCCGGAAAGCGGCTCGACCGCGCCGACGAACGAGTACGCCGAGATGGCCCGCGAACGGTACGACTCCCCCGTCGTCAACTACCGCAACGACGTGATCCAGGCCCTCGAGAGCCTCGAGACCGTCGACGAAGCGGAGGCGGACGACCCGGAAGCGACGGTCTGACGCGGCCGGTTCGATTCTTTGTTTGTAGCCCGATAGCAGCTGCTACACGAGATCGAGGACGTCCTCGAGCATCGAGCCGATCGCCGCGAACTCGTCGTCGGTGACTTCGTGGCCCGTCTCGGGATAGCACCGTTCGTCGACCGCGGCGTCGGCCCGCTCGAACAGCCGGACCGTCTCGGCGACGTGGTCGCGATCGACGTGCGGATCGGCTTCGCCGTAGCCGATCAAAATCGGCGTTTCCTCGAGCGAGCCGTCGACGGCGCTCGAATCGATCTCCGCGGCTGTACCGGGAAGCGAACCCGAGAGGACGGCGAGGCCGCCGTAGCGGGTCGGGTTTCGACGGACGAACTCCGCGGCGACGCACGCGCCCTGCGAGAAGCCGACGATGACGGTCCGCTCGGGCGGCACGTCGATCGCTCGTGCGCCCTCGAGGGCGGCCGCCACGCAGTCGACGCTCGAGGAGAGCCACGGTTCGTTGTCGGCGCGCGGGGCCGTCGACGGCCGCGGATACCAGCGGCTCCGCTCGGCCTGCGGTGCGAGGATCGCGACGCCGTGGCGGTGGACGGGTTCCACGAGGTTGACGACGCCTTGGGCGGTCGCGCCGCGACCGTGACAGCAGATCAGCGCCGCGTCCGCGGCCAGCGCGGGCGCACCGGCGGTCAGCAGCGGCTGGCCAGCGTGGGGTCCCGAAACGGCGTCCATCGGCCGGCCCGACGCCGCCCTCGTCATCTGGTTCTCGCCCCGTCCCGTCGGCGCTCGGTCCGTCGGGACCGTCAGTTCCGGCAGTTGGCTCTCGATCAGGTCGCGGTCCGCCTCGAACCACTCGGGAAGGTACAGCGATTCGCCGGGTTCTTCACCCCCTTCGCTCGCCGCGACGCCGTCCGTCTCGGTCGCCAGTTCGAAGAGGATCCCGCCCGGTTCGCGAACGTACAGCGAGTGGAAGACGTGGCGATCCTTGACGCGGGAGACGTCGTAGCCGCGGTCGTCGAAGAGTTCGCGCCACTCGTGGAGTTCGGCTTCGGTCTCGACGCGGACCGCGACGTGGTGGAGTGTGCCTGTCCCTTCGCGGCCGAAGGGCGCGTCCCGGTCGAGCACGTCTACGACGGTGGCTCGCGACCCGGAGGCGCGATACCGAATCCGGTCGCCGTCCTCCGCGTCGTGCTCGAACCCCAGCGTCTCGAGCGTACCCGCGGTCGCGTAGGGGTTGACCGACAGCGTCGCCACGCCGTGAAGGCCACAGATTGCGCGCTCGATCGGTACCGGTCCCGCGGTCCAGCCCTCGATACCGCTCGATAGCTGCGGACCGGCCACGAGTTCGACCTGCGTGCCCGCGGGGTCTTCGAGTCGCAGGACCCGCTCGTCGAATCGCTCGAGCGGCCCCTCCACCGCGATGTCGTGGTTCTCGAGTCTCGCCTCCCAGTACTCGAGGGAGTCGGCCGGAATCGCGAACGAGACCGATTCGATCTGGGGGGTTCCGGGACGGCCGGGATCGCCGTGGGGATCCGGGAAGTGCGTCAGCACCGTTCCCGGCGTCCCGTTCGCGTCGCCGAAGTAGAGGTGATGTTGCAGGATGTCCTCGAAGTTGACGGTCCGCGTGACGAGTCGCAGGCCGAGCACGCCGACGTAGAAATCGATCGCCGTCTGGGCGTCCCCGACGATCCCGGTCACGTGGTGGAGTCCCGGCGTGTCGGACAACATGAAGCGTCGGTACGCGCTCGAGGTGGATAGCCTGCCGGGTCGGCCGACGGGTCGAGCGAACGGGACCGATCCCCCCGTCTGACAAATGGTTAAGTGTCGTGAACGACGACTAGGGGTATCCATGGGGAACAAGAACAAGACCATCTCGTTTCGGGTCAACGAGGACGCGTTCGAGGCGCTCCAGGCGATCGCCGAGGAGCGCGATATCTCGCTGTCCGCCGTCTTCCGGGATTACGTCGACCAGCTCGTCGAACACGACGGCCGGGTCGAGGTCGTTCCCGAAACCGAGCTGCAGGCTCGGACCGGCGGCACGGGCGACGAGGGGGACGTCTCGTTCCCGCCGACCGTCGAAGTCCCGAAGCGCTTCATCCGCGAACACGAGCGACTGGAACTGGAGGCCGAGCACCTCCGGGAGCAACTCGACGAGTACAAGGGCTACGTCAACGACCTGCAGGACCGCCTCGAGGACGAGGAAGAGGAGGTACTGCTGCTCGACGAGTTAGACGACGAGGACGAGGACGAACCCTACCAACTCGGGTAGCGCGGCGCGCTCGAGCGAGGCGGGCAGCCAGGACGGGGCCGTAAGCAGCTGCGGTCGGTTGTGACGGGAAACCGGGTGAGGGCAGGTCCCCGATTCGCACTTTTCATCGCACGTCCGACCGATATTACGTTGCTGTTTGTCGGGCGATCTCCTGAAAAGAAGGCAGTGCTTCGGGACCGCGTGTCGCCGCTCGGCGTTGTTGTGGCATCGCGATGGCGCAAGCCTTATGTACATATGAGTACGTCGATGTACAATAATGAACTCCGATACGGCGCTCGCTCCCGCGGTGCAGTCGATACTCGAGGCCGCCCGGGAGCGCACTGGCGGTGAGAACGACGTTGACGTCGACGCGCGTTCGTTGCCCGACGCACTGGCGCGGGCGGAGGCGGACGGACGAGTCCCGGTGATCGCGGAGGTGAAACCGACGAGCCCGACGGCCGAGGGGACTCGAGCCGACGATCCCGTCGAACTGGCCGAAGCGATGGTCGAGGGCGGCGCGGCGGCGATCTCCGTCCTCACGGAACCGACTCACTTCGGCGGCTCGCCCGAGGCACTGACCCGAATTCGGGCGGCCGTCGACGTCCCCGTCCTGCGCAAGGATTTCGTTCTCGAAGAGGACGGAATCGACGTCGTCGCAGCGGATCTCTTGTTGTTGATCGCTAGGTTCGTGGACGATCTCGACGGGCTCGTCGCCGCGGCCCGCGAGCGCGGCTTCCAGCCGCTCGTCGAGGTCCACGACCGCGCGGAGCTCGAGGCCGCACTCGAGGCGGGGGCAGAGATCATCGGCGTGAACAATCGGGATCTCGCGAATCTCGAGGTCGACCTCGAAACCTTCGAGTCAGTTGCGCCCGAGGCTCCTGATGACGTAACGCTGATCGCCGAGAGCGGCGTGTCGTCGCCGGTCGACGTGCGGCGAATGCGCGAGGCGGGTGCCGACGCGTTGCTGGTCGGCAGCGCCATCATGGACCACGGCGCGGGCGACAGCGACGTGACGGAGAACACGCGGCGACTCACGCGGGCGGAATCGACGGAGACGACGAAGTCAGCGAACTCGAGGACGGAGACGGACCAGACATGAGCGAACACGACGGAGACACCCAGATATGAGCACGGAACGCGAGCGCGACGGCGAGAGTGAATCAGGCCACGCTGGCACGTTCGGCGACTACGGCGGCCAGTACGTCCCCGAGGCGCTGATGCCGGCCCTCCAGGAACTCGAGGACGCCTACGAGCGATACGTCCTCGAGAACGAGGACGGCTTCATGGACGAGTTCCGCGAGCGGATGCGCGACTTCGGCGGCCGGCCGACGCCGCTCCAGCGCGCGGATCGGCTGAGCGAGCGCTACGATCGCGAGGTCTACCTCAAACGGGAGGATCTCGTCCACGGCGGCGCGCACAAGCTCAATAACGCGCTCGGACAAGTCCTCTTGGCCAAGTACATGGGTAAAGAGCGGATCATCGCCGAGACCGGCGCGGGCCAACACGGCACCGCGACGGCGATGGCCGCGGCCCACCTGGACATGCCCTGTGAGATCTACATGGGTCGGACGGACGTCAACCGCCAGCGCCCCAACGTCTACCGGATGCGGATGAACGGGGCCGAGGTGAATCCGGTCGAGGCCGGCAGCGGGACCCTGAAGGAGGCGATCAACGAAACGATGCGCGACTGGGCGACTACCGTCGAGCGGACCCACTACGTGATCGGCTCGGTCGTCGGCCCGCACCCGTTCCCGCAGATGGTCCGGGATTTCCAGTCGGTGATCGGCGACGAGGCTCGGAAACAGATTCGGGAGAAAGCCGGACGGCTGCCCGACAGCGTCGTCGCCTGCGCCGGCGGCGGCTCGAACACGATGGGAACCTTTCACGCGTTCGTTCCCGATGAAGACGTCGACCTCTACGCCGTCGAGGCCGGGGGCTCGAGCCTCGAGATAGACGAGGACGACGGCGTCGCGCCCAACTCCGCGACGCTCTCGACGGGTACCGACGGCGTCCTCCACGGCGCGATGACGAAACTCCTCCAGAGCGGGGACGGCCAGATCATGGAGTCCCACAGCGTCAGCGCGGGGCTCGACTACGCCGGCGTCGGTCCCGAGCTCTCGCATCTCGTGGCGACGGGCCGCGTGACGCCCGCGAGCGTCGACGACGAGGACGCGCTCAACGGCTTCCACCGGCTCTCGCGACTCGAGGGGATCATTCCGGCGCTCGAGTCGAGTCACGCGCTCGGGTACTTAGAGGAGGCCCACGAAGACCTCGGCGACATCGTCGTCGTCAACGTCTCCGGCCGCGGCGACAAGGATCTCGAAACCGTGCTCGAGGAGACCGAAAAGCGCGATCTCGAGGCCGCGCCGGACGTGGAGGTGTTCGACGGATGAGCGGCAATTCACAGTACGACAGCGACGTCGAAGCCGCCATCCGCGAGGACCACCCCGCGCTGATCACCTACATCACCGCGGGCGATCCGTCGCTCGAGGACACGAAGGCGTACGTCGAGGCGCTCGACCGCGGCGGCTCGGATCTGATCGAACTCGGCCTCCCCTTCTCGGAGCCGATCGCCGAGGGATCGACGATCCAGGCCGCGATCAACCGCGCGCTCGAGGCCGGCACGACCCCCGCGGGGTTCTTCGAGTTAGTCGACGACCTCGAGACCGAGGCGCCGCTGCTGGTGATGACGTACTACAACATGATTCTCCAGTTCGGAGACGAGCCCGATGTTCGGCCGTTCGTGGAGCGGGCCGCCGACGCGGGCCTCTCAGGGATCATCGTTCCCGATCTGCCCGCCGAGGAGGCCGACCCGCTTCGCGAGGCCTGCGACGACAACGGGCTCGATCTCGTCTTCATCATCGCCCCGACGACCGAGGGCGAGCGCCTCGATACAATCATGTCGCAGGTCTCGGGCTTCGCCTACGTCCAGGCCCGCCTCGGGACGACCGGCGCGCGCGCGAACGTCTCGAGTGCGACCCACGACAGCCTCGCACGGCTGTCCGAGTACGACGTACCAAAGGCGGTCGGCTTCGGCGTCAGCGAGGGCGATCACGCCGCCGAAATCATCGAGGCGGGAGCGGACGGCGTCATCGTCGGCAGCGCGCTCGTCGACATAATAGCCTCGAGCGAGACGCCCGAGGAGGCGGTCGACGCGCTCGAGGCGAAAGCCCGCGAACTCGAACGCGGCGCGCGCCGCGGGGCCGAGGGCGACGCGATCGATGCGGACGCGGAAAATGCACCGGAACCAGAACAGCCATAACTGCAAGCTTGCTACACTCCCGCAATGACCACCGGAACTGACGCACGACTCGAGCGAATCGGGACGGACGGATCGTACGTGATCGTCCCAATGGACCACGGCATCACAATGGGTGCCGTCCAGGGACTGAAAGACATCGAATCGACCATCGACGGCGTGACCAGCGGCGGGGCGGACGCCGTCCTCACGCAGAAGGGGATCGCACCGCGCGTTCACGACAACAAGAACGGACGGGGCTACATCGTCCACCTCAACGGCTCGACGACGATCGGGCCCGACGAGGAAGACAAGCGACCGACGGGAACCGTCGAGGAAGCGATCCGGGTCGGTGCCGACGCCGTCTCCTTCCACATCAACGTCGGCTCGGAACACGAACCCGATCAGCTCAGCGAGCTCTCGGAGGTAACCGAGACGGCCGATCGGTTCGGAATACCGGTACTCGCGATGGCCTACGCCCGCGGACCCGGCGTCGATCCCGAAGACCCCGAGGCGCTGGGTCACGCGGTCCGCCTCGCCGAAGAACTGGGCGCCGATATCGTCAAAACGGGCTACAGCGGCGACGCCGAGAGCTTCCAGCACGTCATCGAGTCGACCCGGCTTCCGGTGGTCATCGCCGGCGGCTCGAAGGGATCCGACCGCCAGACGATCGAGATGGTTCGCGGCGTGATGGACGCCGGCGGCGCCGGCGTCTCGATGGGCCGGTCGATCTTCCAGCACGAGGACCCCGAGGCGATCGCGCGGGCGGTCGCCGGCGTCGTCCACGACGATCTCTCGACCGACGAGGCGCTCGCCGAAGCGGGCCTGGCGCTCGAGATCTGAGGGTCGCCGCGTTTTCTGCAACGAGTCGTCTCTCAGCGCCCACAGCCGTTGGGTCGCTCAGTGGCAGTGCGTATCGAGGTGGACGTCGCGGTCGGCGTAGCTGGGCGATAGCTCGACCGTGGCGTGATCGACGCCGTGACGGGCGAGCTCGTCGTGAACGCGGCCGACGACCGCCTCGGCGTCCGTCATCAACTCGACGTCCGTTTCGACGTGGACCGTCGCGACCGTGATCTGGCTGCAGATCTGCCAGGCGTGGAAGTCGTCGACGCGAGTGACGCCCGCTATCTCGCGAATGTGGGCTCGGATGTCGTCGCTCTCGAGTGGCGTCTTGAGGAAGAAGATCTCGCTGCTGCCCCGCAACACGGCGATCGCCGACCAGGCGACCACGGCGGCGATGAGCGCCGCGGTGATCGGATCGATGACAGTGAACCCGGTCACCTCGATTGCGACGACGGAGACGATGACGGCGACCGAGCCGCCCGCGTCGCCCAGCAGGTGGTAGAACGCGCCCTTCTCGTTGAGGCTCATCGCGTCGCCGTGGAGGACGGAGACCGAGCCGAGGTTGACCAGCAGGCCGCCTATCGCGATTACGATCGTCGGCCCGGCACCGATGGCGACGGGCTCCAAGAACCGCTGATAGGACTCCCAGAGGATGAAGCCGACCATCGGCAGGAGGAGCAGTCCGTTGAGAAAGGCGGCGAACGGCTCGAGGCGGTGGAGGCCGTACGACCAGCGGTCGCCCTCGCCGTATCGTTCGGCGACGTGGGCGGCGGCGAAGGCCATCACGTACGCGAGGGCGTCGAACAGCATGTGGACGGCGTCGCTGATGAGCGCGACCGAGCCGAAAGCGAGTCCGCCCGCGAGTTCGACGACGAAACCGACGACGTTGATCAGCGAGACGGCGGCGAGCTTGCGGCTGCTCGTCGACCCGCCGCCGTGGCTATGGCCGCCGTGACTGTGGTCACCGTGATCGTGGCCGTCGTGCGAGTCGTCGTGATCGTGGCCGTCGTGCGAGTCGTCGTGGTTGTGCGCCGACTCGTTGTAACTCATCGTAGGTCGAACTCATCGGTTCGGTCCTATTAATTCGGCTGCTATTAAACGGCGTTCTCTATGGTAACCATAACAAAAGTATCGGATCGAGTTATTAACTCGCCGCGCAGCGTCTCGCGATTTCTCACACGCGAGTTACCTAATCGGAAGAATTTCGGCGGCGGTCTTCCTTCTCGAGCCTGTGACCGACGGCGAGGAGTACACGCTCGCGGACGAGATCGTCGCTCGTGCGCGGATTCACGCCCGCGAGGTGGTCGACGAGTACGAGCTGGCGGTCGATCTCGGGGACCTCGAGTGGGACGTGTCTGCGCGAGCGCGCCGCAGGGCGGGGGCGTGTCGCTGGCACGCCGACCGCGAGGTGGCGACGATCGTCCTCGCTCGGAAGGCCTACGAGGCCTACGAGTGGCCCGCGTTCGCCGAAATCGTCCGCCACGAACTCGTCCACGCCTGGGAGTTCCAGCAATTCGGCGAGTCCGGACACGGATCGCGGTTTCGCGAGCGGGCCGCGGCGCTCGAGGCTCCCCGCTACTGCGATGCGTTCGCGGAGCCGCGGTACGTCCTCCGGTGTCTCACGCCAAGTTGCGACTGGCACGCGAAACGCCACCGCGCGTCGAAGCCGGTGAAGTCGCCCGAGCAGTATCGGTGCGGGGCCTGCAGCGGTCCCCTCGAGGTCGAACACGCGGAAAGCGGCCGAACGTGGACGACCGCGAGCGGCTACGGCGGCGCGAAAGCGGCGCTCGGCGACGAGTGGTAGTGCGGCGGAGTGCGCCTATTTCAGACTCGAATTACGCGACAGCATCCGTAGCTAACCACAGCTGGGCGGGAATGAAAGGGGCTTCCCGGGTCGACGAACCCGGACGACACAAGCACCGCAGGCGAACGGAGTGAGCCGAGGAGCACAGCGAGTCCTGGGAGTGGACCTGGGAAGGGGCTTTCAGGGTATTGAGGAGAAAGAGCGAACTGAGGTAACCGATGACAAGAACACCCAGTCGACCGCGGAACACTTATTCGCCTCACACGACCTGTTTCGGGTATGGGAATACTCGAGTTGATGCTGGGCAAGACCGAACCCGGCGAACAGGGCGTCGAAGGGAAGTCCTACGCGCTCCCGAAGGAGACGCACGACTTCGTCTACCCCGTCGCGGTCCGTCGAGAGGAGGTGGCGGCGTTCACCGAGTTGCTCGCGGCCGAAGCGGACGCACCGCCGCTGGCGGACGCGAGCGGCGACCTGCAGTCCGTCTTCGACGGACTGGTCGGTGAGGGTGGCATCGACGCCGACGAACTGGCCGACCGGATGAGCCGGCCCCGCGAGGCGATCGAGCCGATGATCGAAACCTGGACCGAAGCGATCGAGCGGGATATCGGGGTCGTTTACGCCCGAATCGGTGCCTACGAGAATCTGCTGGCGTTCGTCAAGTTCTGTAAGCAACGCGACGAGGACGACAGCGATCCGTTCGAACTCCCCGAGACCTTCCCGGACGCGGCGGCGCTGCTCAAGCGACTCGAGGAGGGCACCGATACCCAGTACCGCGCGCTGGTACACACGGACCTCCTGCCGGACGAATAGCGCAGCGATCGCATCCGCACCTCTAGACGATCGTCTCGAACGCCTCGAGCGACGCGAGTTCGTAGGTCGGCACGTGCTCGCCGGGCGCGTCGTCGCGGCCGGTATCCAGCCAGGCCGAATCGAGTCCCATCGCGTTGGCACCCGCGATATCGGCGTGGAGCGAGTCGCCGACGTGGATCGACGCGTCGGCTGTGACCGCGAGTTCGTCGAGCGCGCGTTCGAAGGGGGCCGCGTTCGGCTTCGGGAGAATGCCCGCGCTCGGCTCCGTGAACACCTGGACGTCGAAGGCGTCTTCGATGCCGAGCGCCTCGAGTTTCCGCGTCTGCGTCGGTCGCCCGCCGTTCGTGATGAGGCCGACCCGTCCCAGCTCGCGGGCGCGCTCGAGCGCGGCTTCCGCGCCGGGCCGGAACTCGACGGCGGTCGGATCCTGCACCTCGAGGTGCGCCGCGGCGAGCGTCGGGGCGATACCGGAATCGACGCCGGCGCGCCCCGCGACTTCGGTAAAGAGGTGCTCGTAGAACTCCCGGTCCGTCTCGGCGGTCGGCAACTCGGGCACCGCGGCCCGGAGATCCGCGGGCGTACAGAACTGCTCGTAGCCGGCGCGCTCGAACGTCGACTCGAGGACGGTCGCGGCGTCCCGGGTCGGCTCGCAGAGGGTGGAATCGAGATCGAAACAGATCGCGTCGTAGGCGGCCATCTGCTCTGTTCTATGAGCGGGGGCGTTCTCAACGTTTCGCCGACCTTGTAAACGAACTTGGGAGAACGGTACCGCTGACAGTAACAGCCTGAAAGCCCCGACAGGGTTCGAGGGCTGCGACTCGCTGTCGTTCGAGAGAGCTTTGCTCTCTCGTGATGACGAAAGGCGCTCCGCGCCTTTCGAACCACGCCCTTCGCTCACTCCGTTCGCTCCAGTGCTTCCTTCGTCTCGCACCTCGAACCCTGTCGCCCCTTTCATTCCCACCCGACTGGTGGTTCGATCGGGCGGCGGAAACCCGCCGGTTGATCGGAGTGGGTTCGACTCGAGTCCCACCGCCGATTTCGCAGCAGTTATTTTTGCTGACACGCCGTGTGGTGTATGGAGGTCGTCAAGCGAGTGCACGTCGTGCCGCTGGGCTACGAGTTCGATCGGATCCTCGAACCGATCCGGACCCAGCGGGCCGATCTGGTCTACCTGCTCGAGGACGGCGCGGACGACGAGGGAACGGGTACTGAACGAACGAGCGAGGGCGACGATGGAACCGCCGCGCGGAACGCGGCCGCGGACTATCACGACGAGTTGCGCGCCGAACTCGAGACGGTCGTCCCGGAGGTCCGGACGTGGGAGTGTGATCTGACGGATGTCTACGCCGTGCTCGGCGACGTGACGACGATCGCGGACGTCCACGCCGCCGATCAGGTGTACGTCAACGTCTCCGGAGCCGGGACGATTCCCGCGATCGGCGCGACGATCGCGTGCATGGACGTTTCGACCGACGCACACGCCTACTACGTCGAGCCGTCGGAGTACGCACACGACGGGACGGTCGAACCCGCCTCGTTCGGGATCGACGAGATGGAGCAGGTGCCGACCTACCCGATCGAGTCACCGACGCGCGATCAGGTCGCGATCATGGAGTTTCTCGCCGACCCCGCCGCGTGGGACGGGTACCACGACGATCGGACGGCACCGCCGAAAAAGAAAGACCTCATCGAGTACGCCCGGGATCACGAACTCTCCTTCATGGCCGATCGCCGCTCGCCCGACGAGCGTACCGGCGAGGACAAAGGCGCGTTTCGGGTGTTGGATACCCACGTCCTCGAGCCGCTCGCCGAGGACGGCTACGTCACGATCGAGTCGGTCGGTCGCCGGCGCGTAGTCGAACTGACCGAGCGGGGCGAGAACGCCTACCGGGCGTTCCGTCACAAGCTCATGGACGACGCCGGCGAGCAGCGATAAGAGACGGCAACGGGGAGGAGTGCCAGCGGAGGGAGCGCCAGCGGGGGAGCCGGTCAGGCCGAGGGTGGAGTACGAACGGGATGCGAAGACGACGGCTCAGTCTTCGCGGTGGACCAGCACGTACAGTCTCGTGCCTAATCTGGCGTGCTCGAGGTCGGCCTCGAGCCGTTCGATATGATCGCGAAGGGCGGCCGCATCGAGCCCCGGGACCTCGCGGTCGGTGCGGGGATCGAGGTGGCTGCTCGCTCGCGCGAGCAGGAAGGGCGCGGCGTCAGCGAGGCGCGAGCCCGGTAGCTCGGGGCCAGCGTTGCGACCGCGCTCGACCGCGGCCAGCACTTCCTGCGCCACGACGAGCGTCCGGCGCAGCGACCGGATCTCGTCGGCATCGGCGGGCGGGCACAGGTACCGTGCCAGCAGTTCGTCGGCCGCGACGACTCGAGCGGGATCGACGTCGAACGTCTCCGCGACCCGCTCGCGGTCGGGTTCGCCGACGCCGGTGCGGCGACACGCGAGTCGGACGGCACCCAGCACGGCGGCTGGTCGGCCGTGCTCGAGCGTCGCCATCTCGCCCGCGTGCTCGAACGCCGCTCGAGCGACGTCGGCCGCGGACTCCACCTCGAGCCGGCGGGCGGCACGGTCGATCGTCAGTTCGACGTCCGTCTCGAGGTGGCGCTGACCCATGACTGAACGCTCGGCCGGACGGGTATTATCGACTTCTGAGAAAGTATCGCTACTATCGTTACTATCGAAACTGTCATGAGTGTCGTTACAATTGTGGTCGCAGTGACTGCGATGACGGGCCACCGACGCGGAGGGTGCGGCACGGCCGCTCCCGTCGACGGCTGCCGGTCGGTCCATCCCCCTGCCTGATCCGCCACGTTCAAGCCGATTCCCTTCGAGGGACGATTCATGACGCGATCTGTCTGGATAAAAGCCGACGACACCGTCGGCGACTGGGACGACCGCCGAGCGCGGATCACCGCGGCGCTCGAGGCGGGCGCGGACTGGGTACTGGTCGACGAAGACGACGTCGCGCGCGTTCGCGAACTCGGCGACATCAACGTCGCGGCGTTTCGGACCGACGGCGACGTAACGCTGGTCGACGATATCGACGACGCCGAAGCGGACGACGAAAGCGACGACGCCGTACCGGCCGCGCAGGCGGACGCGATGGTCGTCGGCAAGGACGGCGAGGGCGACGCGACCATCGACCTCCCCGAGGACTTCTCCGGCTCGGCGGATCTCTCCACGCTGCGGCGCAAGGGCGATTTCGATCGGGGCGCGTACGTCCGCATCCTGGGCAAGGAGTACGAGCGCTTCGCCGAAACCGCCGCCGCGGAGGCCGACCACACCATCGTCGTCGGCGAGGACTGGACGATCATCCCGCTCGAGAACCTGATCGCCCGCATCGGCGAGGAGACCGACCTCGTGGCGGGCGTCACCACCGCCGAGGAGGCGAAGACGGCCTTCGAAACCCTCGAGATCGGCTCCGACGCCGTCTTGCTCGACTCGGACGACCCGGACGAGATCCGACGGACGGTCGAGGTCCGCGACGAGGCCGAGCGGGAGAGCCTCGACCTCGAGTACGCGGAAGTGATCGACATCGAGCGGGCCGGCAGCGCGGATCGAGTCTGCGTCGACACCGGCACCCTGCTCGAGCACGACGAGGGGATGCTCGTGGGCTCGATGAGCCGCGGGCTCGTCTTCGTCCACGCCGAGACCGCCGAATCGCCCTACGTCGCCTCCCGCCCGTTCCGGGTCAACGCGGGTGCGGTCCACGCCTACGTCCGTACGCCCGACGGCGGCACGAAGTACCTCTCCGAACTCCAGAGCGGCGACGAGGTACAGGTCGTCGACCTCGCCGGCAACACCCGCGAGGCAATCGTCGGCCGGGCCAAGATCGAGCAGCGACCCATGTTCCGGATCGCCCTCGAGACCGAGAGCGGCGACCGCGTCGAAACCCTGCTTCAAAACGCCGAGACGATCAAGGTCGCCACCGCTGAGGGGCGAACGGCGGTGACCGACCTCGAGGCCGGCGACGAGATCCTGCTGTACGCCGAGGACACGGCCCGGCACTTCGGCGAGGCCGTCGAAGAGAGCATCATCGAGAAGTAACGCCGAAACCCCGTTTCTACCAGTCTCAGACGGACGACGCTCCATCGGTCCCGGCGCATCCGCCACCCGCCAGGCGGGTGTGCCGATACGGCGGGACAGCGAGCCGTCTCAGACGTCGTTCGTCTCCGCTTCCGGCTCGACGGGCTCGAGTCGCGTCGTACACCAGTGGCAGAACTCGAGGTCCTCGTCGATCTCTTTCCCGCACTCCGGACAGGTCGGTCCGTCCGCCCCGGTCTCCCCGCCGGAGGAGTAGCCGAGCGCGCGAAAGGTCGCATCGATCGCGGCGAACAGGGCGATAAACGAGAGGAGGAACTGAGCCATGGGATCGGTGTTCTCGGCCATGACGGTCGCCTGCTCGAGGGCCTGGTCGACGCTCGTCATCGGTCCGGCCGCCGTGAGCTGGTCGATCGGGAGAAAGAGCGCGCTCGCCGTGAAGAAGAGACCGGCAAAGGCGGCGGCGCGAAGCCAATCGCGAACGAGGACGTGGCCTGCGCCGGGCATGATCACCGAGAGGCCGGCGGCGAGGATCGCGCGGAGCCATGTCATTGTACGTGGGGATGGTAGGGGACCCCTGCCCTTAACATTCCGATTTCGATTACTCTCGATCGAAGCGACGCCACGGAATCGCGAAAACGAGGGTCACCCGGCCGATTCGTCGCACGCGACGGCGGCGTCGACGGTCGTCTCGATCGTCGTCGACCCGGTCGTGGCACGTATCTCGATCGGCACTCTCTCCGACGGCCCGACGCTCCCGCAGGGGACGCCGGTAACTTCGATCGATGCCTTCGATCCGGGTTCGACCGACGCACTGCGCAGGTTGACACTCGTGTTCGGTCCCAGATCGTCGACCGTCGATTCGTCGACGACCGCGATCGTCAGTTCGCTGTCGGCTCGGTTCGTCACGTCGATCGTCGTCTCGTTCTCGCCGCTCGAGCGCGCGTCGAAGGCGACGAGTTGCTCCGACTCGTCGGCGGCGATCGTCACTTCGATCGACCGCTCCATCGCGACCGAACTCACGCCACCGCTCGAGACGACGAGCGAGATCACTGCGATGGCGACTATCGCGAGACCGATTCGGGAGGTCATCGCGGCGGATCACCCGTCCCGACTCGGTTTCGGTGATCGTAGCTCGTGTGCACGATCGCGGTGAAACCGAACATCGCGACGAATATCGCGGCGAGTACCGTCCCGCCCAGTTCGACGAACGGAAAGATCGCGTACTGGGCGAGCGCGCTCACTGCGACTCCGACGGCCGTCAGCCCCAGATACACGTGGCTCCAGGGAATATCTTCCGACGGAACGTACTCGAGGTACATCTGAAGCTCGGCCGCTTCGTCGGTCAGTTCGATGACGCCTCGCGACTGATCGTACTCGATCGCTCCGACGTCGTCGAGTTTCGGCAGGTGTGACTGCCGGAGTGCGGTGTAGACTCGCTTTCGCTTCTTCCAGGGCAGCTCGTCGGCCGGGATACCGTACTCTTTCGCCGAGATCGAATCGACGAGCGTCCGCAGGTCGACTCGCTTCTCGTCGGTCCGCTTGAGGTAGTGGAGTACCCACCGGCGTCGGCGGTTACTTAGCATCGTGAATATTTCGTCACGCGTCAGTTCCCCTCTCCGTGAATCGTCTCCTACTGATAGGTCGGTCACCCCTGCATCCCCATCGACTCGGTCACCGATTTCCATGTTAGTTAGTTGTAAACTAGAGAAAATAGACCTGTTTTCAGTAATCACCCTCCAGTCTAGCGATCCTATAGACATTTCCACTAGCAACATTCGAGTATGTATAAATGAAATGAACAATATACCGGAGCGCCTCGACCACGTCCGATGAGGCGAACGAATTCCCTACCGAACGGAGTTTCGGCGACAGGCATCATCAGCAGTGCCGGAAGTCGGCCCATAGCAAAACCGAACGATCCTGTCCGGTGAAACGGCGCGCGGCGACGTGTCTCGCCGATACGTCATCGCGCCGGTTCGGAGTAACAGCATGTCACGAACGGGAGGAGGCAGCGGAACGATGCTTCGGCGAGCGGCGGCTATCGGTATCGTCGCCCTCGTCGGCCTGCTCGTGGCCGGTCACGTTCTCGGCGTTCCGATCGGCCTCGGCTACGTCGAGACCGGGAGCATGGAGCCGACGATCGACGCCGGCGACGGCTTCGTCGCCGTTCCGGCCGCCGTCGCCGGCCCGGTCGAACGGGGAGACGTCGTCGTCTACGACGCGCGAGAGATCGAGGACGGCGGCCTGACGACGCACCGGGTGGTCGAAGAGACGGAACACGGTTACGTGACGCGCGGGGACGCGAACCCGTTCGCCGATCAGGACAGCGGGGAACCCCACGTCACTGACGGCCAAATCGCCGCGAAAGCGCTGCAGGTCAACGGCGAGGTCGTAACGATTCCACACCTCGGAACGGCCGCGATGGCGGTCCAGAACGGGCTCGAGTCGGCCCAGTGGTGGCTCGCGTCGACGCTCGGGATCCGAGCGTTGGCCGGCGGTCGGGGCTTCTCGCACCTTTTGCTCGGCTTCGGGCTGGTCGTGACCGTCCTGTCGGTTGCGCTCGACGGTCGGGGAACCCCCGATCGCGTGCGCTCTCGAGCGCGCACGCGCAAAGACGCGTTCGACGCTCGGCGGTTCGTCATCGGGATGGGTGCGCTCGTCTTCGTGGTCGCGCTGGCGACCACGGTCGCGATGTCCGGTTCGGTCGAGATCGGTGTCGTGAGCGCGGAGTTCGAATCGGATCGTCCCGACGTAGTCCCCGCCGGCGAAACGAAAACGCACGCCACCGAACTGCGAAACGGCGGCGTACTCCCGATCGTGAGTATCGCGGAACCGGCCAGCGACGGGATAGACATCGAGGAGGAGCCGCGAGTGCTCGCTCGGGGTGAGAGCGCCGACGCGACGCTCGCGCTCACGGCACCGCCGGAGACGGGATACTACCTGCGCTCGTACACGGAGCGGCGGTACTTCGCGGTGCTTCCGCCGCCGGTTATCGCACAACTTCACGCCGTTCATCCCTGGGTAGCGATGACCGGTACGGCGACCGTCGTCACGGGACTCGTCGTGCTCCCGCTCGCGTTACTCGCAGGGACCGGGACGATTCGAACCCGATCGCGGCGGCGGTCGGATTCGCCAGAGGGGGTTCTGAGGTGACAAATATGGACACGAGATACGGGATTACGCGGAGGGATGGATAGTGAACGACGATCGATTACTCGTTCGGGCGCGAGCCGCACTCGACGAGTGGTACGTCCTCGTCGTCATCGTCCTGCTCGCGCTGGCGCTCGTCGGCGTCTGGGGGGCGTACGCGTCAGTCGCCAGCCCCGCCGAGCAGACTGACCGAGAGACGGGCGAGGCGTGGTCGACGACCGGCGGTTTCGAACACAGCGCGGACGTGCGAGCCGAAAACGAGGTGTTCCCGGTCGGCACGCAGCTCTCGGACCGATCGGTCTATTTCACCGAGATCACGCCCGAACTCGAGGGGACGTTCACTCACCGATACGACGCCGACGCCGGCGACGTGACCGCCGACGTCGAACTCGAGCGGGTGATACGATCCGCCGACGACGAGCGGGAGTACTGGACGGTGAACGATACGATCGCGGAGACGACGGCCGAGGACCTCGAGCCCGGCGAGGAGATGACGACTACGTTCGCGGTCGACGTCCCCGCGGCGGTCAACGAGAGCGAACGGATCGAGGAGAGTCTCGGCGGCTCGCCGGGGTCGGTCGAGACGACCGTCGTCGCGACCGTGACGATCCAGGGGACGATCGACGGCGACCCCGTCGAGCGGACCGAGCGGTACGAACTCGCGATCGCACCCGACGGGTCCACGTACGCCGTCGATGCGCCGACGGCGGATCGGCACGCACAGGAGCGGACCGACGGGGTCACGTCCCCGAGTTCGGCCGGGTTCGTCGGTCCGATCGGCTCCGTCCTTCTCCTGCTCGCGTCGGTCTGTGGCCTCGGTGCACTCGTAACCGCCCGGACCAGAGGGACGCTCGCACCCTCCGACGCCGAACTCGAGCGACTCCGCACCGAATACGAACGCGAGGAGTTCGACGACTGGATCTCCCGGGGATCGCTCCCCGACGAGGTCCGCCAGCGCTCGCGGATCGAAGTGTCGACGCTCGAGGACCTGGTGGACATCGCGATCGACTGCGATCGGCGCGTGCTCGAGGACGAGTCGGCGGGCGGCTACTACGTCGTCGACGGGCATTCGTTGTACGCGTACGAACCGAACCGGTTCGAGGAGGACTCGAGTGACGACTCCGGTGTCGATCACTTCGAGGAGCGACCCGAAGCGGAGAACGCCGTCGCCGACGAGTTAGGTGCGGGCGATTCCGGGCTCGAAGGCGGGGCCGACGACGCAGACTCCTGAGGTATCGACGATTTCGGTCGCCTCGCGGCGATCTGTAGGTCGTCGATTACGTGCGTTTTCGAGTCAATTCGCGACGATTCGTGCGAATCGTTACGGTCGGATAGCAAAAGCCTCGGCCCTGAGAGTGTTCGAAAGCAGAAGCTGTGCAGTGTCATTCTCCGTTCGTCGCACGTTCGTGGTTGCGCTCGAGGCGCGACGGGCAGCCCCCGTAGACAGTGCCGTCGGAGGTCGGTCAGTCCTCTCTCGAGAATAGATTGGACGTACAGAAACGGACCGATGAACGACTTTCGTGGTCTCGCTGCGGTCGGTGTGGGAAGCGGTTACGCGGAGTAGTGAGTGCAGAAACCGGACTGCAGGGCTCGCGTGTCGAATCTCCTGTCAGTGTATACACAAGGGGTGGGACGGGCATGGGGGGAATGCATGCGTTCGGATACGACGCGACGCTGTCGGGCAACGACGAACCGGAGATCCGAACGTGCGTGGAGTGGTGATGACTATGGAACGACGTAAATTCATGATCGGTGCAGGGAGTACAGCAATCGGAGCCAGCGCGCTCGTCGGTTCAGGCGCGTTCAATTTCGCTAACGTCGAGCGCAATATGAGCGTTGACGTCGTTGATGACGCCGATGCGTTCCTCGCGCTCGAGGATACGAGTGCATACGCTGATGGGACGGGGAAGCAGTTGGCACTCACATTCGATGACACTGCACAAGTGGGCGGAGACGGCATCAACGAGAATTCGGACTACTCGTTTACCGGGGTGTTCAGCATCAGAAACCAGGGATCACAGTCGGTCGGCGTCTGGATAAACGATAACGACTCGAACGATGCTGTCGAATTCTATGGGACAGAGACGGATGAACAATCGAATTTCTCCACCTCGATCGAAGGAAGTGGCAATGCCTACGCACTCGGCGTCGGTGAGAGGGTGTACGTCAATGTGGTTATCTTGCTTCAAGATAACTCCTACGGGGACCTACCCGACACGATCAACGTGGTGGCGGACGCGTCCGCGGGCAACTAACGGCTAAGAGCCGGTACTATTTTTCACCGGCCGTGAGACGGCATCGAGTTCGACGGCTGCCGGCGACTGATCCAGTCGTCCCCGACCGTCCGTCTCATCACCGAACCGTCACGATCGAATCGCGTCGTGGATTGGTATTTCGGTGGCGCTCGATCAGTTCGTTCGCGGTATTCCCGTGAAATACGGGTGAATCAACGGGGTGCCGTACGTTCGGTTCCCGAGTGAACTCATTTTCACGTCGAAATCAAACGTCTCGGGTCGCGATCTTCCAGGGCAGTAGAATCGAATTTAGGAAAGTTCGTCAATTAACTGTGAAAGGGTCTCGAGGTCGTACTGGCCCGGTGCGGTCGCCGCCGCGGGATCCACGGGCGCGTACCCGATTTTCGAGCCGTACACCGGAGCCACCGCTCGAGTGTGACTCCCGGCCTCCCCCATCGCCATCGTCGCAACGGTATCCCCATGCGAAGTCAGTTGCTCGGTCGCCGACAGCACGGCGAGCGTGTCCGCCTTCGACTCCGCGGTCACCGCCAGCTTCGCCACGTCGGCGTACTTGCCCGCCTCGGTCAGCGTTCGCACCATCTCCTTGCGGGGCGGCGTCCCCTCGAAGTCGTGAGTCGAGGCGACGATCGAGACGTCGCGGTCGCGGGCCGTCTCGCGCACCGCGTCGGCCGCTCCCTCGAGAATCGACGCGAGCTCGACGTCGATCGCCGCGACGGCGTCGAACGCGGTCGCCTCGGCGAGCGCCTCGAGTCGTCCTTCGTCGCTCGCCTCCCCGCCTTCCCAATCGGCCCGGTTCGTCGCGAGGATCGGCAACTCGCCGTCGTACGCCTCGAGCGCGGCCAGCGGCTCGTCGGCGAAGTCCATTCGAAATTCGATCGCGTTCGCGTGCTCGCGGGCCGCGGGCTCGTCGGCGAGATCCGCCGTCGCGGCCGCGAGGACGAACGAGTCGAAGGTCAGCGTCATTGCTACCCAGTGGGAGCGAGAACGACAAAAACGGTGTCGTTTCGGCGAGTTCGGCGCGCGTCGCCCGCGTCAGGCCATCCCGATGGTCTCCTCGGCCTCGAGGAGCTCGTGGTACCGGTTTCGAATCGTCACTTCGGAGATGTCGGCGACGTCGCTGACGGCAGCCTGTG
Organism: Natrinema sp. LJW11; assembly: GCF_056135975.1. Taxonomy (NCBI): domain Archaea; kingdom Methanobacteriati; phylum Methanobacteriota; class Halobacteria; order Halobacteriales; family Natrialbaceae; genus Natrinema; species Natrinema sp. LJW11. The sequence continues at coordinate 209,745 of NZ_JBWBDM010000008.1, read as the reverse complement.
TGGTCTTCTCGTTGGTCAAGAGCGCGGCGGCGTAGACCGCGGCGGCCGCGAGGCCGACCGGCGACTTGCCGCTGTGGACGCCCTTCTCCTTGGCGTTCTGGAGCAGCGAGCGCGCGCGGTGCTCGGCCTCGTCGGAGAGCTCGAGCCCCGAGGCGAAGCGGGGGACGTAGCTCTCGGGGTCGGCGGGCTGGACCTCGAGGCCCAGTTCGCGGACCACGTAGCGGTAGGTGCGCGCGATCTCGTTTTTCTCGACGCGGGAGACGTCCGCGATCTCGTCGAGGCTGCGAGGGACGCCGGCCTGGCGGGCGGCGGCGTAGACGCAGGCCGTCGAGACGCCTTCGATCGATCGGCCGGGAAGGAGGTCCTCGTCGAGCGCGCGGCGGTAGATGACGCTGGCGGTCTCGCGGACGTTCGTCGGGAGACCGAGGGCGGAGGCCATTCGGTCGATCTCGCCGAGTGCCTGTTTCAGGTTGCGCTCCTTGGAGTCGCGGGTACGAAAGCGCTCGTTCCACTTGCGCAGGCGCTGCATCTTCTCGCGCTGGCGGGAGCCAAGCGAGTTCCCGTAGGCGTCCTTGTTCCGCCAGTCGATGTTCGTCGAGAGTCCCTTGTCGTGCATCGTGTTCGTCGTGGGCGCGCCCACGCGGGACTTCTCGTTCTTCTCGGCGGCGTCGAAGGCCCGCCACTCGGGGCCGCGGTCGACCGAGTCCTCCTCGACGACCAGTCCGCAGTCCTCACAGACCGTCTCGCCGTGTTCGTCGTCGACGACGAGGTTGCCCGCACACTCGGGGCAGGCCAGATCCTCTTGCTCGCTTTCGGTCTCTTGTTCGTTCGTTTCGGGTTCGCTACGTCGTACTCTCGTGTTCGATGGTGCGTTAGTCATACGATGGCGATTGCTGGCCGGCCGAACCGATCGCAAAAGCCCGGACGGATCCGTTACCTTCCACGTTCAGACACTCGAGGTTTAATAGTTTCGAAATCCCGGCCGGAAATCCCGTCAAATTGGATAATTCGACGAATGATCATGTGAGATCGCTCCAGAACATGTAGCGCGACGCCGAAGCGGAGCCTCCAACTTCGTCCCGTTCGAACGGGCGGTATGGAACTCGCAGTCGGGAGTACGAACCCGGTCAAGATCACCGCCGTCGAGCGGACGCTCGAGCGGTACGAACCGACCGTGACCGCCGTCGCCGTCGACTCCGGGGTTCGCGAGCAGCCGCGATCGATCGAGGAAACCGTCAGGGGAGCCGAGAATCGCGCCCGACGGGCGCTCGCGGCGACCGACGCCGACTACGGGGTCGGCCTCGAGGGCGGCGTCGCTCGACCGGAGGGAGCGCCGGGGCTCTCGCTGATCATGTGGGGTGCCGTCACCGACGGGGACCGAACCGAGCGAGGCGGCGGCCCGACGCTTCGTCTCCCCGATACCGTCGCCGAACGGGTCGCGGACGGCTCGGAGCTAGGGCCGGTGATGGACGACCTGCTCGGGACCGAGGGCGTCGCCGAGTCCGAGGGAGCCGCCGGCGCGCTCACCGCCGGACTGACCGATCGGACGCGAGCGCTCGGTCAAGCAGTTTCGTCCTCGTTCGGCCCGTTCGTAACGGAGTATTACGACGCGGACAACTGACGATCGCCCCCGGCGCGCGGTCGCGTTCGCTGCTCTCCGTTCGGACCCTCGATCGAATCCCGGCGCCCCGAAACCGTCACGAACAAACGATAGTCGCGGATCGGGATGTATTAACCGGACGTACCAACGAAAGCTTTCCGCCCGGTTATTGCTCTCTTACTCCCGGGGAAAAGCGCACGACTGCAACGTGTTAACCGGACGTACCAAACCCCCTAAGGCCGTTCCTGTCTTCCGACCGTGTATGAGCACTGCAATGGCCCCCGACCTCACGAGCAAACAACAGCGGATTCTGGAGTACCTCCGGAACAACGCGGCGACGAAGTCGTACTTCAAATCTCGCCTCATCGGCAAAGAGCTCGGTATGACGGCGAAAGAGGTCGGCTCGAACATCACCGCACTCCAGGAGGGAGACTACGATGTCGAGATCGAAAAATGGGGCTACTCCTCGAGTACCACCTGGAAAGTCGACATATAACGTCGCGTCGTCGGCTCGACCCCGTGCGCCCGTAATTTACCGATCGTCAGGAACGACGAGCGACAGTTAGCAGCGATGCCGAACGCTCTTTTTCCTGCGGCGCCTCTTCCGGCGATGAATGATAGTCGTCCTGTTCGACATGGACGGGGTCATCCTCGATGGTCCCCGGACCGATCCGCAAGTGTACGCAGACGCGGCCGACGCCGCCCTCGCCGAACTGGGTGCCGAGCCGACGGCGGCCCAGCGTCGCGACTTCAGGAATCACGACCACGAGCGGATTCGAACGCACTGTGCGGCGCTCGAGATCGATCCGGCGCAGTTCTGGAAACTGAAAGAATCCCACGCCTCGAGCGGTACCCACGACCGACTACGCTCCGGAGAGCGAGGCACCTACGACGATATCGACGCGATCCGCGAGTTGGGCGAGCGAATCGTGATCGGCCTCGTCACCAACAACCGGCAGGAGACCGCCGAGTTCGTCGCCGACTACTTCGGATTCGATTTCGACGTCGTCCGCGGACGAGACCCGACGTTCGAGGGGTACGAGCGGCGCAAACCCGACCCCTACTACATCGAGGACGCGCTCGATCGACTCGACGTCACGGACGGGTTCTACGTCGGCGACTCCCCGAAAGACGTCACGGCCGGTCGGGCGGCCGGCCTCGAGACCGCGTTCCTCCGACGGCCGCACAATCGCGAGCGCGAGCGACCGCCGAACGCGACCGACGAGATCGAATCGCTGACCGAGTTGCCGTCGCTGGTCGACTAGTCGACTCGAAGGCGAGTAACTACTCGTTACCGGCCGTTATCCCTGGTATTCGAGGTACTGGTCCGCGTCTCGAGCGAGCGTCCGCGCGCGGTCGCCGAAGGAGTCCGCGTGGCCGACGACGAGCACCAGCACCGTTTCCGGCCGTTCGACGGCGTAGCCGTCGTCGCGCGAGAGGAGTCCGGCCTCCTCGAGTTCGCCGGCGTACTTGCTCACCGTCGGCGCCGAGACGTCGAGCGCGTCGGCGAGATCGCCGGCGGTGGCATCGGCGTTCAAGAGGAGTTCGATCAGCATCCCGCAGGGCGTCTCCCGACGGAGATAGCCGAGTGCGCCTTTCTCGAACTCGTCGAATCGATCGGCGGTGACGAACCGCTTGTAGTCCCCGTCTCGATAGCGCTCGATGGCGTCGAGTTCCTCGAGTCGGCGCAGGTGGTGTTGGGTCTCGCCGGTTCCCAGCTGCAGGTCGTCGCGGATCTTCGAGAAGTGCGCACCGGGCGTCGTGGAGAGATAGCCCGCGATCGCGTCGCGCGCGTCGCTTTCACCCGTATCAGCCGCCGCTGAATCCGATCGGCCGACCAGCGGGGAGGCGGCGCCGAGGGCGGCGAATCGGCGCAGGGTCGCCCGTTTATCGTCGTCGACCCCATCGGATCCTGTCATACCTACCTACCGTCCCCAAGGACGCGGCCCGTAAAACAGGTTTCGCTCCGCTTTGTTCTCCGAATAGTACCGGGTATGGATCCGATACCCGTGCCGAACCGACGGACGAAGCGCGGGTAGAGGCGGCTTGCCGTCTCCACCGTCCGGGATCGAAACGAGCGATGGCACGAGGCCGGTTCGAGCCTGTGAGCGCCGCTCGAGGGGTCGCGGCACGAAACTGCAAAACGGGTTGCGAGGCGACCCGAACGCTGACCGTGAACCGATCCGGCACCGATCCTGTCGCGCGCGGGTCGTGGTCGTTCAGTCGTTCGTCGACGGGTCGTCTTCCGCGTCGGCCGGCATCTCGGTGCCGCCGTCGGCCTGACTCTGGAAGTCCTGGTCCATCTCTTCGATGACTTCGTCGGGATCGGAGATGTTCGCCGGATCCTTCCCTTCCTTGATAGCCTGGGCTTCCTGTTCCATCGCTTCGACGTCCATGTCCGCTTCCTGGTCGATCTCGCCGATGATCTCGGCGATGTCGTCGAGGCCGATCAGCTCGCGGGTCTCGTCGTCGAACTCGCGACTCTCGAGTTCCGAACCGTTCTCCTCGACGTCGCTACCCGAGAGGTGCTTGCCGTAGCGGCCGACCAGCGAGGTGAGTTCCTGGGGCATGACGAACGTCGTCGACTCGCCCTGACCGATGTCGCCGAGCGTCTCCATCCCCTTGTCGATGATCGCGCGTTCGCCCATCGACTCGGCGGAGCGTGCACGCAACACGGTCGAGATCGAGTCACCCTGCGCTTCCAGGATCTGACTCTGCTTTTCACCCTGGGCGCGGATGATCTCGCTCTGTTTGTCACCTTCGGCCTTCTCGACGGCGCTGCGGCGTTCACCCTGGGCCTCGAGGATCATCGCGCGGCGTTTCCGCTCGGCGGAGGTCTGTTGCTCCATCGCGCGCTGGACGTCCTTCGAGGGGTTGACCTCGCGGACCTCGACCGACTCGACGCGGATCCCCCACTCGTCGGTGGGTTCGTCGAGTTCGGTTCGGATGCGGGCGTTGATCTCCTGTCGTTTGTTCAGCGTATCGTCGAGTTCCATGTCACCCAGCACGGCCCGCAGGGTCGTCTGGGCGAGGTTCGAGACGGCGCGCTTGTAGTCGTCGACCTGCAGGAACGCCTTCTTGGCGTCCATCACCTTGATGTAGACGACGGCGTCGGCCGTCACCGGGGAGTTGTCGCGCGTGATCGCTTCCTGTCGGGGCACGTCCAGCGTCTGGGTTCGCATATCGAACGCGTACGTGTTCGAGACGAACGGCGGGACGAAATTGATCCCCGGCTCGAGTAGCTTGCGGTACTCGCCGAAGACGGTGAGGGCGCGTTTCTCGTAGGCGTCGACGATCTCGATCGCGCTGAGTAGGGCGGCGATGACGACGACGAGGACGAGGGCACCGACGACTAACAGGACAGCGCCGGCAGTCTGCATTGGAACCAATGGTACCACCATGTCCCGGAATTACGGGGGTGGGAAGAAAAGCGTTCCCTTATTTCATCGACATATGCGATTCGTTCGCACGGTCTACCCCGACCGCTCGGTCTCCGTTTCGGAGACCGGCTCGTCGGAATCCGTGGGCTCGGTCTCCGCCGTCGGTTCGTCGCCGACGCCGCCGGTCTCGTCGACGCTCGCCCCGTCGTCGGAGTCCGACGCCGCCTCCTGTGCCAGCGCGCGATCGATCTCGTCCTCGCCGATCGCGCCGACGGATTCGACCGTGAGCACGTTTCCACCACCCGGATCGAGGACGATGATCTCCTCGCCCTCCTCGATCGTTCCGTCGGTCGTCCGCGCGCTGTAGTAGGGGGCGAAACCGCCCTCGTCGAGTTTGACCTCGCCGCTTCGGGTGGTGACGGTCTCGGTGACGTACCCCGTCCGCCCGGAAAGCGAGTCCGAATCCGTCGTTCGACCGCTCCCTTTCCCGCCGTAGAAGTCGAACTCGCGGTAGACGTACGCCGCGGCGAGTCCGATCGCGAGCGTCAGCCCCGCTAGCACGAGCACGTTCGCCAGGGGCGGAAAGAGAAGCCCGACGAGTCCCGCCCCGACCAACGCGATTCCGATGACGATGAGATGGGCACCCGGCGAGAGGGCCTCGAGGACCATCAACACGAGTCCCACGACCAGCAACAACAGCGGTATATTCCCGACGAGAGATTCGACCATGTGCGAAGGTTGGGGCTTGTCCCGATTAAATGTTTACCGCATTTCAAGAGGGATGGGTCGGGAGAGCGAGAAGCGGCCCCGATCACCGGGCCAAACGTCATCGCCCCGGCGATCGGTCACCGGTACGGAATCGTCAGACCAGAATCAACACGAGTCGGACGATGACGAGCATCATCGCGACCGCACCCAGGAGTACGAACAGCGCGTTCTCGAGATCCGGATCGCCGCCCTCGATCGGCGTCGAACTCGCTTCGGGCCCGTATTCGTCGGCCTCGGACGCGTCGGCTTCGTCGGCGTTTCGGTCGTCGCTCCCGCCGGAGAGATCGATGGGGATCCGGTCCCATCCCGCATCGCCGTCGTCTTGATCCGTTCGATCGCCGTCTCGATCCGTCCGATCGTCGTCCGGTCGGTCGAGCCGGTCGGGGTTGCCCCAGTCGTCGTCACCGGACGCACCCCACTGGTCGCCGCTCCGTGACGATTCGTCGCTCATACTCGTCCGTATTGGTCCGGTCGTCAAAAAGCCGCGGTCCGACCGTCGGCGGCGACCGAGTCGGTTCAGGGTCGTTCGGGCCGGTCACCGATATCCCCGCCGTAGACGACGCCGCGTTCGGCGTCGACGGTGATCGTCTCGCCGTCCCGTAGCTCCGTGATGTCGACGTCGCTGATCATCGGGATCCCCAGTTCGCGCGCGACCAGCGCCGGATAGCCGGTCATTCCCCGCTCGGCGTTGACGATACCTGCGATCCGTCCCGTCTCGCCCGCGAACTCCTCGTCGAACGCCGCGGGGAGGGCGAGGATCGCCCCGTCCGGCACGTCCGAGAGGTCGCCGTCCGACAGGCGAACGACCGGCCCGGTCGCTCGGCCCTCGACGACGACCTGTCCCGTCGTCAGCGCGTCCGCGGCGACGTGAACCTTCAGCATGTTCGTCGTGTTCGCCCCCTCGAGGTCGGTCATCATCCCACAGAGGACGACGACGGTGTCCCCGCTCTCGGCGACGCCGGCGTCCAGTGCGGCCTGGACCGCCTTCTCGACGACGGCGTCGGCCCCCTGATCCGAGACGGGCGCGTACAGCGGCGTCACCCCCCACGTCAGCGCGAGCTGGCGACGCACCGCCTGATTCGGCGTCGATGCGACGACCGGCACGCCGGGGCGGTACTTCGCCGTCTTCAGCGCCGTGTAGCCGGACTCCGTCGCGGCGACGACCGCGTCGGCGCCGATGTCACGCGCCAGAAAGCGCGCGGAGCGTGCCAGTGCGTCCGTCCGCGCCTCGCCCGAAGCGGGCACGCGCTGCTCGAGCAACTCCGCGTACTCGCCGGAGCCTTCGACCTCGCGGACGATGCTGTCCATCGCGTCGACGACGGCGACGGGGTGATCGCCGACCGCCGTCTCGGCCGACAGCATGACCGCGTCGGTGCCGTCGAGGACGGCGTTGGCCACGTCCGAGGCCTCCGCGCGCGTCGGCCGTCGAGCGTGGACCATCGAGTCGAGCATCTCCGTCGCGGTGATGACCGGTCGGCCGGCCTCGCGGCACTTGCGGATGATCCGCTTTTGGATCATCGGCACGTCCTCCATCGGACACTCGACGCCGAGGTCGCCGCGCGCGACCATCACGCCGTAGGCGGCGTCGATGATCTCGTCCAAGTTTTCGACCGCGCCGGCGCGTTCGATCTTCGCGATGATGGGGATATCTGCACCCTGTTCCTCTAAGACCTCGCCGACCTCGTAGACGTCGTCGGCGTCCCGGACGAAACTCGCCGCGACGAAGTCGACCCCTTTCTCGGCGGCCAGTTCGAGGTCCCGCCGGTCTCCCTCGGTGACGACGTCGAGATCGAGTTCGACGCCGGGGACGTTGACCCCCTTGCGGCCGCCCAGCTCGCCGCCGGTGTCGACCCGCGCGCGAACGGCGTCGCTCTCGTGGTCTCCCCGCTCCTCGCGGCCCAGAACGGTCGTCTCGATCAGCCCATCGGCGAGCAGAATTCGGTCTCCGGGTTCGACGGCGTCGATCGACACCGAGAGCCCGACCACGTTCGACGTCGCCTCCTCGCCCTCGACGAACCGAATTTCGGCTCCGGTCTCGAGGGACACCGTCTCGCCGTCGGGGAGCGGCGCGGTCCGAATCTCAGGGCCCTTTGTGTCGAGCATGATCGCGACGGGTTCCGTTCGCTCCTCGTCGACCGCGCGGACCCGATCGATCAGAGCGGCCCGATCCTCGGGACTGCCGTGGCTCGCGTTCAGCCGCGCGACGGACATCCCGGCCGCGGCGAGCTCTCGGATCGTCTCGCGATCGTTCGACGCCGGCCCCAGCGTACAGACGATCTTCGCGTTCCTCATGGCAGACGATACCGCCAGCATCGCCTAAAAGATGGTCACTTACTCGCGTTCGAGTTCTCCTCTCGGCGGCGAGCCGCCGAGCCCGTCGCGTCGACGACGGTGCCGCCGAGTTCCGGCGCTCGAGTCAGTCCGCCGGCCGCTCGAGTAACCGAGTGACGCGCTCGCCGCTGACGACTTCGGGGATGATGACCTCGTCGGCGCCGGCCTCTCGCGCGACCGACTCGTAGACCTCGTCGCCGACGCGGACGAGGATCTCGGCCGAGGACGCGGCCGTCCCGCTGACGATCGCGATCTGGATGTTGACGGTCGAGTCGTCGATCGCGGCGACGAGCTTCGTCGCCCGATCGACCCCGGCGGTTCGCAACACCTGTTCCCGAAACGACCTCGAGAGCGAACGCAACGCTCCCCGGCTACCCGCCAGAAAATCGATTCGCAATCGCTTTCGGCTCGAAGGGAAGAGTACGGCGTTGCCCGACCGAGTGGGCCTTACCAGAGTCCGGCGAGATTCCCGAGCGCCATGAGCGAAAAGAGCGACAGTGCGATCACTACTAATGCCGTCACTTCCGCCGATTCGGGAGTCTTCGGCACCTGTGCGAGCCAATTCGACCGCGTATTCGTCCTGACGGACTCCCATACGCTGCTGTCACTCTGTGCCATATGGTACCAATGGATAGCCTCCGTTATAGTAGTATTTGAGCTCAATTGACACTCCCGAACGCCGTACAGGGGCTCGCGCGATGAGCGACGCGCGAGCGCTCGAGAAAAACGGGGCGCTCGGTGCTCGACGTTCGAAACACGGACGGCGATCGAACGGCTTCAAAAAGCGGCTCGTTGCCGCTGTCTTCGGGTGAGTTACTTGATCTTCTCGCCGATCGCGGCGTCGCCGTGGGTCGTCAGCAGGTCCGCCTCCTCGCCGGCCGCGAGGATCATACCGTCGGATTCGACGCCGAACAGTTCGGCTTTCTCCATGTTCGCGAGCAACACGCATTTCGTCCCCGGCAACTCGTCGAGGTCGTGGAGTTGCTTGATCCCCGCGACGATCTGTCGCGTCTCGAAGCCGATGTCGACCTCGAGGCGCGCGAGGTCGTCCGCACCCTCGATCCCCTCGGCCGTTTCGATCCGACCCACGCGGATGTCGAGTTCCTGAAAGTCGTCGAAGCCGATCCGCTCGTCGGCCAGCGCCTCGAGGTCGTCGGTGTCCGTCATACCGCCGGGTTCGTCCCCGTCGGAGTCGTCGCTTTCGGTTTCGATCGCGTCGTCCGTCTCACCGTCGCCGTCGTCCGCGGCCGCGTCGACGCGCTCCTCGAGCTTTTCGGTCAGCTCGTCGACGCGATCGTCCTCGATCTTCTCGAAGAGTTCGCCCGGTTCGTCGAAGCTCCGCGGCGGGGCCTCGAGCGCGTCCTCGAGGCGGGCGTCGGCAACGTCGCCGTCCTCGCCGATCTGCGCCCAGAGGGCCTGAGATTTGTCGGGGGTGATCGGCTCGAGGAGAACGCCGACGGCCTTGGCGAGCTGGACGCAGTCGCGGATGACCTGTGCAGCTTTTTCGGGCTCTTCATCGGTGAGCTTCCAGGGCTCGTTGCGCTGGATGTACTCGTTGCCGAACTGGGCGAGTTGCGTCGCGGCTTGGCCGACCCCGCGCATGGAGTAGTCGTTGACGCTCTCGCGCACGTCGCCGATGGCCTCCTCGATGCGCTCGCGGACCTCCTCGGAGACGTCGGCGTCCGGCGTGCCCTCGTAGTTGCGGTAGGCGAAGAGCAGCGAGCGGTACCAGAAGTTGCCGACGGTACCCACCAACTCGCCGTTGACTTTCTCCTGGAAGGCGTCCCACGAGAAGTCGACGTCCTGCTGGAGGCCGCCGGTCGTCGTCAGGTAGTAGCGCAACAGGTCGGGGTGGAACCCCTCCTCGAGGTACTCCTTCGCCCAGATCGCACGGTTACGACTGGTCGAGAGCCCCTTCCCGTTGATCGTGATGAATCCGGTCGCGGCGATCCCGCGGGGCTTGTTGTAGCCCGCGCCCTCGAGCATCGCCGGCCAGAAGATCGAGTGGTGCTGGATGATGTCCCGGCCGATGATGTGCATGATCTCGCCGTCGCCCTTCCAGACCTGCTCCCAGTTGTACTCGTCCGCGCCGACGCGTTCGGAGTACTGCTTCGTACTCGAGATGTACTCGATCGGGGCGTCGACCCAGACGTACAGGACGAGGTCGTCGCCGTCGGCGGTTTCATCGCTGGGGTAGTCAATTCCCCAGTCCATATCCCGCGTGATACACCAGTCCTGCAGTCCGTCTTCGATCCACTGTCGGGGCTGGTTGCGCGCGTTCGAGGTCCCCTCGAGTCCGTCCAAAAACTCGGTGAGGAAGTCGGTGAACTCGGAGACTTCGAAGAACTTGTGGCTCCGATCGCGGTACTCCGCGGGGTTGCCAGTGATCGTGCTCGTGGGATCTTCGACCTCGCCCGGCTCGAGGTGGCGCTGACAGCCCTCGTCGCACTCGTCGCCGCGGGCCTTCGCGCCGCAGTAGGGACAGGTGCCCTCGACGTAGCGGTCGGGGAGGTACTGATCGGCCTCGGGATCGTAGGCGACCTGGATCTCCTTCTCGTAGATGTAACCCTCGTCGTCTAACGTGCGGACGATCTCCCGGGTGAGTTCGGTGTTCGTCTCGTCGTGGGTGTGTCCGTAGTTGTCGAAGTCGACGTTGAACTTCGGGAACGTCTCCTCGTACTGGTGGTGCCACTCCAGCGCGAAATCTTCCGGATCGACGCCCTGCTGTTCGGCGTTGACCGCGACCGGCGTCCCGTGCATGTCCGATCCGCAGACGTAGATCGACTCCTGGCCCAGCGTCTCGAGCGCGCGATTGAACGCGTCCGCGCCGATGTACCCCCGCAGGTGACCGATGTGCAGGTCGCCGTTAGCGTAGGGCAACCCGCAGGTCACGACGGCGGGTTCGTCCGTCGGAAACTCGTCGTGGCTCATGGTCGTCACGTTGCGCTCGCGGGCGTAAAACCCGCCGGTTTCGATCGCTCGGCCCGCCGGCCGCCGTCACGCGTTCGCGGGCGTTCGGTCCCCGCCTCGAGCGAGAACGGTGGCGGTGTGTTGAGCACGACAGCGAGAAGCGACGGATACGGAACGATGACGGCGCACGAGGGGCGGAAAGCGGCCGTGGAAACGAACGCGATACTACGCTGCCGGAAAACACCGTCGAGCGGCGAAGGGCAGCTACTGATTGGGGGAAGTTACCGGGTAGAGCGTGAGGGACGTTCCATCGGAAACGGTGATCAGATAGTCACTGAACGTGAAAGTCACCGTGATCGGATCGCTGCTCGACGTGGCGGGCTGGGAATCGAACAGCGCCGTCAGTGCCTCCGGGTCGATCGACTCGTACAACGGCGTCAGCGAACAGGGATCGCACTCCTCGGCCGAGCTCACCGCGAGGACGACCGCAGTACACACGGACTCGTCCTCTCCGATTTCGTATTCCACGGCGGATGTTCGGGTCGTATCAACGTAAATGCACGACCTGTGAGTAATCGAGTAAACGAACGTCCCGATCGTCAGTCCGGGTCCGAGAGACGATGGGAATCACGCGGGGTCGTCGGTTTCGTCGGATTCCGCTGTGACGTTCTCCTTCAATTCGTACGTGAAAACCCGCTCCGCGAAGGTCGCGAAGCCGTGGTCGATACCGTCGGTCCACACCGCCGTTTCGTTGGGGACGCCCGGCAGTTCCTCCTCGTGGAGGGCGCTCACGAGTACCGGCCCCCGATCGACGAGGAGAAGTCGGCCGAGGCGCGGAGAGCCCGACATGGCGGTAAACCACTCGATCAGGCCGGTGGTGAAGACTTCCGCGTCGACGGCCATGCTCTCGACGTGATCGCGGGTGGACTCGGAGACGGTCCCGACGTGAACGGAGATGTCGCTGTCACTGACGTCCGCCAAGGCGTCGGCGGTCGCCTCGTCCAGCAGGTCGTCCTCCAACACCAGCAACACGACCTCGTCGCTCGCGTCGGTGATGAGGTCGACGATTCGCCCGGTGACTTGTTCGTGGGTATTGAGCGCCCACACGCCCTGCTGGGCGTCCTTGTACGCCGGCTCCAGCTGCTGGAGCGTCCGTTCCGCCGTGTCGAAGTACGAGTCGTACTCCGTGCGGAGAATCTGGATCGCGGTATCGGTCGACACGCTCTGATACATCCGCGGCTCCGTCTCGTGGATCTCGATTAGCCCCTTCTTCCGGAGCCGATCCATCGTCTCGTACACCCGCGACCGCGGAATATCCGCTACCTGCGCGGTCTCCTTGGCCGTCCCGTGCGGGAGCTGTGCGAGCGCGACGAAACACCGCGCTTCGTACTCGGTCAACCCGAGTTCTTCCAGCGCCGATATCGCTTCCTGTGCCGCTTCCATACCGTAGAGAGGGTCCGCAGCGAGTAGTCTCTTTGGCGTGTTTTTCCGAAGGAACACTGCGCCGGGTGTTCCTCTCGAACTGTCGGATGGCTTAAATGTAGCCGCAGGATACTACGGGACGGTCGATCAGCAACCGTGCCCGTCTCCTCGCAGGGGAACGCAGGGGCGGGCGCTGCGACTCACACTCATCGAAGACCATGGAACACGAAACACGTCCTCCTGTGACCGACGAACGGACCAACGACACGACCTTCGCGCTCCTTCGCGATCGATACCGCCGCGACGTCATCGATGTCCTCGCCGAGCGGGAGTCATCGATACCGCTACACGACCTCGCCACCGCGATTGCGACGGCCCAAACGGGGGCGAAATCGGACCGCGCGTCGACGGAACGGGTGCACGAAGTCGCCGCCGCGTTACATCACCGTCACCTGCCGAAACTGGACGACGCCGACATCGTCGACTACGATCCCGAGACGCATGCGGTGACGCCCGTTCGAGCGGCGGCGCTCGTCCCGGTCATGCGCTCCGTTGAGAGCGGTCGGTAAGCAGAGGCAGTAAGAGCAGGGACAGCGATGGCGATTCAGTCGTCGCTCACGACGGGGACGCTCGCGCGCACCTCGAGCCGGTCCAGATCCCCGATAAAGGAGGCCAGCATCTCGCGAGTGACGTGGGGCATGCAGACGACCCGCAACTCGCCCGTCGCGGTCCGCGAAATGCGCCAGCCCTTGGCCCGCAGCGCGTCGAACGTCGACTGGGGCACGTCGGCCGCGACCAGCGGGAGCGTGGGATCGGCGACGGGATAGCCCCGCTTCTCCAGAGCGTCGGCGAGCCAGTCGGCGTTGTTCTGCGAGCGGACGTACTGGCGGCGGTAGCCGCCGGGCCACAGCTCTTCCATCGCGGCGACGGCGCTGGCGACACCCGCGCCCGAACGGGTGCCGGTGAGCGTCGCCTGGGAGGTCGACTCGAGATAGGGCGTGTCGACGGCGAGTTCGTCGAGCAGGTCGGGAGTGCGGACGAGCAGTCCGCCGGCGGGGACCGCAGCCTGCCCCATCTTGTGGGGATCGATCGTCATCGTGTCGACCGCGGCGTGGTCGAAGTGCCACTCGTAGTCGGTAAAGGGAAGGACGAAGCCGCCCCAGGCGGCGTCGACGTGGAGCAGGGCGTCAACCGAGTCCGCGATCTCGCCCAGTTCCGGGATGGGATCGACGCGGCCGTACTCGGTCGTCCCCGCGACGCCGATCACCAGCGCCGTGTCGTCGTCGACGCTCGCTCGGACGGCCTCGAGGTCGGCCCGATGCCGCTCGTCTGTCGGGACGAGTCGCAGTTCGACGCCGAGCAGGTCGGCGGCCTTCCGGAAACTGAAGTGACCCGACTCGGGCATGACCACGTTCGGCGAGCGGCTCTCGGTCCGCTCGCGGGCGATCCGGACCGCCTGAATGTTCGCCTCCGTACCGCCGCTGGTGACGTAGCCCGCCGGGTCGTCCAGCCCCGCGATCTCGCTCAGGAGGGCGATGGCGTCGTCCTCGAGCGCCGAGACGTTCGGATAGGTGCCGGGATCGCCGGGGTTCGTCGCGAGAAACCGCTCAGCCGCGTCGCGCGCCGCAGGATGGGGTTCCGTACACATCGACGAGAGAACCCGATCGAACGCTTGCGGCTCGATTTGCATATCACGTCTGTGAACGGTCGCGCGTTTATTTGTTACGTTTGTCGACGTTTTTCGACGGGGACCGTTCGCCTCGAGACGGACCGGGGACGTACCGCCGAAAGCGTGCCTTCAAGTCCGCCGCCGCGCAACGCCAACCCATGAATCCAGGCGACCGCATCCGCGTCGACCGCGCGGATCGCACGTACGAAGGCGTGTTGCTCCCCTCGAGCACGGACGAGCAGCTCGTGGTAAAACTCGAGGGCGGCTACAACGTCGGCGTCGATCGCGAGTCGGCCGACGTGTCGGTTCTCGCGGAGGACGTCTACGAGATCGACGGGACGGACTCGACGGGCCCCGACGCAGGCGAAGCCGACGGCGAGGGGAGCGGCTCCGAGATCGAGTTCGACGACGACCTGCCGACGATTTCGCTGCTCTCGACCGGCGGGACGATCGCCTCGACGATCGACTACCGGACGGGCGCGGTGACGGCGCAGTTCGACGCCGAAGACGTCCTGCGAGCCGTTCCCGATCTCGCGGGCCGCGCGAACTACCGCGGGCGGGTCGTCGCCAACATCCTCTCGGAGAACATGGAGCCGCCGATTTGGCGGGACCTCGCCGAGGCCGTCCGCGAGGAGATCGCGGCCGGCGCCGACGGCGTCGTCGTCATGCACGGCACCGACACGATGCAGTACTCCGCGTCGGTCCTCTCCTTTATGCTCGAGACCCCGGTGCCGATCGTCTTCACCGGCTCCCAGCGCTCGGCCGACCGGCCGTCCTCGGACAACGTGATGAACGCCGTTTCGGCCGTCGAGGCCGCCAAGAGCGACTGCGCGGAGGTCATGGTCTGCATGCACGCCTCCGAATCGGACGACGTCTGTGCGCTCCATCGAGGCACCCGCGTGCGGAAGAACCACACCTCGCGTCGAGACGCGTTCGAAACCGTCGGTGCGAAGCCGCTGGGCGAGGTCAACTACGAAGCGAGCGGGGACGAGACGGTCTCGTTCCGCCGCGACTATCGGGAGCGCGGCGCGGTCGATCTCGCCATCGAACCCGATCTCGAGGAGGACGTCGAACTGCTCAAGTTCACGCCCGGGATGGATCCCCGGTTCCTCGACGCGGTCGAGGGAAACGAGGGACTCGTCATCGAAGGGACCGGACTCGGCCACGTCCACACCGATCTGATTCCCCGCATCGAGGAACTGATCGAAGACGGCACGACGGTCGTCATGACCAGTCAGTGTCTCGAGGGGCGGGTCTGCGATCGGGTCTACGATACCGGCCGGGACCTGCTCGAGGCCGGTGTCGTCGAGGCCGGCGACACGCTGCCGGGGACCGCGAAGGTCAAGCTGATGTGGGCGCTCGCGAATTCGGACGACGTCGAGGAAGCGATGGGAACGTCGCTGGCCGGCGAGATACAGGAACGATCGGTTCCCTGGGAGTAGATCGGTCTCTCTGAGCGACGACAACGGCGAATGGAGTGGTAGATTTTCGTGAAAATAACAGTAATTGGAGATATTATTTGTTCATTCGGGAACAGATATGGGATGAAGTATCCGATTTGGCAAGTACAGCGGGTGTGTCCAGTCGGGAGAGATAATTAGTGGAAATATGATGGGTGGCATCTATCACCGAAACAGCCATAGATGTGTATTTTCTAACCACAATATGGTGAGACTCAAATTTGGGTTTGCCGCCGGCATTTTTGCGGCTCTTGGTACAGCAGTCACTCAATTAATACAGCTAACTTTCATCGAATCTGTCGTAGTGAACGCAGCTATAGAAGGTCTTTTCGTAGGGGGAGTCGTCTATTTCGGTCTCAAAACTCTCGAACGATCTGTGGATTCACAGTAGTTCACACTCAGGTGGGCATGGGCTACTCCACGCCCATAGTTACCGTCGTCTCCAGAATTCAATAGTCCCAACAGACTCGCCCCGTATTTAGCACTATTCTCACAATTCCCCTGCTAGCTGATAGAAGCTACAGCGCTAAGTTCGTCTCTGTGCGTAGCGGGAGTTTCACGGAGAGTTCTGAATAAAAACCGTGGTACGATCTACTGATACGTGAAACAGAGCGCCCTGCTATCGTGACAACAGGGAATCGCCACGCCCTCCCCAGCCGATTTCTGCTCACGGGCGCGTAGCGCCCGTCTGCTCACGGCGGCGGAGCCGCCGTTCGCATGGTATGCGAGACCGGAGGTCTCGCACTAGTCGCGCCTCGCCGACAGCGCGCGCCACCGCACGCCGGTTGGCCAGTCTGAGTGAGACGGAGATCTCTGCCGGAAGTCAGTACGAAAATCCCGGTGATCGGTCACGATGATAGCTGACACGGCCCACGGCTTTCGGGAACGGCAAGGTTCTTGGTACAGGTCTTGAATATCCGAGTACAAACAGCTATGTCGTCCTCCGCCGCGGCAATGCCGACCGCGATCGCCCTTGCGGTCGTCAAGACGCTCGTCCTCATCGTCGGCGGCGTCATCACCTTCTTCGCCTACAAGGCCTACCGGCGGACCCGTCAACCCGCGCTCGGCTATCTCTCGCTCGGCTTCGGACTCGTCACCCTCGGGCTCGTGCTCGCCGGCATGCTGTACGAACTGCTCGCCGTCCCGTTGATGACCGGCATCTTGCTCGAGAGCCTGCTGGTCCTCGCCGGCTTTCTCGTGATCGCGCGTTCGTTGTACGTCACCTGACGAACCAAACTGGTTTGGAGCCACTTCTATCCGTAATCGAGTGATCCGTTACCGTACGGCAGGGAGACGGGGCACTGAACCACGGCGTTCCGTCTCCCCTGCCGTCATACCCCTTCCTTCCCGCCACCGATCGCGGACCAGCCGTCGCAGCCACCGGCGGACGTACTGACGGACAGCCGTCAGTATAAGTGGTCCCCACGACGAGTAGTGGCCATGAGCGGCGATTCCGACCACGTGAGTCCCACCGGCGGCCGCGATTCGAGCCGACTCCGCCGAACGGTTCCCGCGAGTGATCGACCATGAGCGACGCCGACGAACCTGCGTTGGCCGTCGGTTCGGACGCGCTCACCGACCGGGGTGCAGGGCTCGAGGTAGCGGTCGTCGGCGCGGGAGCCATCGGCGCGACCGCGGCCTACGATCTCGCGTGCGAAGGCGTGGACGTGAGCCTCTACGACCGCGGCGGCGTCGCGAGCGGAGCGAGCGGCCGGGCCGCGGGGATCTGCTACGACGCCTTCGCGGACGGGCTCGACGCCGAGATCGCCGGCGACGCGATCGAGCGGTTCCGCGCGTTCTCGGGCGACGACACGTTCCCGTTCGTCGAATGTCCCTACGTCTGGCTCGCCCGCGAGGGCGACCCCGAACGGGCCGACGCGATCCGCGACCAGGTGCGGCGAATGCAGGACAACGGCATCGTCGCCCTCGAGATGGGGAGCGACGCGCTGGCGGACCGATTTCCCGCCCTTCGGACGGACGACGTCGCCGTCGCGGGGGTCGCCGGCGGGGCGGGCTACGTCGATCCGGCCGCGTACACCGCCAGCCTCGCGGCCGCGGCCACCGGTGCCGGCGCGACGCTCGAGACCGAGACGGCGGTCGACGTTCGAGCCGATCCCGCGCGAGTCGTTCGTCCCGACGGCGAGGTCCACGAGGTCGACGCGGTGCTCGTCGCCGCCGGCGCGCGTACCAAGGGGCTGTTCGCAGATGCGGGCATCCCCCTCGCCGTCAAGCCGTACCGCGTGCAGGCGCTGGTCGCGAACGCCGACCTCGCGGAACCGATGTGTTACGACGCGACCGGCGGCTTCTACCTGCGACCCCACGCGGCCGGCCTCCTCGCGGGCGACGGGACCGAAGACCGCGAGGCCGATCCCGACGCGTACGATCACGACGCGGATCCCGGGTTCGCCGACAATCTCCTCGAGCGGGTCGGCCATCGCGTGCCGGGCGTCGCGGACGGCGATCGCGGACTCGAGCGAGCGTGGGCCGGCCTCTGTACGGCGACGCCCGACCGGGATCCGCTCGTCGGACGCGTCCGCGACGGGCTGTACGTCGCGACCGGATTCCAGGGCCACGGCTTCATGCGTGCGCCGGCGATCGGAGCGCGGCTCGCGGCAGAAATACTCGGCGGGGACGGAATCGACGCCTTCGACCCGACGCGGTTCAGCGGCGACGAGGCGTTCGACGTCGTCGAGGGGATGGCGCTCGACCCGAACTGAGACGGTTCGCTGTCGCCGTGTCCAAGCGCACCCACACGGGGGTCGCGGGTGTGGCTGAAACTGATCGACAGGAATCGACCGAGTCAGTCGTCGACGACGACTCGCTCGGTGTCGGGTTCCGAATCGGACGTATCGGACGCGTCGGTCGGCTCAGTTGCGTCGATTTTCGAATCCGACTCGGCCTCGGACGCGTCGCTGACCGCGGAGTCCTTCGGAATTTCGACGCTCAGCGTCCCGGTTTCGGAGAGCCGCGCCGTTCCGGCGTCCGGGTCGACGATCGCGTCGGTCGGTAACTCGGCGTCTGCGGACAGCGACATTCCGCGGCCGGGAAACCGCATCTCGTACCCCTCGTGGAACTGTCGGAACCGGTCGATCCGGATCTTGACGTTGCCTTCGAGATAGCGGACCTGTACGTCGTCCGGCTCCGCGCCGGGCGCGTCGAAGACGACGCGGTAGGAGGCGTCGTTCTCGAGGACGTCGACGGGCAACGACCGGTGGTTTTGGACGCGACCGTTCGCGCGGCCGACCTGTCGGTACAGCGCGCTACCGACCGATTTACCGAGGTCTCTGAGGGTCACGGGGAATCACCCCGGGCGGTGCGCGGGACGCGGGCGGCGATCGCGGGGACCTGGAGAAAGGGTTTGCAGTACGTGGGAGACATGACCGTGAGAACGGGTACGCTAGCCGGGTTGATATTCCTTTTGCTCAGAACAAAAGAAACGTCTGACGAGCGGGGCGCTCCGCTCAGAGTTCAACCCGCTCGAGGCAGTCGGTGCCGCCACAGACCGGACACGAGAGCGCCGAGATTTCGAAGTCGTCGGGCACGTCGTAGGTGTAGTGGTTCTCGAAGATATCGAGAAAGCAGTCCTCGTCGGTACAGACGATTTCCTCGGTTGGTGGCATGTGCGGTACTAGCGTCACGACGACCATCAACGTCGGGGTTGCGGCATTCAGACGGATGTGTCTCAATTACTACGGCCCGCCTTTACATCGATATCACTGCGACCCAGAAAGCCCCCGGTGTGGTCGAGTCGGAGGACTCGCTGTGATCCTCGCTCCCTCCGGTCGGCTGCGGTTCTGGCTTCGTCCGCCGTCCTCGACCACACCCCTTTCATTGCCACCCACAGCCTCTCCCTCCCCAGCCGACTCGTTCGCTCGCTGTACTCGCTCACTCGCCCCTCGCACGAATTGTGGAGCACGCCCTCGCGTCTGCTCGGGCGTACCACCAGCGCGCGCCACACAGTCGACTCCCGCTTCGTTTCGGCCGGTCGATCGGCCCACTGCAGTGGGCGGAATTGAAAGGGGGCGACTCGCTGGGCGGAAGCGCAGCGAAGCGTCGCGAACGGCAGGGGCTCTCGTGTAGTCATCGTTTTACCCCTCGAGTCGCTATCGGGAGCCATGACAGACCCCGAGACGCTGGCGGTGACGATCGTCGACGGCTACGTCGACGAGCCCGCGCACTTCGGGGTGCCGCCGTACATCTCGACGTATCCTCGGTACGCGGCGGGCGCGCTCGTCGACGCGGGCGTCCCGCGCGAGCAGATTACGTACCACACGATCGATCGGCTTCGCGACGAGCCCGACTACTGGCGCGACGTCGACGAGGCCGACCTCCTGGTCTACCTCGGTGGGATGACCGTCCCCGGGAAGTACGTCGGCGGCACGCCGGCCGAACCCGACGAAGTCCGAAAGCTCGCCTGGACGACTACCGGCACGAGCCTGATGGGCGGCCCCGTCAAGTTCGGCGTCGGCGACGAGAACGCCGGCGCGACCGAAACCGAACGCCAGGACCTGGACTTCGATTTCGTCGCCAAGGGCGACGTCGAGGCCGCCGTCTACGACCTCGTCGAGAGCGGCCTCGAGGGGTTCAACAACCGAATGCGCGACGTCGACGAGGTCTCGCGGTGGGCCCAGGAGGGCGCGTTCGTCGTCGAACAGCATCCCAACCATCCGGACCACCTCATCGCGGAACTCGAGACCTCGCGGGGCTGCGCCTACCGGTGTTCGTTCTGTACGGAACCGCTGTACGGCAACCCGTCCTTCCGGTCGCCGCCGTCGGTCGTCGGCGAGGTCGACGCGCTCTCGGATTACGGCGTGAAACACTTTCGGCTCGGCCGGCAGGCCGACATCCTCGCCTACGGCGGCGACGGCGAAGCGCCCAATCCGGACGCCCTGCGGCAGCTCTACAGCGGGATCCGCGAGGTCGCACCCGACCTCGAGACGCTCCACCTCGACAACATGAACCCGATCACGATCGTCGAGTGGCCCGAGGAGAGCCGGGAGGGGATCCGGATCATCGCCGAGCACAACACGCCGGGCGACACGGCCGCGTTCGGCCTCGAGTCGGCCGACCCAGTCGTCCAAGAGGAGAACAACCTGAACGTCACCGCCGAGGAGTGTTTCGAAGCGGTCCGGATCGTCAACGAGGAAGCGGGCTGGCGACCCGGCGGAGACCGCGAAGACGCGCCCACCTTCGGCGACGACGCGCCGCGCCGACTGCCCAAGCTCCTGCCGGGGATCAACCTCCTGCACGGCCTCAAGGGCGAGCGCGAGGAGACCTACGAGCGCAATCGCGCGTTCCTCCAGCGGGTGTACGACGAGGGCTACATGCTCCGGCGGATCAACATCCGGCAGGTGATGGCCTTCGACGGCACCGACATGAGCGAGACGGGAGCCGAGATCGCAAACGAGCACAAACAGCTGTTCAAACGCTACAAGAAGCGGGTCCGCGAGGAGATCGACAACCCGATGCTCGAGCGGGTCGCGCCGCCCGGCACCGTGTTGCCGGACGTCCACCTCGAGTACCACCAGGACGGGAAGACCTTCGGCCGCCAGCTCGGCACCTACCCGCTGCTGGTGGGTATCCCGGGCGAACGCGAGCTCGAGCGAACCATCGACGTCGCGGTCGTCGATCACGGCTACCGCTCGGTGACCGGCGTTCCCTACCCGCTGGATCTCAACGCGGCCTCGATGGACGAACTCGCCGCCATCCCCGGTATCGGCGACCGAACCGCGGGCGATATCGTCGTCAATCGGCCCTACGAATCCGTCGCCGACGCCGCCCTCGGGACCGAGTTCGACCTGACGCAGTTCGTGACGACGCGGCCGCTCGAGCGCGCGGACTGAGTTCGATTTCGGCCGGATTCGTCCCGGAACGGGCGCTTTGCCCGTCAGTCGACGGCTCGGTGTCGGTAGTTCTATTATGGATGGGAATCAGAAGTGAAACAGAGGGGTCTCCCTGTGGAAATATCTGAAAAGCTGCTGTGTCTGTTCAGTACGGACGTTTCGGAAGAGGAGGATCGATACGTCATCGAAGTGCCGCGCCAGGAGATCGAGACCGGCGACGTCGACCCCGGCGAGATCTACCGCGTCGCGCTCATTTCGCGCGAGGACGAGACGAGCGCCGACGAGGGAACGACGACCGCGACGGCCCAGAGCGCGCCGTCGGAACCGCAGCCACCGGTCGACGTCGGCGAAACGCGCTACGTCGAGATCGAAGACATCGGCAAGCAGGGCGACGGCATCGCCCGCGTCGAACGCGGCTACGTCATCATCGTTCCCGGTGCGGACGTCGGCGAGCGCGTCAAGATCGAAGTCACCGAGGTCAAGTCGAACTTCGCCGTCGGCGAAATTATCGAGGATACGTTCTAGAAACGACCTTTTTTGCGTTCGGGTCGGCGAAGCCGACCCCTCACGCAAAAAATCTCGACCAAAAAAGGCCGAGCGCTCGCTCCGCTCGCGCTCGGCGAAACGACGCGCGAAGCGCGCCGTACAGTTGGGTTTACCGCCATTCGCTCCACTATCTGTTTCTGTGTGGTTTCGTTACTCGAGTCGCAACGATTTGGAAGGGGTTCTGGAACGCGGATTATCGACCGATCTGCCGAGCTACTCACTCCTCGAGCGGCGTCCCATCGACCTGTTTCGCACCTTCGGAGTCGTGAACGACGATCTCGCCAGGGTCGCGATCGGCGGGCTTGTAGTTGTCTCGAACGGCCATGGCCTCCTCGAGTTCCCGAACGGCTCGTTCCTTGAGCGCTCGAGCGAGGGCCTCAGCGTCCTCTCGAGAGATGTCGCGGCCGAGCCCCTCGCACTCGTGGGCCCGCACCACGCCGGCCTCGTCGACAGCCTCGCCCATCGGCTGGCTGGTTCCCGCGAGCGCGACGCTGAACGGGTAGGTCTGACAGATGAGCGGGCGGTCGTCGTGGGCGGCGCAGGCTCCGGTTCCAGACTCGTCTTCCTCGTAGAAGGTACAGTCGCCGCAGGCGTCGGTCTGCAGCGCCCACTCGAAGGTCTCGCCCTCGAGACCGCCGTCTCCCGTCTCCGAGAGGCCGTACGGCATCGGCCGGGCGATATCGCGCCAATCGTAGTCCCCCTCGTAACTGTCGCTCTCCTCGAGCTCTCGCACCTCGTCCGGAAACACCGTCGCGGTGTGGTCGTCCCCGGCGTCGGCCTTGCAACAGGCTCCACAGCGGGTACACTCGAAGCCGATCGACTCGATCGCGTCCGCGAGATCGTCGACCGCGAGTCGGCGGGCGTCGTCGAGTTCGGCTTCGAGCGATTGCACACCTGAGGGGAGGGAGTCGATGCGGAAAAGTCAGTCGTCCGCGGCGTCGGTCGCGACCGCGGTCGCCCGCTGGCCGTCCCACGCCAGTCGGCCCTCCACGGCGAGTTTCTCGAGGTGGGCGACGACCGTCGCCCGCGCGAGGTCGCGAACGCCCGAGAGGTCCTTCTCGTAGGCCGACTCGAGGATCTCCTCGAGCGACTGGGCGCCCGACGTGACCGCCTCGAGCACCCGCTGCTCGCGCTCGGCCCGGTGGGAGAGCAGGCGCTCGAGGGTTTTCCGGGGAGCGTCGATCTCGGGGCCGTGACCGGGATAGAGCACCGGCGGATCCGCCGCCCAGAGGCGACGCAGCGTCGTCACGTACGCGCGCATGTCCCCCTCGGGCGCGCCGACGACGACGCTCCCCTCGCGGACGGCGCAGTCGCCACAGATGATCGGCCCGCCGTGGCCGGCCTCGAGCGCGACGTGATCGGGAGCGTGTCCCGGCGCGTCGAGGACTCGGACGCGCTCGTCGCCGAGGGGGATCGCCGTCCCCGGCGTGAACGTGCGGTCGGGATCGCATCCCGTCGCGTCGCGAAAGCGGTCGACGCGGCCGTAGCGGGCCCAGATCGTCGCGTCGGTTTCGGCCGCGTACGCCTCGACGGCGCCGACGTGGTCGGGGTGGGTGTGAGTGACGAGGAGGTGTTCGACGGTGTGCTCCTCGAGCAGGCGATCGAGGTCGTCGGTTCTCGCCGCCGGATCGACGAGTATCGCCGGATCGCGGGCGGCGTCGCGTTCCCTCCGCTCGTCGGCCGGAGACGACCCCGTCGCGCCGATGAGGTAGGCGTTGGTCTCCCCGCCGGGAGCGCGCGTCGTGACCGGGACGGAACAGCGAGTGACGTGCATGGCTCGACAGTACGACCGAGCGAAAAAGGATGTATCGGCACGTGTCGACGCCGACCGGTCCCCCATCCCCTCGAGCAGCGGAGACCGTATTGGCGGGCGGACGGAACCAGACGGCTAGTTCTTGAGGAAGTAAACCTGCTTGCGCGCGTCGCGGAAACTGTACCGCGAGCCGACGAGGCCGACGTCCTCGAGCCGGTTGAGCGCGTAGCGAACGGTGCGGTCGGGGAGCAGCGATTCCTCGGCGAGTTGGCCCTGAGAAAGCGGCGAGTCGGCCTCCAGCACTTTCGCGACGAGCTTCGCGCTTGGCGGCAGGTCGCGGAGACGGTCGCGGTATTCGTCCTCCGACAGGGATTCCTCGGCTGCGGCGCCACGGTCCTCGGCTGTACTCGTGCTCATACCTACTGCAGCGAAACCGTCGATGGTAAAGCTTCCCTATATGTGGATACGAATAATGCAGTTTGTATAAGGCATATGAATGAGGTATTAACACAGAGATACGATCGTCGGTTTTCGGCATCGATGACCGCACTGGACGGCAAAAATCGGGTTTCGTTTCGGCAGCAATTCGTCAACGGACTCCAGTATCGTTTTATCCCATCGCTACAGTAGATTCGCTCAGTGTGAAAGGACAGGAGTGGTACCAGGCCGACGACATCGCCGAGGAGTACGACGACAAGCGATTCTCCCGGGGCGGTCAGCTGATCGACCGTCGGGAGAAAGCGGCCGTCCTCGAGTCCATCATGCCCGTCGAGGACAAGAAGGTTCTCGAGATCGCCTGTGGTACCGGGCGGTTTACGATCATGTTGGCCCATCAGGGGGCGGACGTTGTGGGGCTGGACATCTCGGCGGCGATGTTACAGCAGGGACGGCGGAAGGCTCGGAACGCGGATATCGCGGGTACGCTCGAGTTCCTCCGGGGTGACGCGGGACGGCTCCCCTTCCCGGACGATCACTTCGATACGGTCATCGCGATGCGGTTTTTCCACCTCGCGGACGATCCGGAGGCGTTCCTGGCGGAGATGCGACGCGTCTCCCGCGATCAGATCGTCTTCGACACGTTCAACCGCTTTTCGTCGCGGAGCATCTACAACTGGGCGCTCCCGATGGGGTCGCGACTCTACTCGAAGAGCGAGGTCGCAGTCTTGCTCGCGAAGACCGATCTGACGCTCGTCGACGTCGAGGACGACTTCCTCCTCCCCTACGGGTTGTATCGGTCGATTCCCAACGGCCTCGCGTCGCCGCTGCGCGCGCTCGACAACGCCGTCGGAGAACTGCCGATCACCGACCACTTCGCGTCGGTGTCGTACTGGAACGCACGCGTTCGCTGATCGAGCGAACCGAATCCCATCTATTTACTATCAGGAGCCCCTATCGGGGGGTATGGAGCTCTCGGTAGTCGTCTCGACGCTGAACGACCGAGAGCGATTGCTGTCGTGTCTCGACGCCCTCGCGGAGCGAACGCCGTCATCGACGGAGGTCATCGTCGTGAACGGCCCCTCCTCGGACGGAACGACCGGCGTCGTCCGCGACCGCGACGACGTCGATGTGCTCGTCGAGATATCGGAACGGAACTCGAGCGTCTCCCGAAACGGCGGCCTCGAGCTCGCGACCGGCGACGTCGTCGCGTTCCTCGACGGCGAGTACGCGATCGATCACAGCTGGTATCCGGCCATCGACGAAGCGATGGCCGGCGCGGCGGACGTCGTCACCGGCCCCGTAACCGGCGGTCCCGCGAGCGGAGACCGGCGGTCACCCCAACAGGTTGCCGGTCGGTCGGTGACCCACTTTCACAGCGGCAACGTCGCCTTCGAACGGTCCGTTCTCGAGGCCCTGAACGGCTTCGACGAGTACCTCGAGCAAGCGAGCGAACGCGATTGCGCTCACCGTCTGGCCGGCTTGGAGTACGACGTGTCGTGGGACGCGGACATGGCCGCCCGCCGCGAGATCGGGACCGACGGCGGTGAGGCGACCGACGTGGGGCGATCCGCGGCGGAACTCCGTTCCGACGGCGGCCGGGCCGATCCGGACTGGGGAGCGACCTACCGGTCGCTGTCCTACCGACTGGCGAAGAACTACGGACTGCGGCCGAGCGTCCTCGCCCGGACCGCCGGCAGCGCGCTGGGGGAGGGTGCCGCCGGCGTCCGTCGGCTGGCGGCGGGCGAGGCGACGCCGACGGGATGGGTATCCGACGGCACGGCCGTCGTCACGAACATCACGCGCGGCCTGTGGGACGGCGTTCGCGCACGGTATCGGGATCGCTCGAGTCGGCGCAACCCCAACGGGCTGGCCGAGCGCCACGACCGGGCGGTTCGTGTCTACGACCGGCGCTGATCGGCGATATCGATGACTGACACCGACCGGCGATAGCTACGATCGGCGCTGACCGGCGAGTCCGCGACCGGCACTCACCGACGACGTGACCGGACGGAAACGGTGCGTATCGACCGCGAGTCAGCATTCGTCGGTGTCGGACTCGTACAGGTCGGTCGAGAGGTAGCGTTCGCCGGTGTCGGGAAGAACGACGACGACCAGTTCCTCCGGATGGTCGGTCGCGTATTCAGCGGCGGCGGCGAGCGCCGCACCCGAAGAGATACCGACCAGCAGCCCGTCCTCGCGACCCAGTTTCCGGGCCGCGGCTTTGGCGTCGGCCGCCTCGACGGCGCGGACCTCGTCGACGAGTTCAGTCCGGAGGATATCCGGGACGAAGCCGGGACCGATCCCCTGGATGTCGTGGCCCTCGGTGCTGCACTCCGAGAGGGTCGGCGACGCGGCGGGTTCGACCGCGACCGACGTGACCTCGCGTTTCCCCCGGTCTTCTTTCAGGAACGCCGAGACGCCGGTGATCGTGCCGCCGGTCCCGACGCCCACGACGACCGCGTCGACCGCACCGTCGGTGGCGGCCCAGATCTCCGGCCCCGTCGTCTCCCGGTGGACCGCGGGGTTGGCCTCGTTCTCGAACTGTCGGGCAGCGATCGCCTCGGCGCGCTCCGTGGCGCCCGTCATCCCGTCCTCGGCGGGCGTGAGCTCCAGATCGGCCCCCAGCGCCCGAAGGAGCCGGCGGCGCTCGGTCGACATCGAGGCCGGCATCGTCAGCACGCAGTCGTAGCCGCGCGCGGCCGAAACCGCCGCCAGCCCGATCCCCGTATTGCCGCTCGTCGATTCGACGACGGTGCCGCCGGGCTCGAGCGCGCCCGCTCGCTCGGCGGCGTCGAGGATCGCTCGAGCGATCCGATCCTTGACCGAGTAGGGGTTGGCCGCCTCGAGCTTTCCGAAGCAGTTGTCGGCGACGCTATCCAGTCCCAATAGCGGCGTCTCGCCGATCAGGTCGGCGACGGTTTCGGCGGCATCGACGTCGGCTGCGGGTTCGACGGTTCGGTCCATCGGTTCAGACGACCGGAGCCACCCCACTGCCAGTTACCCCGAACGTCTTCGGGTCTCGGCGGGGACGCTCGAGGCTCAAAGGGCCGTTTGAGCTTGGGGTGGGTTTATTCCCGTCTCCGGCGGTCGATCACCTATGGACCGACGACAGTTCCTCGCGGCCTCGAGTATCGGCCTGACGACGGCGATGGCGGGCTGTGCGGGAAGCCCGCTCAGTAGCGGCGACGCCGGAACGGAACCGGACGACGAACCCGGATCGAATTCGGATACCGTTCCTGAATCGGAATCGAGCGCGACTGAAGCGGACGGCGAAATCACGGTCAGCGCCAGCGGGGAGGTCGAAGCGGAGCCGGACCGAGCGGTCGTCAGCCTCGGCGTCGAGGCGTCCGGCGAGAGCGCCGAGGCCGTCACCGACGCGCTCTCGAACGGCGCCGAAGCGCTTCGTGCAGCGTTCGACGACCTCGGGATCCCCGAGGAGAACGTCGAGGAAGGCCAGTATCGCGTCCACCAGGCACGCGGCCGGGCGGACGACGGGTTCGAGGGGGCACACTCGTTCGAGGTGACCGTCACCGACGTCGACCGCGTCGGCGAGGTCATCGACGGCGCGGTCGAGGCCGGTGCTGACGACGTGGGGGCCGTGAACTTCACCCTGAAAGAGGAGACGCGGGCCGAACGCCGGAAGGACGCGATCGACGCGGCGCTTTCGAACGCCGACGAGGAGGCGGGCCACGTCGCCGACAACCGCGGCGTCGAACTCGAGGGGACGACGGCCGTCGCGACCGGCGACGTGCAGGTGCATTCGGTTCGGCGCGAAACCGCGACCGCCGACGACGCGGGCAGCGGCGGAGCACCGCCGACGGAGATCGACGCGGAGCCGGTCAGCGTCAGCGCCAGCGTGACGGTCACGTACGCGTTCGCGGCGTGACCGACGGGGCGCGACACCGGTTGTGAGGGGGGTTTCGTGTCGCGACATTGGGCTTTTGGCTTGCCTAAAACCGAACGCTTTTTACAATTGTTAGGCGTGCCTAAACCACATGGAATCAACCCGGGAGTTCGATCGAAGTCGACGGGCGTTCGTAGCGGGGGGGATCGCGGCCGGAAGCGCAGCGCTGGCCGGCTGTCTCGGCGGGGACGGCGACTCGGAGGACGGAAACGGCTCGTACACGGTGTCGATGGCACCGATGGGCGAGATCGAGTTCGATAGCGTCCCGGAGAACGCGTTCGTCACGTTCACGCAGTATGCCGACATGGCCGTCGCACTCGGTCACGGCGACGCGATCCAGACACTCTTCGCCCCGGAGATGTCGGGGACGACGATGAACAAGTTCTACGACCGGCTCGAGGGCGTCAGCGCGTTCGAGTGGGAGGGACTGGAGAACCCGCTTGTCGGCAGCAACGGCGTGACGAAAGAACAACTCTACAACGAGGAGAGCGACGTTCACTTCCTCGACCCTTCATACGTTCTGACGGCCCAAAGCAATTGGGACGAGTCGGACATCGACGAGATCGCCGAAACGGTCGGCCCGTGGATCGGCAGCTACCACAGCGGCGTTCACAGCGAGCCGGCCGATGCCTACGCAGACAGCTACGAGTACTACACGCTCTGGGAACTCTTCGAGAAGGTCGCGGCAGTCTTTCAGGAAGCGGAACGATACGAGGCGCTCAACGAGGTCTACGAGGGGATCCGATCGCACATCGAGTCGAACCTGCCATCCGAGAGCGAACGGCCGACGGTCGCTCGGGTCACGTTCAACGGCTCCGAGAACGTCTTCTACACCTACCACCTCAACACGCCCGGCTTCTGGCAGGCCGAAACGCGACCGCTCGGCGCACACGACGCTCTCGAAGACGTCGAGTGGCCGGACGACGACTGGGGGAGCATCGGCTACGAAACGATGCTCGAGGCCGATCCGGACGTCATCCTCCACGTCTGGGGGATCACGTCGCAGTACTCCATCGACGACATTCGGGAGCAACTGGAGTCCCATGACGCGGGCAGCGACCTGACCGCGGTCGAAAACGACCAAGTCGTCGCCAGCGGCATGCGCTATCAGGGACCGATCATGAACCTCTTCCAGCTCGAGATGACCGCCAAGCAGCTCTATCCCGAACAGTTCGGCGAGTGGCCCGGCTACGAAGCCGGCGAGTCCTACCCCGAGATTCCCGAGGACGAACGGCTGTTCGACCGCGATCGCGTCGCGAATATCGTTACCGGGGACTTCTGAGACTGCGGACCGCGAACTCGATCGGCGATCACACCGCCTCGAGTTACACCGCTTCGGGGCCGAAGTTACACTGCTTCGGGGCCGAAATTTGAGACGGCGCTACCGGTGTCGATCAGTCGGTAGCGAAACGGGCGGAAAAACGGCTGCAGTCTGCAGTCAGTGTGCGACGTTCAGTCGTCGGCGGGAACCGCCTGCGTGTCCGCTCGCTCGGAAGCCATGGCGAGCACGTCGTCGAAGAAATCGAGGGTGTCTTCGGGCCCGGGATTCGCTTCGGGATGGTACTGACGGGTGAGCACGTCGTACTCGATGCCGTCGATCCCCTCGGGCGTGTCGTCGTTGACGTTGATCTGGGTGACCTCGAGGTGCTCGCCGGGTTCGGCGACGGTGTAGCCGTGGTTCTGCGTGGTCATGACGACCTGCCCGGACTCGAGGTCGAGGACGGGCTGATTGACGCCGCGGTGACCGAAGGTCATCTTCTCGGTGGAGCCGCCGAGCGCTTCGGCGACGATCTGCTGGCCGAGACAGATGCCGGCGACCGGCGTGTCCTCGACGAACGCCTCGACGAGGGAGATCGCCTGGCCGAAGTTGACCGGGTCGCCCGGGCCGTTCGAGATGAACAGGACGTCGGGGTCGACGGCCTCGACGTCGGCGACGGCTGCATCGTAGGGGAAGACGTGGACCGTCGCGTCGCGCTCGAGCAGCGAGCTGATGATCGAGCCCTTCGCGCCGCAGTCGATCAGGGCGACCGTCTCCCCGTCGTTGTCTTCTCCGTGGACGACCGGTTCGTCGACGCTGACCTGCGCGCCGATGTCGGTGTGGTCGCTCATCGCCTTACACTGCTCGAGCTGTTCGAGGGCGTCCTCCTCGGTGACGTCCTCGCCGACGGCGATGCCACACTTCATCGCGCCGCCGTCCCGGATGTCGGTGACGACGTCGCGGGTGTCGAGGTGGTCGACCGCCGGGACGCCCTCGCTCGCGAGCCAGTCGACGACGTCCTCGGTGAGTTCCTTCGCGAGCACGGCGCGCGGGTGAACGCGGTCGTCCTCGAACCGCTCCTCGCGGACGCCGTAATTACCGATCAGCGGGTAGGAGAACGTGAGGATCTGCTCCTCGTAGGAGGGATCCGTCAGGCTCTCCTCGTAGCCGGTATAGGCCGTCGTGAATACGATTTCGCCGCGGGCTGTCCCGTCAGCACGACCACGCCCCTCGAGTACGTGACCGCCTTCCAGTGCGACGTAGGCTTCCGTCATTACGATCTACGTATCGGATGGACCATCATAAGTGTTGTCTTCGAAGCTCAGTTACGATTTTCGTAATCGGTAAGTGCGGGCCACGCGTAGGGACGCATCTCCATGGACGACCTGGACCGACAGATCCTCGATATTCTCCGGCGAGACTCCCGGACGCCGTACACCGAGATCGCCGACGAGGTCGGGACGAGCGAGGGAACCGTCCGCAATCGCGTCGAGCGGATGATGGACGACGACGTCATCGAACGCTTCACGATTTCGACCCGGACCGGCAACGTGCAGGCGATGCTCGAGATCAGCGTCGCGGTCGACGTCGACACCAAGGGCGTCTCCGAGCGGATGGCGGAGTGGGACGAGGTCGACTTCGTCTGGATGGTCTCGGGCGAGCAAGACGTCGTCCTCGTGGTCGACGCCGCGGACACGCGCGGGGTCAACGATCTCATCACCAAGGCTCGCGATCAAGAGGAGGTCGTGAGCACCAAGACGCGGCTGATTCTAGACGAAGAGCTCGGGTAGGCCGATCGTTCGAACGCGGAGTCGGGTTCCCCGAACCCGTCGGGTAGCCGTACGGGGTAGTCCCGAACTATGAACCCGAATCCGTCGCCCGGGTATTAGTTCGCGGCCGTCGTTTACGGACCGATGGCAAACCGGATTCACCTCAGCGACTGGGACGCAGTGACCGACGAACTGCGCCGGTTCGGCGAGGCCGGAGACGTGACTGCCGGCGACGACCGGATTCGGATCGACTTCGGCTCCGCCCACCTCGAGATCTCGCGGACCGGACGCGTCAGCACGGGGATGCCGCTCCACGATTTCGAGCGACGAGGGGCGGTCGACCTCGTCGTGAATCACGACGCGGGATCGCTCACGGTCGACGCTGACGACGTGACCTACACGTTCAGGCGACCCGGCGGGTGACGGCGCTCGCGCGGGATCCCTCTCAGTCGGCTTTCTCCTCCTCACCCGGCGGCGTCCCGACGCCCGGCGTCGGCCGTTCGATCGCGTCGATCACCTGTTTGCGGTTGTGGATCGCCCGATACCCCTTGCGCAGTAGCCGGTCGAATCCGGACCTCGAGACGCGCGCGCTCACGCGGCCGTCGCGGATCGCATCGACGATCGACGCGGGCGTGAGCCGATCGGCCTCGACGACCGTGTACGCTCGACCCACCTCGAAGGGGTAGTGGGCGTCGCTGCCACCGACCAGCGGCAGGTCTCGGTCGTCCGCCAACTGCTCGACGAGCGGCCTCGAGCGCGGGTGTTTGCCGTTGACCTCGATCGCGTCGAAGGGCACGTCGTCGAGTTCCCGCACCGTACTGTTCCGGAACGGGTGGGCGACGATCGCGGCGCAGTCGCGGTCGTGGGCCAGCGCGACCGCCTCCTCGGGGGAGAGCGCGCCGGGTTTCGTCGCCGCGGGCGGGTCGGGGCCGACGACGAGGACGTGGCCGCGGTCGGTCGTGATCTCGATCCCCGGCAGGGTCTCGACGTCCGGCGAGGGGTCGAACGCCGTGTAGTAATCGTGGTTGGTCGTCGCGACGCCCTCGAGGCCGCGGCGTTCGGCCGCTTCGGTGAGCAACCTGACGCCGATCGGGTCGAATCGATCCCCGAGGGACCGGCGGCCGTGGAAGAATCGCGTGTGCGCGTGGAGGTCGACCGAGTACATAGTGGGGCAAACGCCGGGCAGACCCTTTTGCGTGCGGCCGGCATGCACTGCAGTATGTCATCCGGCGAGGCGAGCGACCGCGTTCTCGTCTGCAATCCCGTGAGCGGGTCGGGGGAGCACGTCGACGACGTCATCGAACTCGCGACCGACCGCGGTTTCGAGATTCGAAAGACCGAGGAAGCCGGCGACGCGACGCGGTTCGCCCGCGACGCCGCGCCCGACGCCGACCTCGTCGCCGCGGCCGGTGGCGACGGGACGCTCAACGCCGTCGTCAACGGCGTGGCAGCGGCGGACGCCCTCGAGACGACGACCGTCGCCGTCGTCCCGGCGGGGACGGGCAACAACTTCGCGGCGAACATCGGCGTTCGGGGCCTCGAGCACGCGTTTGCGGTGATCGAAGACGGTCGCCGACGGTCGATCGACGTCGCGACGGCGAACGACCGGGTCTTCGTCAACTCCTGCGTCGGCGGCATCACCGCCGAGGCGAGCAGCGAGACGACGACGGAGAGCAAGGCGGAGTTGGGCGTGCTCGCGTACGTGAAGAACACGCTCGAGACGGTCGGCGAGTTCGACTCGCTCCCGCTGCGAGCGGAGACGGCCGCGGGGCCGAACGGCGAGAAAGCGCAGGCGTGGGAAGGCGAGGCGCTGTTCGTCCTCATCGGGAACTGTCGCCGGTTCACCGGCGCGCGGACCGCACAGGCCGACGTCGAGGACGGCCTGCTCGAGGTCACGATCGTCGAAGACGCCGCGACGACGAACCTGCTCGGCGGCGCGGCCCTCGAGGGGCTGTTCGGACAGGAGAGCACGCACATCGTTCGCCGCCGGACGCCGTCGCTGACGATCGAGAGCCGCGGGGAGTCCGTCGAGTACAGCCTCGACGGCGAGATGCTCGAGACCGAGCGCCTGCATCTGGAGACGAAACCGAATGCGCTCACGATCCCCGTCGGGGACGGGTATCAGCCGGATCCGGACGAGGGGGAGTTGTGGCCCCTCGAGACGGGGACGGATCGGTGATCGAGGACGGATCGATGACCGACGGTATCGATTCGAAACGACCGAGGCGAGACGATACTGGTTTCACGAACCGCCGTAATTGTGCGGATATGAGCACGCCGAACGAGGACCTGCAACACGAGAACGCGGGACAGGACGTGATCGCCGTCGACGCCGACGACACCGAACTCGAGTTAGTCAACCGACTCGACGCCCACACCGGCGACGGGATTCGACACCGAGCGTTCACCTCGCTCGTCTTCGACGGCGAGGGGAACGTCTTGCTCGCCCAGCGAGCGCCGGGCAAACGCCTCTGGGGCACCTACTGGGACGGCACCGTCGCCTCCCATCCCGTCGAGGGCCAGAGCCAGGAGGAAGCGACCCGCCAGCGCCTCGAGGAGGAACTGGGGATTTCGCCCGACCAGTACGACGACCTGCGACTGACCGACCGCTTCGAGTACAAGCGCTACTTCGAGAACGCGGGCGTCGAGCACGAGGTCTGTGCCGTCCTCCAGGTGACGCTGTCCGATCGCAGCCTCGACCCCGACGAGGAGGAGGTCGCCGGCCTGATGTGGGTTCCCTACGAGCGACTCCACTCGAATCCGGAGTGGTACCGACAGCTCCGACTCTGCCCGTGGTTCGAGATCGCGATGCGCCGGGACGTTCGATAGGGGGATCGATCCGCCCCGATCACACCGGTTTCGCGTCGTCGGCGTTCGGACCACGTGTCGATCGTTCGAGGGAACCGTCGGCCGGTCCCCGCTCGACGACCGTCCCTCGGTGCAGTCGCGTCGCCGAACCGAACACTGTCAAGAAACAGTACACGAGCGGGAGGTTTATGAGGGAGTGCCCATACATGCAGGATAGACTGCGATGGTCATTGGCACGTTCAGACGGCTTCTTCGGGGGAGTGTGATTTCCTCGTCCGCGTCGACAGGGGGGGCGACGGCCGCGGGGACGACCGACTCCGAGCCGTCGCTCGAGTCGGCCGCCGGGACCGACGAGCCGCTCGATATCTGTCTGTTGAGCTACCGTTCGAACCCGTACTCCGGGGGGCAGGGAGTCTACGTGAAGTATCTCAGCCGAGCGCTGACCGATCTCGGTCACTCGGTCGACGTGCTCTCGGGCAAACCCTATCCGGACCTCGACGACGGCGTCGGGCTGGTGAAACTGCCCGGCGAGAACGTCGTCGACGAACTCGACCGGCTCGGCCAGTTCGAGCCGTCGTACCTGCGCGATCCGCTCGCGCTCTACGAGTGGCTGAGCGCGCTCACCGGCGGCTTTCCGGACCCCTACGTTTTCGGTCGGCAGGTCGTCGACTACTTCGAGGAACACCAGCCCGCATACGACGTCGTCCACGACAACCAGTCGCTCTGTCACGGCCTCCACGCGCTCCGCGACCGGGGCCACCCCGTCGTGGCGACCGTCCACCACCCGATCACCGTCGACCGAGACGCCGCCCTCGCGGCGGCGGACGACCGGACCGAGCGGCTGTTGATCCGCCGGTGGTACAGCTTCCTCCGGATGCAACGCGAGGTCGTCCGGGAGCTTCCCCACGTCCTGACCGTCTCCGAGTCGGCCAAGCACCGCACCGTCACCGACTTCGGCGCCGATCCCGAGTCGATCCGCGTCGTCCATAACGGCATCGACACCGACCTGTTCGAACCCGTCGATCGCGCTCCCGATTCCGATCGACCGCGCGTGATGACGACCGTCAGCGCCGACGTTCCCCTGAAGGGGACCCGGCACTTGCTCGAGGCGTTCGCGGCCGTCCGCGAGACGATCGACGCCGAACTCGTCGTCGTCGGCGAGTTCGACGAGGGCGGCGACTGCGCGCGCCTCGTCTCGGAACTGGGGCTCGCGGACGCGATCGAAACCCACAGCGAGATCAGCTACGAGCGGATGGTCGACCTCTACGGGAGTGCCGACGTCGCCGTGGTTCCCTCGATCTACGAGGGCTTCGGCCTCCCGGCCGGCGAGGCGCTGGCCTGTGGCGTCCCGGTCGTCGCGACCACCGGCGGGGGGCTTCCCGAAGTGGTCGGCGACGCCGGCGTCCTCGTCGAACCGGGCGATTCGGACGCGCTGGCCGGGGCCGTTCGCGACCTGCTCGAGGACGACGACCGCCGCCGTCGGCTGGGCGAACGGGGGCGAGAGCGAATCGTCGAGGAGTTCGACTGGGAGCGGGCCGCCCGGGAGACCGTGCAGACGTACCGAACCGCCATCGAGACGCGCGAACAGGGGGGTTGAGATGGAGACGATCGATTTCGACCGCGTGACGCTGACGCCGGGGATGCGCGTCCTCGACGTCGGCTGCGGCGAGGGCAGGCACGTCCACGCCGCCGCCCTCGAGAACGTCGCGGAAGTCGTGGGGCTCGACCTCGAGCGGGAGAGCCTGGCGGCCGCGCGGGCAGATTACGAGGAGTACATCGCCGGCGAGACGGACGTGCCGGTCACCTACCTCTCGGGGGACGCGCTCAGACTGCCCTTCGAGGACGGCGCGTTCGACGTCGTCTGCTGTACCGAAGTGCTCGAGCACATCCCCGACTACGAGGCGGCGGTGGACGAGCTCCGGCGGGTCTGCGCGCCGGGGGGGACGCTCACGGTGAGCGTGCCTCGAGCGGGTCCCGAGCGGGTCTGTTGGGCGCTGTCGGACGAGTACCACGAGGTCGAGGGCGGGCACGTCCGCATCTTCGATCGCGAGGAGTTGCAGGCGGCCATCGAGCGCCGCGGGTTCCGGCGCGTCGACGGCCACTTCGCCCACGCGCTGCACGCCCCCTACTGGTGGCTCAAGTGTCTCTGGCGCGAGCGCGACGAGCGGGGTGAGCCGCCGCTGCCCCTGCGGGCCTACGACCGCTTCCTCGAGTGGGACGTCATGGAGTCGCCGCGGCCGGTCCGCCTGCTCGAGGAAGCGCTCGATCCCGTGCTCGGCAAGAGCGTCGTCTACTACTTCGAGCTGGAGGGGCGGTCGTGAGCAACGTGTCGTCGGCGGAGTCGCTGGCCGAGTGGGGGCTCGAGCCCGCGGTGGAGTACATCGAGCGCGTGCAGCGGTCGGACGGGCTGGTTCTCTGGTATCCCGACGGCCCGGCCGACCCCTGGGATCACGTCGAGAGCGCGATGGGGCTCTCCGTCGGCGGCCGCCACGAGGCCGCTCGCCGCGCGTACCGCTGGGTGGCCGACGCCCAGCACGACGACGGCGCGCTCTGGGCGACCTACGGCGAGCCTGACGAGGACGACGACGGTGCCCACGCCGGCGACGAGCCGCGCAAGGAGACCCACCGCAGCGCCTACGTCGCCGTCGGCGCCTGGCACCACTATCGCTGTACCGAGGATCGGGAGTTCCTCGAGGAACTGTGGCCGACCGTCCGGGACGCCGTCGAGTTCGCGTGCGACCAGCAGGCCTCGACCGGCGAAATTTACTGGACCGTCGGCGCGGACGGTGAGGTCTACGAGGACGCCCTGATTTCGGGCTGCGCCTCGCTCTACAAGAGTCTGGCCTGCGGCGCGGCCGCGGCCGGCGAACTCGGTCACGAGGAGCGCCGCGACCGGTGGCTCGAGGCCCGAACCCGCCTCGGCGAGGCGATCCGCTCGCGGCCCGACCGGTTCGACCGCACCTGGGAGAGCAAGTCCCGTTACGCGATGGACTGGTTCTACCCCGTCCTCTGTGGCGTGGAGACCGGCGATTCGGCGCGGGATCGGCTCGAGGAGGGGATGGACCGATTCCTCGAGGAGGGGCTGGGCTGTCGGTGCGTCTCCGACGAACCGTGGGTGACGGTCGCCGAGTCCTGCGAACTCGTGGTCTCGCTGGCCGCGGTCGGGCGGACGGAGCGCGCGCGTGAGATCCTCGAGTGGCTGTTCCAGTGGACGGACGACGAGGGGGTCTTCTGGACGGGGTATCAGTTCGAAGACGAGGAGTTCTGGCCGGGCGAGCGGCCGACGTGGACGGCGGGTGCGGCGGTGCTGGCCGCCGATGCGTTGTCGGGGCTCTCGCCGGCCGCCGACCTCTTTACCGCTCCGCGACCGGAGTAACCGCGATCCGACGGCTCTCGGTGACCGGGTCCGATTCCCGCTTCTCGCGGAGTGCGGCTAAGCGACGCCGAATGCCGGTCGGTCAGTACGGACGCGTGACACGACGCTCGCGTCACCCGTTCGTCGGTCGAGACGGTACGCCTCCCGACTATCGATCGATGGCCCTCGTTGCAAGCGTAAGGACTCGGTTTTACTCGATAGCCAGCACCGGTTTCGGTATGGACCGACTGAAGCGGCGAACGACGATCAAACTCGTCGGCTCGAGTATCGCACTGGGAGGTTTCAGCGCCGCCGCGAGCGCCCAAGACGACGCCGAAGAGCCGGATTACGGCGACTGGTTCGAAGACGTCGAAAATTACGAAGAGACCGAGGACCTGACGGGCGAGGACGAGGTCACGGTCGACGTCGGGGCCGGAGACGACGGCTACCAGTTCGATCCGCCCGCGATTCGCATCGATCAAGACGCGACGGTCGTCTGGGAGTGGACCGGCGAAGGAGGCGGCCACAACGTCGTCCACGTTCCCGAAGACGAGGAAGAGCTGGAAATCGAGGACGCGACCGGCGCGGACGAACCCGTCTTCGAGACCGATATCACCGACGAGGAGGGATTCACGTTCGAACACCAGTTCGAAGACACCGGGACGTACCTCTACGTCTGCGAGCCCCATCGCCAACAGGGGATGAAGGGAGCGGTCGTCGTCGAATAGGAGGACCCCTTCCGCGGTCGAGGCCCACACCCACCTCGGCGAAGCGATCCGCTCGTGACCCGACCGGTTCGACCGCACCTGGGAGAGCAAGTCTCGCTACGCGATGAACTGGTTTTACCCCGTCCTCTGTGGCGTCGTGACCGGCGATTCGGCGCGACCGTCGGAACTCCGACTCAGATCTCCCTGAGCGAGTAGACGAACAGCAACAGTCCAAGTGTGATGAACAGTCCCTCGGCGGTCCGGAGAAGATAGAGTTCTCGCCCGAACGCGGTCAGCCCGGTGTCGAGAGCGTCGTTGACGCCGAACTCGTACACCATCTCGATGATCGTGCCGATCGTCACGAACGAGAAACCGGCGCTGACGAGCAGGAACGTCCGGATGCCCTCGCGGCGGTAAGCCTGAAACGCGATGACCGTCAGGAGCAGTCCCAGCGCGAAGGTGAGGAGATTGATCACGGTGAACAGCCAGACCTCGGGCGGTTGACCCGTCTGGAGCACCGCCGCCTCGCCTATCGGCGACATGCTACGGAGTATCGCCTCCCAGCGAGCGCCACAGGCGCCCGAACCGGTCGATCACGTCGTCCCGGTACTGCAGATCGAGGCGGAACTCGCCGTCGGTAATCTCGAACGTGATCTCACGGACGGCCGTCTCGTAGATGCGATAGTTGTTTCCATCTGGGGAGATCTCCGTCTCCTCCTCCAGAAACTCCAGCTCAACCAGTTCCTCCGTGTGCCGGTAGACAGTGGTGAGCGATACGTCGAGTTCCACCTCGAGGTCGTCGGCTGACATCGGTTCGAGACTGGCGAGCGCGAGCATCTCCCTGGCATCTTCGCTCCCGATCGCCTCGAGGATCTCCTGGGTATCGACGTCCATTGACCTTCGAGTGTCGTGTCGACGGCGACGCGTTAAAAACGACGGGTGCGCCGCGTTTGCATGACCTGCAAATGCGTTTCGGGTTTATCCACGTCGAGGGACTACGCCCGGTTGCGGACGGGCGAAAGCCCGGTGTTCACGATGAAATGGGACTTCATCATCTGGGACGCCGAGCTATCGGACGATGGCAATGAACTCCGCCTCTCGATCGAAGGGGCCTGCAGCGAAATCGACGAGCAGACGTTCCGGCGCTTGCAGGAACACGGCGTCGAGGTAGACTCAATCTCGCTCAAGCCCGAGGGCGTGCGAAAGAAGCGGAACTGGCCGTCGTAATCCGGGCCGCTTCTCCACTCGCCGCGACCCGCTTTATTGCTCTCTCAGATTCAATTGCCCGAGGGTTGCACGCTGACAGAGCCCAATTCTTGACTATGCACACGGATCGTGATTTGTCGCGTGCATCTCGTAAGACGCTCTATCGGTAGGGCAGTCTCTTTTGTCTGAAGAGCTTACACGGGCGCGTTTGAGGCCCAAGATCGGCAATTTAGTAAGGTCGAAAAATAGGACCCGCAGGGTCGTGTGTGCGAATATATCAGGTGGCGGGTGGTCACCTGCGATGCTCTCTTGTTATGATGGTTCGAGGTCTTCGCTCTCTAATTCACCCTCGAGATAGGCGCGACCCCGATCCGTAATTCGGTAATAGCCCCGATCGTCGTCGACTTTTCGGAGAAGTCCGTGATCTTCCAAGACCGGAAGTCGACGCTTGACCGTCGGATGAGAGACACCGTCGATGTTGTACGAAACCACCGCTGGTGGCATTGCTATCCCCGTTTCCTCGAAGAATTCGAGCAGCGCGGGATCGGATTTCGTCATCCACGAAACCAGCGGGCGCATTCAGGAATCAGCTCTTAGATGGCTCGAGATCATCGGCATCTAACTCTCCCTCAAGGTAGGCACGACCTCGATCCGTAATTCGGTAATAGCCCCGGTCTTCGTCGACTTTCTCCAACAAGCCGTGGACCACTAAC
Source organism: Natrinema sp. LJW11 (assembly GCF_056135975.1). Lineage (NCBI taxonomy): Archaea > Methanobacteriati > Methanobacteriota > Halobacteria > Halobacteriales > Natrialbaceae > Natrinema > Natrinema sp. LJW11. The sequence continues at coordinate 169,905 of NZ_JBWBDM010000008.1, read as the reverse complement.
ACCGGAAGACGTCTTTTTACTGTAGATTTCGATATACCTACTAAATTATATTCTGCAACTGCTGGCGGGATCGCAATTCCTGCTTCCTCGAAGATCTCGAGAATTGCAGGATCAGACTTCGTCATCCACGAAACCAGCGGGCGCATTCAATCGGTTGTCTCGCTTTCCTATGATAACTTCAGGTGGCATGCAGATGAATGCCACCAGATGGGGGCTACTTGGCCCCATATAGGTTAATTATAATACTCCCTATCTGGTAATAGAGTATGGAAGCCAGACGGACCCACGACTACTCGAATCGGTCCTCGAGAGAGAAGGCGGACCCAGTGCCTAACCACCGGCCCGCGTGGCTTCCGTAGTCCACAGAAAGCCATGCCCGACCACGATTCGCGGGGCCGTGAACGCCCCGCTCGAGCGGACGCATCACCCCCCAACTACCCGCCGAAAGACGGCCGACGCGCCTGGATCGAACTCACCGCCTTCCAGCGCGACTGTCTCGAGGCCGTCGCCCGCCGCGAGCGCGACGGCAAGCGCTGTTACCCCTCGGGGATCACCTGGACCCTCGAGCGCCGGTATCCCGCGGTCAGCCGCGCCCGGCTCGAGCCGAACCTGCGCGCGCTCGTCGGGCGCGACCTCCTCGCCGAACGCGACGACTCTGACGAGCGGGTGACCGCCTACGGGCTCACGGGTGCCGGGCGCGCGCTGCTCATCCAGCGCGCCGAACGCCTCGCCGCGCTCTGTGACCTCCGGCGTGACTGATCGGGATGGGAACCACGATCCGTGTTTTCGGCCCGTTCGGGGCCAACTGCTCTGTTCGATGGAGACGATTATCGAACGGTGTGTTCTGGAGGGGATAACGACGAAGAAGCGTCCTGCTATCGTGGCAACACGGGATCGCCACGCCCTCCCCAGCCGATTCGCTCACTAGCGTTCGCTCATCCCTCGCGCAATGGCGTCGGCCGCCCTCGCGACGCTCGGTCGGCCGACAGCGCGCGCCACCACGTATCGGTTAGCCAGTCCGGATGGCCGTCGGAACGATGATCGGCTGCCGAATACCCTCAAGAATCCAGTCACTGTCTCGGTGCGACGCGGCATCGTCTCGACGACCCCCGATCGGATCGGTATCGAGTTCAGACGCGCTTAATCCACGTTGCTCGAGGGAGGCACCCGTCCGATCCCCGTATCACAGACTACGCACGCGTCTACCCCGTTTTCCGCGGTAAACCGATCGAACAGCCTCGAGAGCCGAACGTCGTGGCTCGCGAGCACACCACCCGCCGCGAGATGATCCAGCGCCGCCTCGTACTCGAATCGCATATGGGGCAGCCGGTGGTCCGAGTCGTGAAGAAACAGGTTCAGGGGGCCGACGCGCTCGAGCAGCCCGGGCAAAACGTCCCGCGCATCGCCCCGATGGAGTTCCCACCGGTCGCGACATCGATCCGGGATCAGGTGGCCGTACTCGAACGGCCCCGGTGGCCCGCCGGGTAGGTCGACCGCGTGCAGGGTTCCACCGCCGTTCTCGCACATCGCCGCCAAAATGTGCGCGTCGAACGAGCCGAACAGCACCCCCGTCTCCACGACGGTCTCGACCTCGAGCGCGCGACAGACGACGTAGAGCGTCACCCCGTCGCGCCAGTGGGTCGTGTCGGTGGCGACGCCGGCCTCGTGGATCTCCGCCACGCGGTCCGCGTAGCTGTCGTGGAACCACTCGAGATCTTCATATTCTCGCTCGTACTCGCGCAGTTCGGCCGCCGAGGCGGGGAGCACGGCGGCCAACCGGTCGGCCCGCTCGCGGGTCTCCCGGCCGTAGTCGAGTCGCCGGCGCTCGAGGCCCAGTCGGGCCTTCCGAACGGCGTAGATCGCATCTCTGAGCGTGCTCGAGACCATTACCGGTAGCCCAGCGCCTCGAGTCGCGATTCGATCTCCGCACTCTCCCCGCCGTCCGCATCGTCCACACTGCTCGTCCCGCCCTCGCGGATTCCCTCGGGAAGTGCGGGATCGCAGGTCTCCCGGTCCCGCCCGTCGCGGACCACCCAGGGAACCCGTCGGAGCGCGGGGACCGGCGTCCCGGGCGGGTGCGACCAGACGCCGAACTCGCCGAGCCCGTTCCCGTGGTCGCTGGTCATCGCGACCCGCCCGTCGCAGTTCGCGAGCAGTCGAGCGACGTCGTCGAGGACCCACTCGAGGTTGTCCCGGTAGGCCGTCCAGACCGCCTCGAACGAAAAGTCGCCGTCGCGCAGGCGCATCCAGGGATCGTTCATCGAATCCGCCTCGTCGTCGCTCTCGGCCTCGGCTTCGGCGAGCGCCTCGAGGGCCTCGCGTTCCGCGGGCGAGAGCTCGTCGGGATCGAAGTCGTCGTCCGCCGCGGACGAGTCGCCGTCGGCGAACTGCCCCCAGTGCTCGATGTCGGCCGAGCCGAAGAACCACCCCGGCTCCGACCGGAAGGGCGCGTGGGGCTGCATGTAGTGGACGAGCACGCGGTCGATATCCAACTCCTCGCGGCGCCGCCAGATCGCGATCGCGGCGTCCGTGAGGGGGGCGGGCGGGATCGTCGAGATGTCGTCGTCGACCCACTCGTCGCGCCAGGCCTCGTGGAAGACGCCGAAATCGTCGGCGTCGAGCGGCAGGACGTCGCCGGACGTGACGAGAATGTGCTCGCAGGACTGCGACGAAAAGGGGTTGCCGGTGACGTAGGCGGTCCGGGCCATCTCCTCGCGGTACCGCGGCGCGAAGGTTCGGTCCATCCACTCCGCGGACTGGGAGCCGACCGACCACAGCGAGTCCACCGCCTCGGGGCCCGGAAGCGCGTCGTGGCCGGCCGCGGACAGTTCTCGCATGAGATCGAGACGGCAGCCGTCGAGCACGCAGCAGACGTCCCACTCGCGCTCCCAGATGGGGGTCGCGGGGACCAGTCGCGAGACCGCGTGGCCGATGCGACCGGTCGCGATTCGCTCGGAAACCGTCTCGAGATCCATCAACGCTGCACCTGTCTCTGCTCTGGATGCGGTTCTGTTAGTAGCTTTTGATCGGGAAACGGACCGTTCGCCTCGATTGGACGAAACCCCGACCCCGTCGCAACTATGGCATGCGGTAACAAGGCTTATTACATCCCTGTTCGTAGCCACGTCTGAGGACCACCGAAACAGGTCCCGTCTGACGATATGAGCTCCTCACCACCGGAAACCGAGACGTACGAAGTCACGCTCACCCGAGACGAGCAATGGGTCGCCCACTACGCCCTCTCGAAGCGCCTCGACGAGGCCCTCGAGATCGACGAGTTGCCCCCCGAGTGGACCCTCGAGCTACTCGAGACGCTCGAGGCCGACGGCGACACGGAGCGACTCACCGGCCCACAGGCCGACCGCCTCTACGATGAACTGGCGACGTACGTCGACCGCGAGGAGACGCCGGCCCGGGACGTGAGCGACGGCTCGACCGTCCTCGACCGGCTCGAGGTCGTCCGCGAAGCCGAGGTCTAAGCCCGTTCTTTTCTGTAGTCACGCGATTCGTCGTCGAACAGCCCACGGGCAGCCGTGCTCAGGGCCGCGTCGTCGCCCAGACGGCCGTAATCGCGAGCAAAATAGCGGGTGCCAGCGGGACGATCAACAGCGCGAAGCGGTAGCCCTCCGCCCCGGGCGGGACGAGGTAAATCGCAATCGGGGCGACGAGAAACGCGAAGACGATGACGGCGACGAGGGTCCAACCGCGCCAGTCGAACTCCCGGTCGGCCGTCGCGGGGTGGACCGGTTCGTGGTCCCGCCCGCTATCGGACGGTCCATCGGCTCCCCGTTCGCGGTCCGTATCGGCGTCGACCGCCGCCGGATCGTGGACGTAGCCGCCGTCGTCGCTCGAGCTCACTACCGATTCGTTGCGAGCGCGCAGTGAAAGCACTCACGGTTCCCCCGCCGCCGGTCTCCGAACGCGTTCGGTGTCGATTCGGCGGGCCTCGATCGCTCCCGGCTAGAGTTCGCTGTCCGGCCGGACGACGACCTTGCCGAACCCTTCGCGGTTCTCGATGATCTCGTGGGCGCGTGCGGTCTCGCTCATCGGCAGTTCCTCGCGGATGGCGGGCTCGAACGTGCCGTCCCAGACGAGTTCCAGCACGTCGTCGACCTGATCTGGCGTGGCCATCGTCGAGCCGATGATCTGCAGCTGGTTCCAGAAGATGCGCGGAATGTCCGTCTCGGGGTTGCCGCCGCCGGTGCCCCCGCAGGTGACGAGTCGCCCGCCCTTGGTCAGACTCTTGAGCGAGTTCTGCCAGGTGGGTGCGCCGACGTGCTCGACGACGACGTCGACGCCGCGACCGCCCGTCTCCTCGAGGACCCAGTCCGCGAAGTCATCCTCCTCGTAGTTACAGACGTGATCCGCGCCGTGTTCCTCGGCGTAGTCGAGCTTCTCCTCGGTGCTGCCGGTCGCGTACACCTCCGCGCCCGCGTAGTCGGCGATCTGAAGGGCAGCGTGGCCGACTCCGCCGCTGGCACCCAATACGAGCACCGACTCGCCGGCCTCGAGGTCGGCGCGCTCGATGAGCATCCGCCAGGCGGTCTGGAAGACCAGCGAGCTCGAGCCGGCGACCGCCCAGTCGACGTGGTCGGGGACGGGAATCAGGTTATCTTCGGGGATCGCGGCGTACTCGGAGTGGACGCCGGTGACGTGCTCGCCGATGATGTGAAAGCGCGGATCGAGCGTCGGATCGTCCATCCGCAGATCGCCGACGCCGGCCGAGAGCGCGACGTGATCGCCCGCCTCGAAGCGGGTCACGTCCTCGCCGACTTCGTCGACGACGCCTGCACCGTCGCTGCCCGGAATGTGTGGCATCTCGAGATCGATCCCTGGCATCCCCCGTCGCGTCCAGATGTCCAGATGGTTGAGCGCGGCCGCCTTGATGTCGACCAGCACCTCGTCCCGATCGACCTCGGGATCGGGATACTCGCCGTACTCGATGACGTCCCTGTCGCCGTGCTCCGCGAATTGGACTGCCTGCATGTACGGTGGGCAACGGAAACGCCGGCCATAACAGTTGGGCTACCAGCATGCCGTATTCGCCGCAATCGGTTCGTACTGAAAGCGACGTTGCACTATAAACCGTTATCTGTCAGGGGCGTGTCGAGATAACGGAAAACCGATGGCAACTGAAACGGAGGCGGCGTCCGAGATCGAACGGGAGGCGGGCGTGGGGTGGCGCGTCTGGCTCGAGCAGGCCGGCGCGTTCACCCGCCGGAATCTGCAGGAGGTGCGAAACAGCGGGATCATGCTGCTGTGGGTACTCGCATTCCCCGCGTTTATGTACTCGCTTCAGACGGTGCAGGGGGACGGAACGACTGCCACGGCCGATGCGAGCGCGTCCATCGGAATCGGTGTCCTCGGGTCGATGTTCGTCTGTCTCTTTATCTTCGGAAACCAGCTCGCGACCGACCTCGAGGACCGGCGCTACGTCGCCTATCGATCGATGCCCATCTCGCCGTCGGCCGAACTGACCGGCCGAATGACCGCCGGACTCGTCCTCGCGGCGGGCGCGTTCGCCGCGACGATCGTCGCCGGGCTGGCCACCGGCGCGTCCTACGGCCTCCGCGGCCCCGAATCGGTGCCGATCGTCCTGGTCGCCGGCGTGCTGAGCTGTCTGTTCTGGATGGTCGTCGCGATCCCGTTCGTGATCGCCGCGGGGAACAAACAGGTCGCGACGGTGGCGACCACGTTCGTCGCCGTCACGACGTTCATCCTGACCGGGATCAACGGTGCCGTTCCGGCGCAATCGGTGATCGACGGCCCGGTGTTGAACTATCTCCCGAACACGCTCCCGACTCGACTGCTTATCGCTCACCTCGTCCCGGCCGAGAGCTGGACGGGGCTCGGCATCGCACCGCCTGCGATGCCGATCGGGCCGAGATTCCTCGCGTTGCTGGCCATCTATGCGGTCCTCGCAGTCGTCGCCGGAACGGTGCTCGTGAATCGAATGCTCTACGACCAGGGGTGGTGGCCGTGACCGATCCGGTCGCGACCGTCGACGGCGTCCGCAAGTCCTTCGGCGAGGAGGGCGTCCTCGAGGACGTCGATCTCACGATCGAGGACAGCGAACTCCTCGTTCTGATGGGGCCGAACGGGGCCGGCAAATCGGTGTTACTCTCCTGTCTCGCCGGCAGCGAGCGTCCCTCCGCAGGCAGCGTCGACGTCTTCGGCGAGCCAGCGACGGCCCGCGCGGACACGACGAGTTTTCTCCTGCAGGACGCGCTCGCCCTCGAGAAGCTCACCGGTCGGGAAACCGTCCACTTCTATCGCCGGCTCCATCCGGCGTTCACGGACGACTGGCGCACGCACGTCGAACGGCTCGGGCTCGCCGGCGACCTCGACAAGACCGTCGTGGACTACTCCGGCGGAATGGTGCGGAAACTCGAGCTCGCCATCGCCGCCAGCATCGACGTCCCGCTGTACCTGTTCGACGAGCCGACCGCGGCACTCGATCTCGCGACGATCCCGGCGGTCCACGAGCTGTTCCGCGAGAAACAGGCCGCGGGAAAGACGATCGTCGTCGCCAGCCACCGACCGATGACCGCTGACATCGCCGACCGAATCGCCTTCCTCGCGGACGGTCGGATCGTCGCGACCGGAACGCCTGACGAACTGCTGGCGTCGGTGCCGCCCGTCCTCGAGACGGGTGCATCGAACGCGAGCGCGCTCGCGGCGGTCGTCGACGGCGAGCCGTTCGCGGTGGCCGGGAACATCCGCGGGTTCGTCCCATCACAGTACGAGGACGCGGTTGCAGATAATTCGGGAGAGGTACTCGACGAACTCGCGGCCACATCGGGGATCGATCGAACGGCGCTCGCGATCGCCGAACCGACCTACACCGACCTCTTCACGTACTACACGAACGGCCCGTCGACATCGACTACCGCCGATCACCGATGACCGGAGACGGACGTTTTTACCCGCCGGCTTTCGAAGACGCGGTATGAACGAGACGGACTCGGACGCCACCGAACCCGACGACGCGACGCTCTGTACCGGCGTCGTCACGATCGCCTCGGACCGCAGTCTCGAGGCCGACGCCGCCGGCGACGTCATCAGCGAGGCGCTCGAGGACGACGGCAGCGAGATCGCGGTGCGAGAACACGTCGGGACGGACTACGACACGGTGCAATCGATCGTCTCGCGGCTGATCGACCGCGACGACGTCGAGATTGTGATCACTGCCGGCGCGACCGGCGTCGAACCGGACGATATCACCATCGAGGCCGTCGATCCGCTCCTGGAGAAGGAACTGACCACGTTCAGCGAGCTATTCACCGTGTTGGCCTACGAGCGGACCGGCACGCAAGCCGTCACCGCACGGACTCTCGCCGGCATCGCCGAGGGGACCCCGGTCTTCTGTCTCCCCGGCCACCCCGACGCGGCCCGCCTCGCGCTCGAGGAGATCATCCTCTCGGAAGCGCCCAGGATCGTCGACCTCGCGCGCGAGGTCGAGCCGGATTCCGAGGCCGATACCGAGGGCGAGACGGACGCCGAGGATGATCCGGACACCGCGGACGAACCGGCGGAAACCGCTTCGCCGAGCGAAGCGACGAACGGGGGTGCCTGACGTGGCATCCGACGGTAACGGTGCCGGAGGCGACGCCATCGACAAGGCGTCCGTCCGCGAGCGGATCTGGGACGACCTCGAGGAGAGCGGCGAGGCGCGGTTTCCGTTCCCGCCCCACGGCCGAATTCCGAACTTCGCCGGGGCGAAGGAGGCCGCCGATCGGCTGGCCGAGCAACCGGAGTGGACCGAGGCGACGTCGATCAAGGCCAATCCCGACGCGCCGCAGTTGCCCGTCCGGCGGCGGGCGCTACGCGAGGGAAAGACGGTCTACATGGCCGTGCCGAGACTTCGGGACGAGGAGTGCTTCCTGAAACTCGATCCCGACGACCTCGAGGACTACGACGCGGCGACCACCGTCTCCGGGTCGTCGGAACACGGCGAGCAGGTCGGGCCGGAGGCGGTCGACCGCGTCGATCTGATCGTCTCCGGCAGCGTTGCTGTAACCGAGGAGGGTGGCCGAATCGGCAAAGGAGAGGGCTACAGCGACCTCGAGTACGCCGTCCTCCGAGAGCTCGGTCTGGTCGACGAGTCGACGCCGGTAGCGACGACGGTCCACGAACGGCAGGTGATCGACGACGCCGTCGCGATCGAGGCTCACGACGTCGCGATGGATCTCGTCGTCACGCCCGAGCGGGCGGTGCGTCCCGAGGGCGGGAGCGAGCAACCCGAGGGGATCGACTGGGCCCTGCTCCCGGACGAGCGGCTCGCGGAGATTCCGGTCCTCGAGTCGCTTCGAGGGCGATAACTGCGTCTCTCGGTGACGGGTGTGTCGTCTCAGTGCCGGTGTCAGCGTTCCTCGTCGCTACCGAGGACGAGAGCGACGGCGAACGGGTTCGGAAACGAGAGGGTCCATCCCCGGAGCGCGGCGACGAACGCCGCGCCCCGAGTGCCAGAATCGCAGGGTGTAACGCGAGCCGGTGGGTGGGCCCGCGTCAACGAGAATCGGTTGGCAGTGGTGGGGAAGGGTGCTGTGGTGGGGTTGCTGGAAGTCGCGGGTATAGGTGGTGGGTGCCATCGGTGGGGTCTGCCCGTCGACCTCCACTCGCCACTACTGGCGATTGCTACTTGAACGGGAGTGATGGTATACCACCCTTACGCCGAGTTCTCCCGAATTCAATGCGAATTTACACCGGCGAAACCCGCCTCGAGACGGTTTATACGGCGGCTGTAGCGAGGCGGAGTTCGCACGACGAAATTACCCGTCGATTCCCCCTCCGTAAGCGATTCGGCGGCGCGACTCGGAATCGGTCAGGAGTTCGATACGAAATCGATCGGGAGGACGGGGTGACGATGATCGCGGTCGGCGGGCACGGCGTTAGACGGTCTGGTGTACCGATGTACCGGCGCAACCGCAGGACGGTTCGCGGTTGCGCCGGAACTGACGGACAACGGTCCGTATCAGGCGACCAGTTCGTCGGCGACGATGCTCGCGTCCATCAGTTGCGGGTCGATCGCGAGATCGAGTTGGCCCCTAACGAACTCGGGGACGGAGTCGCGAGCGTAGACGACGGTTCGAAGCCCCTCGTTCAGGTCGCAGGCGATCGGGATCGTCGTCGCTTGCTCAGTGTCGGTCAGGACGTACAGATCGGCCGCGACGATACCGGCCTCCTCGAGGTGCGGACGGGAGATGACGCCGTTGAGTCGGGTGACGTCGACGCCCTCGCGCTCGAGCGCGTCGCCGATACCGTCGTCGTCGGGGCCGGCGACGATGGCGGTCGTAGGTTTGGTACTCATTCGTACTCGATTGTCGCGGGCGGCTTGTGGGTCACGTCGTAGACGACGCGAGCGACGTTATCGTTCTGCCCGGTGATCCGGGACTGGATGCGCTGGAGGGTCTCCCAGTCGATCTCCTGGGCCCGGGCGGTCATCCCGTCTCGCGAGTCGACCGAGCGCACGGAGACGACCCAGCCGTGAACTCTGTTGTCTCCCTTGACTCCCGTGGCCTTGCCGATGACGGCTGCGAGGGCTTGCCAGGGCTCGTACTCCTCGAGTTCCTCCTCGACGACGTGACACGAGTGACGGGCGACCTCGAGTTTCTCTTCGGTGACCTCGCCGATGACGCGCACGGCGAGTCCGGGACCGGGGAACGGCATCCGCTCGGCGACGATCTCGTCGAGGCCGAGGTGGCGGGCGACCTCGCGAACTTCGTCCTTGTAGAGGTCGCGGACCGGTTCGACGATGCCCTCGAAGTCGACGACCTCGGGGAGGCCGCCGACGTTGTGGTGGGACTTGATCCCGCCCTCGCTCTCGATGCGGTCGGGGTAGATCGTCCCCTGGACGAGGTAGTCGGCGTCGGTGTCCGTCGCCTCGCGCTCGAACTCCCGGATGAACTGCTCACCGATGACCTCGCGCTTTTCCTCGGGATCGGTGACGCCCGACAGGGCCTCGAGGAAGCGGTCTTTCGCGTCGACGATTCGCAGCGACTCCATGTAGTCGAACGTCTCGCGGAGCTGGTCGGTTTCACCCTTCCGCATCAGGCCGGTGTCGACGTAGACCGGTGTGAGTCGGTCGCCGATAGCCTCGTAGGCCAGCGCGGCGGCGACCGACGAGTCGACGCCGCCCGACAGGGCGATGACGGCGTTCGCATCGCCGATTTCGTCGCCGATCTCTGCAACTGCTTCTGGAACGAACGTCTCGGTGTCTACCATCAGTGGGTTACCTCGGTTTCGGCATCGGTGTCCGCGTCGTCGGGTTCGCTCTCCTCTTCGGCCGCATCGTCGGTCCGCTCGAGGACCGCCTCGACCAGTCCCAGAAACGGCGGGCTCGGCTGTCCGGGGCGGGACGTGTACTCGGGGTGGAACTGCGTCCCGACGAAGAACGGGTGGTCCTCGAGTTCGAGGATCTCCATCCGGTTGCCCGCGGTGCCCGAGAAGACCAGCGGTTCGTCCTCGAAGCGGTCGAAGTACTCGGGGTTGACCTCGTAGCGGTGGCGGTGCCGCTCGGAACAGGACGTGTCACCGTAGAGCTCGTAGGCCAGCGTCTGGGGTTCGATCACCGTCGTGTGCTCGCCCAGCCGCATCGTCCCGCCCATGTCCTCGACCTCGTATTGCTCGGGCAGAATGTCGATGACCGGATGGGGCGTGTCTTCTTCCATTTCGGCGGAGTGAGCGCCCTCGAGGCCCAGCACGTTCCGGGCGTACTCGACGACGGCCATCTGGAAGCCCAGACAGAGCCCGAGGAAGGGAACGCCGTTCTCGCGGGCGTACTGGACCGCGCGGATCTTCCCTTCGGAGCCCCGCATCCCGAACCCGCCGGGGACGATGACCCCGTCCATCCCCTCGAGTTGGCCGTCGTGGCCCTCGCTCAGTTCGTCGGCCGCGACCCAGTGGACGGTCACGTCGCTGCCGACCTCGAAGCCGGCGTGTTTCAGCGACTCGTGGATCGACATGTACGCGTCCTCGAGGTCGTACTTGCCGACCAGCGCGATATCGATCTCGCCCTCCTTCTCGGTGGTGACGATCTCGCGCCAGTCGTTAGTTCGCTCCTCGGGTGGCAGCGCCTCGTCGGCGAGGCCGAAGCGCTCGAGGACGTACTGGTCGAGCCCCTCGTCTTCGACCATCAGCGGGACGTGATAGACGTCCTCGACGTCGGGGTTCGAGAACACCGCCTCGGTGGGGATGTCGCAGAACAGCGCGATCTTCTCCTTGGTCTCCGGGTCGAGTCGGTCCTCGCAGCGGCCGACGATCACGTCGGGCTGGAGGCCGATCGAACGGACCTCCTTGACCGAGTGCTGGGTCGGCTTGGTCTTTTGCTCGCCGTTTTTCGAGTACGGCACGAGCGTGACGTGGGTGAAGAGGACGTTCTCCTCGGGTTCCTCGTGGGCGAACTGGCGTAAGGCCTCGAGGTAGGGCATCCCCTCGATGTCCCCGACGGTGCCGCCGACTTCGATGATGCAGACGTCGGTGCCTTCGGCGGCCTCCCGAATGCGCCGCTTGATGTCGTCGGTGATGTGGGGGATGATCTGGACCGTCTTGCCCAGGTAGTCGCCGGCGCGCTCCTTCTCGATGACGTGCTGGTAGGTCTTGCCCGTCGTGATGTTGTGGTCCGAGGTCATGTCGATGTCGAGGAACCGCTCGTAGTTCCCGAGATCGAGGTCGACCTCGCCGCCGTCCTCGAGGACGTAGACCTCCCCGTGCTGGTAGGGGTTCATCGTCCCCGCGTCGACGTTCAGGTACGGATCGATCTTGACCGCGGTGACGTCGAACCCGGCGTTTTTGAGGAGCCGGCCGGTGCTCGCGGCCGTAATCCCCTTGCCGAGCCCCGACATGACGCCGCCGGTGACGAAGATGAACTTGTTCCCCAGCGAGGGGTCATAATGAGTGTCCGATTCCGTCGGCATACCGAGTGTGCGCGCGACCGCTTGAAAACGATTTCGGGACCACACCGCCACCGACAGAGGTTGTCACCCCTTGGCCGGTGCGGTCGCCGCGCGATGCATCCGCCTCGAGTCCGCCTTCATCCCCGCGTTTGTCCGAAACGGGACGGCAGCGGGAAAATACGCTGCTTAGGGCTCGTCGTCCATGGACGCCTTCCCGTGGGGTTCGTCCTCCTTCGAAACCTTTCCCTCGGCCGGGTCCTCGACTTCCAGATCCTGCACTTCGACGATCTCGGCCTGCGGGATGTTCTCGATGCCACCGCCCATGCGCAACTGGATCGTCTGCCCGGGGAGGTCGGGATCGTCTTCCTCGGTCGGTTGCTTCGGGACGGAGACGGCGGTGACTCCATCGATCGTGAGCGAGCGGCGCTGGATCGGATCGCCCTCGTGTTCGACGGTATCCCACGTTTCGACGTCGAGATCCTCCATCTCTTCGCCGAAGTAGTCCTCCGCATCCGGGTTAACCGTGTCTTCGGTCTGGGACTCACCGGTCGTCCTGTTATCGTCGAACTGCACTTCCTCGTGTTTGTACTGACGAAGCTGTACGAGCATAGCGAACTCCACCACGAGCAGTGTGTTAATGCTTACAGGGCACCTGGCACGCTCCCCGTCTCGAGCCGACACCGAGTGTCTGAAGAGCAACACGACCGCGGTTATTTCATACGCCGAGACCGAAATCGCGAACACCGTGGCATCTCACGAGCGACACGCCTTCGTCGATGTCGGCGAACCCGATATCGGTTTTCAGGCCGGCTTCGGCTTCTACGTCGGGATCGTCCCACAAGGCCGGCCTCGTCGTCGACCGATCGTTCTGGAAGGGGCTCGTCCCGTGGGAGACGATCCTGAATCGGTCTACGAGGAACTCGAGCGCGCTCGCGGCCGGGCCGAACGTCGCGACTCGAGGACTGTCGAGGCCGCAAACTGAGACGCGACTCCCCTCGGTCGTCACCGAGAAGTACCCCTGCTTCGTGACGGGTTCGTATGAGCGAGCTCCGCGTTACCGTCGACGACCGTACCCTCGAGGCCGAGTGGACCGACGACGCACCCGAAACGAGGGCCGCGCTCGAGGACGCGCTCCCCGTCGCGGGCGAGGCGACGCGCTGGGGCGACGAACTCTATTTCGATCTCGAACTGGATGTGTCGCCGGAAAGCGCACGGGAAGCGGTGCCCGAGGGTGCGATTGCCTACTGGCCAGCGGGCGGGAAGCTGTGTCTGTTCTGGGGCCCGACCCCGGCCAGCGACGACGACGAGCCCCGCGCCGCCGCGCCCGTAACCGTCGTCGGGCGGGTTACTGATACGGGGCTGCTCACGGACCTCGAGGGCGGGGCACGGGTTCGGCTCGAGGCGCTGAACGACTGACGACATGTCGGCACCAGAAGAGCAGCGAAGCGCGGTTCGAACAGTCACAGTCGTCTTCTCATACGGACACGCGGGATCGTAAGCAGAGAGAACCGTTCTGCTATCGTGGCAACAGTGAATCGCCACGCCCTCCCCAGCCGATTCGCTCACTCACTGTGTTCGCTCACTCATCCCTCGCACAGTGTCGTCAGCTGGCCTCGCTAGCACTCAGCCAGCCGACAGCGCGCGCCACCGCAGCGGATCGAAGAATCGAGAGCGAGAACGCTATCTCTCGAGCCGACTCACTTGCCCCAGAACGGGTCCCGGCTGCGCTGCTTGTCGAGGTACATGTTCAGCGCCTCGAGTTCGTCGCCGGGGATATCGCTCGCGAGTTCCTGCTCTAAGATCTTCGCGTGTTTTTCCGGGATCTCGATCCAGAGTTCGTCGTCCTCCTCGATCTGGCGACCGACGGTGGGACCGTCGATGGCGACGGAGACGCGATTGCCCGCGCGGGCTTCGTCGACGTCCTCGCCTTGCTCCTGGATCCCTTTGACCTGGCCGACGCGGTCGGCCTCGTTGCCCTCGAACTTGACGACGTTCGCGTTGTTCTGGACCGTTCCGGAGTTCACCTCGACGCCGACGACCGCGGGGTCGTTCTGGCGGAAGGTGTGGTCCGGGAGGATCCGGAATCGGGCGGGGCGCGTGATGTTGTCGAGGATGGTGTCCTGCTGGGCCTTCTCGATCCCCTCGACGTACTCCTCGTACTCCTCGATGAGCTGGTAGATGACCTCGTCCGTGAAGATTTCGACGTCCTCGATCTCCGCGCGGTCCTCGGCGTCGTCGAGCACGTCGACGTTGAAGCCGAGGATGGCCTTCTGTTTCCCGTCCTCGGCCGTCGAGGCGACCGAGACATCCCGCGGCGCGACGTCGCCGACCTCCGCGCGGACGATCGGCACCTCCGCGTCGCCTAAGGCGTCGGCCATCGCCTCGAGGCTGCCGAGCGTGTCGGCTTTGACGACGACGCCTTCTTCGGCGGTGTCGACGGCGATGTCCGCGAGTTCGGCCTGGACTTCGGCGACGACTTCCTCGAGGTCGCGATCGCGGACGACCCGGACCGGCGCGCCGGCCATCGCGTCCGCGAGTTCGGGCGCGGCGACTTTGATCCCGGACGCGGCCGAGACCTCGTCGACTTTCTCGAACCGGCTCTCGGTTCGGATCTCGGCCAGCGGCCGCGGCTGGAGCAGCGCGCGCACCTCGGTGACGATCGGCTCGTTCTGGCCGCCGACGACGATCGTGTCGTCCGACCGGATCGTCCCGTCGTACAGCACCGTGTCGACCGTCGTCCCGAACCCTTTCTCCTCTTTGACCTCGAGGACGGTGCCGACGCCGGGGCCGGCGACGTCGATCTCCATCTCCTCTTTCATGTAGCGCTGGGAGAGGCCCATCATGACGGTCAGGAGGTCCGGAACGCCCTCGCCGGTCATCGCCGAGACGGGGACGACGCCGACGTTGCGCTGGAAGTTCTGGACCCGCCAGTAGAGGTCGGCCGAAAAGCCCTCGTCCGAGAGGTTCCCGATGATCTCGTAGAGGCTCTCGTCGAGGCGCTGGCGCACCCGCTCGGACTGGGACTCGTAGGTGTCGTTGATCGGCGAGTCCTCGTTGGGGTTCCAGCCGGGAACCGTGTCGATCTTGTTCGCCGCGACGATGAACGGCGTTTCGGAGCGCTTGAGGATATCGAGGGCCTCGAGCGTCTGGGGCTGGAAGCCGTCGTTGACGTCGACGACGAGGATGGCGATATCGGCCAGCGCGCCGCCGCGGGATCGCAGCGTGGTAAAGGAGTGGTGACCCGGCGTGTCGATGAAGAGGAGGCCGGGGAGGTCGAAGTCGTCCGGGTCGACGAGTTCGCCCGCGATCGTGGAGATGATGTCCAGCGGGACGGCGGTCGCGCCGATGTGCTGGGTGATCGCGCCTGCTTCGCCCTCGATGACCGCGGAGCCGCGGATCTTATCGAGGAGACTTGTCTTGCCGTGATCGACGTGTCCGAGGACGGCGACGATCGGCGTTCTGAGGGATGTGGGGTCGCGTGTATCCGTGTCCGACATGGTGAACCACCCGAGGAAGGTCTTGTCTAAATCGTCCGTATCGCCGCAGTTAAACCCATCGTCATCGGCGTTCCGGTGATCAGGGCTGCGATCGCAGCCTGTCCGACGACCGCGGACCGGTTCGACGGGTGGGTCAGGCCCCACCGTTCGCGTGCTCGCCCGTGCTCGAACGGGCCAGATCGCGTTCGAGCGGATCCGCTCGCGTCCGAACGGGTTCGATCGGGCGGGCGTTCCCTGTCTGCCCGGCGTCAGACGCCGAACCGCGTTCACCCCGTGGTTTTTAATACCGATTAGTAAGTACGGGTATGCATGAGCGATATACTCGCTGAAAACCTCTCGGGGAAGTCCGTCATGGGTTCCGACGGCACCGAGCTCGGATTGCTCTACAACATCACGATGGATCTCAAATCGGGGAAACTCAACGATCTCGTTATCGAGCCGGACGAGGAACTGTCCCGGCGCGCCGTCGATTTCGATCTCGACGACGCCGGCCACTTCCTCGTTCCCGTCAACCGCGTCCAAGCGGTAAAAGACTACATCGTCGTCCAGCGCTAACGGTATGTACGTTCTCGACTCCTCGGCTTTTATCCACGACTTCCACACGACAGAACAGACTGCAACTATCCCGCTCGTCCGCGAGGAACTGGAAGACGAGAGCGCCTATCGCTACGACGCGATGGAGGGATCGGGCATGCACATCCACATTCCCAACGACGACACCACCGAAAAGGTCGAGCGCGCGGCCCGGGAGTCCGGCGACCTCGAGGTCCTCTCCGACACCGACGTTCGCCTGGTCGCGGCGAGTTTCGAACTCGACGCCGTCCTCGTGACCGACGATTACGCGATGCAAAACGTCGCGGAGAAACTCAACGTCGACGTCGAAGTGATCGCCCGCGAGGGGATCGACGAACAGCGCCAGTGGCGCTACCAGTGTCAGGGCTGCGGTCGCGAGTTCGACGAAGAGAAAGAGCGGTGCCCGATCTGCGGGTCGGAACTGGCCAGAAAGAACCCCTCGTAGCGGGACGGGGCGCTGGACGCAGTTTAGCCGTAGAGGGAGTAGAGGTTCGCGAACAGCACGGCGTTATAGAGCCCGTGGACCAGCGCGGGGATCACGAGGTTCTCGGTTCGCTCGTAGATCGTCCCCAGGACGAGCGAGAGCCCGAAGACGGTGCCGAGACTGGCGATGACCGCGCCGAGACCGGCGGTGGCGTACGCGGAGACGTGGACGGCCGCGAAGATGACGCTCCCCGTGACGACGGCACCGGCCCGCGAGAACGTGTCGTAAAGCGATTTCTGGATGACGTTCCGGTACAGCAACTCCTCGAAGGGACCGATGATCAGGATCGCGATCGGGATCATCACGAGCATCAGTTCGGGACGCTCCTGGGCTTGCTGGGTCGTCGCGTGATCCGAGCCCTCGACGCCGACCGCCTGCATGACGAGATCGATCGCGAAGACGGCCCCGAAGAGGACGATCAGTCCGGCGACGGTCCAGCCGACCTCCCGCGCCGTGGGCAATCGGAGATCCAGAAAGGAGCGGTCGCGATCGGTCAGTCGGAGATAACCCACCACGATGATCGCCGTTCCCAGCGCCATGCCGAGATTGCCGACGACCTGACTGACCACGAGGAGTTCGGTCTCCGAGAGCGACTCGACGAAGGGGATGACCGGAATCACGAGTACGGGCGTCGTGACTTCGGGGGCGAAGAGACCCGCGAACCCGACGCCGGTAAGAACGGCCAGTTGCTGCGTCCGGCGTTTGAATCCGACGAGTCCGATGCCGAGGGACTCCGCGACGCCCACGCCGGCGGTCAGTCCAGCAGTGACGAAAGCGACGAAAACGAGCGGGATCGACAGCGAGACCGACGGCAGCGATGTCGATGCCGTAATCCCCTGGTTCAGGGCGTAGCCGGCGAGCAAGACGACCGCGACGCTCGAGACGGCGGCGATCGGCCCGGCGATCGTTCGCTCGATGCCGCCGTGGCGACGGACGAAAAACGCGAGGACGGCGACGAGGGCGAACCCCACTCCCGCCCAGACGGCGGGGTCGTCGATGCCCTGGCGGACGGGAACGAGCATGGCGACCATCGTAATCCCCGCGAGGGCCGTCCCGATCCCGGGAATCACGTCTGAGGCGATCGGGCCGGCGTCGTCGGCCCGTGCAGTCTCGGTCATACGTAGGTGTTCGTGCGAGGGCTGATAGGCGCACCGCAAACGGACGATGTGACGGGGAAGCTTTGGTCGCACTCCGCAACGGCACTGTGTCTACTCCCCCTCCGATTAGTATCGGAGAGCAACGTGTCACTCCTGACCGACCAGCCGGCTGCGGTGGCGCGCGCTTGCAGCCGACCGAACGAGAGTGAGGGCGGCTGACGACATTGCGCGAGGGATGAGCGAGCGCCGTTAGGCGTGAGCGAATCGGCTGGGGAGGGCGTGGCGATCCCCTGGTGTCACAATAGCAGGACGCTTCGTCTCCAATAATCCCATCAAAACCACCGTTTCAGTCACTACGAGGAGTGAGCGATGATTCACGCTGAAGGACTCGAGAACAGAATTTCAACGAGATGACTTTCAACGGCGCGACGAGGACGTGAACCAACGGTCGGCTACCGTTCGATCCGAAGCTCCGTTTTCTCCGCGACCGCCTCGGCCTCCGCGAAGTCGCCGCCGCCCAGCAGCCCGCGGGTCGCCTTCTTCGCCCACTCGACGGCCGGCTGCTCGAACGTGTTCACGCCGTAGAGTTCGCCCGCGAGCACGCAGGCGGCTTCCATGCCGTACAGCAACCCGCCGAGTTCGTACTCGTCGACGCGCTCGAGTTCGACGCGGACGTTCGGCCGGCCCGCGGCGGCGAGACTGGCCTCGGTGGCTTCGAACTCGGCCTCGAGCAGGTCGCCGAGCGTCGAGTCACCGAGATACGCCAACTCCTCGACGTCGGTGTCCGGGATCGGACGATCCGCGCTCTCCCGCGTAGTGACGAAGGTGACCAGCTTGTCCCGCGGACCCGCGCGGTAGAGCTGGAGTTGCGAGTGCTGGTCCGTCACCCCGAGCGCGCGCACGGGCGTCTGGCCGAGATCGTCCTTCCCGAGGCTCTCGGCCCACAGCTGTGCGAACCACTCCGCGGATGTCTCGAGGGACTCCGCGTAGGGCATGATCGCGTTGACCCCGGCACCGCGCCCGTCCAGCGCGTAGGTCGTCGCGCCGTAGGCGTAGGCCGGACAGTCGAAGAGCGACCCCGTCAGCGTCTCTCGCTCGGCGGCCGCGCCCGCGAGCAGCGCCTCGAGGTCGTGACCGCAGACCGCAGCGGCGACCAAGCCGACCGCCGACAGCGCGGAGAAGCGACCGGGGACGCCGTCGGGCACCTTCAGCGACGGCAGGTCGTGGCGGTTCGCGAGATCGCGAAGCGGCCCGGACTCGCCGGTGGTGACGATCGTCCGCTCGGTCCAGTCGACGCCCGCCGACTCGAAGGTTTCGCGGACGACGAGGAAGTTCGCCAGCGTCTCCGCCGTCGTCCCCGACCGCGAGACCACGTTGATCGCGGTGTTCTCGAGGGGGAGTCCCTCGAGGCGGCTCGAGATCCACTCGGGGTCGACGTTATCCAGAAAGACGGTTTCCGTCTCTGATTTGAGGGAGTTCGTGATCGTCGCCGCACCCAACGAGCTGCCGCCGATGCCGACGGTGAGCAGCGCCTCGGCGTCGGCGACGGGCTCGACCGCCGCCCGAATCTCGTCCGGGTCGGTCCGTTCGGGGAGGTTCAGCGCCTCGTAGCCGTGTTCCTCGTTCGCCATCCCGCGCTCGATGCGCTCGTGGGCGGCCGCCACCTGCTCGTCCAGGCGCTCGAGGGACTCCCTCGAGACGCCCGGCGACGCGACGGACGCGAGCGCGTTACCGATGTCGACGTTCATACGCGAGGAGGCGACCGCCGAGCCTAAAGTCGTTCCGTGATCGGTTCAGCCGCTCCGTGATCGGTTCGGCGGCGACGCTGTCGCCGAGCGCGCCGATCTGACCACGCGCCGCGGCGGACACCCACCACGTGTGTAGGGATCGGCCTTACGCGTCCGCATCTCGTAGTCGGTAGCGAGCACCATGACCAGCCACACGCCGAACGAGCCGATCGACATCCTGCTCGTCGAGGACAATCCGGGTGACGTTCGTCTGACCAGAGAAGCGTTCAAAACGGTCGACAGCGACATCGAATTCCACACCGTCACCGACGGGAAGGAGGCGACGACGTACTTCGACGTCTGCGAGACGGACACCGCGAGTACGGACCCCGATCTCGTCCTCCTGGATCTGAACCTCCCGCGGGTAGACGGGCTCACGATCCTGGAAACGCTCGAGAACGAACTGGACTACCCGCCGCCGCCGATCCTCGTCCTCTCGAGTTCGGAGGCGGAAGCGGACATCGTCGACAGCTACGATCGGGCCGCGAACGCGTACCTCACGAAGCCCGATAGTCCCGGCGAGTTCGACACGCTAGCGCAAGCGATCGAGGACTTCTGGATCGACTCGGCGCGGCATCCCCCCGCGCCGTCGTAGATCGGCGCTGGCGGGCACCGGACCCGGCCGATCGGTGTACGAAGGCGCCGCTCGAGCGATAGCCGAGCGGAAGGTTCTCTCCGGTGCGCTCCGGTGGCTCGCGGTCGGAAGCCGAAACCCCGAAACCGACGGTTCGCGTAGAGTCGACCATGAGCGAAAAGACGGGCACGTTCGTCGTCACGCACGCCGAAGACGAATCGGCGGTCGTTCGCGACGTCGACACCGCACAGGTCCACACCCTCGCGTCGAACCCCGGCCTCGAGCGCCACGACGTCCTCGAGGCCACCGTCGCACCGGAGCCGCCGCTGGACGTCGCCTGGGAGGTGATCGACGTCGAAGACCGACGCTCGATCGACCTGGTCGACAGCGACCTCGAGCCGACCCGACACGAAAAGGAGCTCGCGGCCGACGGCGAGGTCGGCGACCTCGTTCAGGAGGAGCGCGCCGGGACGGGCGAAATCCACGTGTTCCGCGTGCCCGAGGGGGAGGTCGAACCCGCAGCGCAGGACGTTCTCGCGGACGAAGAGACGATCTCGCGGGCGGCCCGGCTCGAGGCGGTCCGCGTGGAAGTTCGCCGCTCGGCCGACGACGGCGTGGTGAGCGTGCGATATCTGCCGGACTGATCGGTGGCGTCCGACGAAAGAGCCACTCGTCACTTGCTGCGTCCGACGAAGAGTTACTCAGACGGACTACGCTCCGTCAGTTTCGGCGCACCCGAGACCCGCCAGACGGGCGGGCCGGTACGTCGGTATAGCAGACCGTATCAGCACTGGCGACTTGCCCCGGTCCCGTGCTCGAGTCGACGCCTGGGGGCCGCGAGAGAGCGCTGGAATTGAGAAGGCTTACTTCGGGAGGGTACAAGTGGTCCGGTATATGGCGTATTTCGACGTACCGGAGATAGAGTATACCCGGTACAGCAACCGTCAGCTCGCGGCGGTTCCGCTCGCGGTCCTCGCGGTTGCACTGCTCGTCCTCAGCGGATCGTTTCTCGTGTACGGCACGCCGGTCCCGCTCGGGATGGACTTCGCCGGCGGGACGGAACTGACCGTCCAGACGACGACGCCGGCCGACGAGATTCCGTCGGCGTTCGACGAACAGCCGGAATCGGTGACCGGAACCGGGAGCGAAAACCAGTATATCGTGCAGTTCTCCTCGACCGACTCGCAGGCGCTGGGCGATCAGGCCGAGGCGGGACTCGATTCGGACGGCGACAGTGAGATCGTTCAGGCGGTCTCCTCGACGTCGGCGAGTTTCGGCCAACAGAGCCAGCAGACGGCCATGCTGGGGGTCGCCATCGCGTTCGTCGGGATGAGCGCCATCGTCTTCTTGCTCTTCCGGACGTTCGTCCCGTCGATCGCGGTCGTCCTCTCGGCGTTTTCCGACCTCGTGATCCCGCTGGCGTTCATGCGCCTGGCCGGGATCCCACTCTCGCTCGGGACGGTCGCCGGCCTGCTGATGTTGATCGGGTACTCGGTCGACTCGGATATCCTCTTGAACAACCACGTTCTGCGCCGTAGCGGAGGCTTCTACGAGAGCACGCACCGCGCGATGCGGACCGGCGTCACGATGACGATCACGTCGATGGCCGCGATGCTCGTCATGGCCATCTCCGCGTACATCTTCGGCATCGGCCTCCTGGCATCGATCGGCATCATCCTCTTCGTCGGCCTCGGGGCCGACCTGATGAACACCTACATGTTGAACCTGAGTCTGCTTCGCTGGTACAAGTTCGAGGGGATCCGCTCATGAACCCGATCGCTGCCGCCAAGTCCAACTGGCGGCTCCTCTTGCTCGTCCTGTTCGTCGCCTTCGCCGTCGTCGCCCTCTTCATCCCCGGCGGCATCGTGGCGGACAGCAGCTACGCCGAGAGCACCGTCGATAACGGCCCCACAAATCTCGAGTTCGGACTCGGCCTCGAGGGCGGGACCCGGATCAGGGTCCCGGTCACCGGGATGACCGCCGAAAACATCGCGCCCGACATGGCCGAGGGAGGCATCGACCGCCAAGAGCAACAGCGACTCGACGAGATCGAGTCGACGATGACCGACGAACTCGGCCTCGAGCCGGCGGACACCAGCGTCGACGTCCAAGACGACGGGACCGTCACCGCGGAGGTGTTCACCGACAACGTGACGCAAGCGGAGTTCGCCGCGGCGCTGCAGTCGGCGAACGTCGACGCCTCGGAGGACGACATCCGCGACGGCGTCACCCAGAAGACTCGCGACGACATGATCCAGACGATCCAGACGAAGGTCAACGCCGCGGGGCTGTCCGGTGGTTCTGCCTACGAGCAGACGACGCCGGGCGGCGAGCACTACATCGTCGTCGAGGTCCCGAACATGGACGCGAGCGAACTCCGCCAACTGCTCTCCGAGCGCGGGGTCGTCGAGGTGGTCGCATACTATCCCGACGATAGCGGGAACCAGTCGAGGCAACCGGTGCTGTCCGACGACGACATCGCCGACGTCGACCCGCCCCAGCAGCAGACGGATAGTCAGGGGCGAGAAACGTCGGGATACGTGGTCCCGGTGGAAGTCAGAGCTGAGACCGCACCCCAATTCCAGCAGCAGATGAACGACCTCGGCTTCACCGATCAGAACGAAGGAGTCGGGCGGTGCGGCCTCCGTGGCGACGACGGGACCATCAACTTCGACCAGGAGGGGGACCAGTACTGTCTCCTGACCGTCGTCGACGGAGAGGTCATCGATGCACACAGCATGGGGCCGGGCCTGGCCGAGTCGATGCGAAACGGCAACTGGGAGAACAACCCGACTTTCCAGATGGGCGCACCGAGTCAGCAAGACGCCCAGTCGCTCTCGGTCAACCTCCGAGCCGGTAGCCTGCGTGCGCCGCTGGACTTCGAAAACGATCAGGTCTACTCGATCGAGCCGGCCCACGCCACTCAGTTCAAAGAGTTCTCGCTGCTGATCGGGCTGCTCTCGGTGATCACCGTCAGCGGCGTCGTCTACACTCGATACACGGACACGCGGGTCGCGCTCCCGATGATCGTGACGGCGGTCGCGGAGGTGGTAATCTTGCTCGGATTCGCCGCGCTGATACGCATGCCGCTGGATCTCTCCCACGTCGCCGGGTTCATCGCCGTCGTGGGGACAGGGGTCGACGACCTCGTGATCATCGCCGACGAGGTGATGGACGAGGGTGACGTCAGCTCGGAGCGAGTCTTCCAGTCGCGATTCCGCAAAGCCTTCTGGGTCATCGGAGCCGCCGCGGCGACGACGGTCGTCGCCCTCTCGCCGCTCGCCGTGTTGAGCCTCGGCGACCTCCGCGGCTTCGCGATCATCACCATCCTCGGCGTGTTCATCGGGGTCCTCATCACCCGTCCCGCCTACGGTGACATCCTGCGACGCCTGCTCACGGATCGGTAGGCGTCTCGAGCCCTCACTACTCGGACGGCGTTTTGCGGTCGTTTCTCCGATCGGAAGAGAGCGCTAGCGTTCCCGACACCGCGGACACCAGTCGACGGTATCGCCGTCACCGTGGGCAGCGGCGAAATCGTACGAGACAGGATTGTTACAGGTAGTACAGTTCGGCATCACGATCACCAGAGCTACGCAGCAGTGCAACGAACAAGAACGACCAGCCTGCAGCTGCAGCCGCGCTCGAGGGCCGCAGTATCGTCCATATAGCAGCAGTTCGAAACGGGCGGTGAGCTGAGTTGAGGCGTGTTCTCGAGGGCGCCAACAGCACCTTGTAGCGATCGTCGGTGGAATTCGCCTCGAGAGCGGCGCTCGAGCAAGTAAATCGCGTCAGAAACGGTGAAACCGAACAAGCCTAGGCCGGGATTTGAACCCGGGCTCTCGTCCTTACCAAGGACGCGCTTTACCGCTAAGCTACCCAGGCACGCATCTGTTCGTTGACCGGAGTCGTCTTTATGGGTTTCGATTCGAGCGGGCCGTGCGGCGGGTTATCGCAGCCCCATCCCGCGATTGCGTTCGTCCGTCAGGGATCCGTCGCGGACGTCGCTCGATCGGTCGTGGGATCCTCGAGCGACAGCTCTCGAGCCCGCGTTTGGAGGTCGGTGAGACACTCCGCGGCCGGGGGAAACGAGGTTCCGACGCCGGCGGCGAACTCCGCGACGACGGCGTGCAGTCGGGGTGAGGGGGGTTCACCGACGGCGACGGCGCCGGTGCGGACGGCCAGTTCGAGCACGTCTCGCTCGAGGTTCGCATCGATCGATTCGGGATCGCCGCCGTCGGTGCCGACGGCGGTGCCGGCGCTGGATTCGGCTCCGGACTCGAGATCGTCGCGGCGGGTCTGGTCGCGACCGAACGACTGCACCGTTCGGACGGCTTTGTCGGCGGCGTCGGTACGCGCCAACAGGTAGAAGCCGCGGGCGACGAGGATGTCGGCTGCGAGGATCCCGAGATCGGCGTCGCTGGCGTCGGCGTCGGTCGCCGTCCAGGGTTCGTCGTGAGCGAGCGAACGCGTCAGTCGCAGTCCCTCGTAGATGAGTTGGACGCCGGCCGCGTGGGTCGTGATGCGAGTGGGCTCGCGGTCGGGGCCGGCGGCTCGCGTTCGGCGTTGGTCGGGTTCGGACTCGCCGTCGCAACACGGCTCGTCCGCGTCCTCATCCTCGAGAAGCCCCTCAGTGCGCATCGCCGCGGCGCTCTCGAGGGTGAGAACCGCGGGGACCATCGACGCTCGATCGAGGATAGAGTCGAGATACTCGTGCAGCCGTGGTGGTTCGACGTCCGCGACGGCCTCGAGGGCGGCACGCCGACAGCTGTCGGCCGTTTCCATTAGCGAGGGGTTACGAGGGCGGAGCCAAAGACCTTTGGAAACGCCCGGTCGACTGCTGCCATGCTCGACGTTGACACGAACGGATCGGTTCGCACCGTTACGATCGACCGCCCCGAGGCGCGCAACGCATTCTCCGCGGGCGGCCTCGAGGCCCTCGAGACGGCGATCGACGACGCCGACGAGCCGGTGATCTACCTCCGCGGTCGCGGTCCGGCCTTCTCCGCGGGAGCCGATCTGAACGAGGGCGCCGCACTCGAGGGGGACCGCGACCGCGCGGCCGACTTTGCCCGCCTGGGCCAGCGCGTCGCGCGAACGATCGAAGACGCTCCCGCAGTCGTCGTCGCCGGGATCGACGGGCCCGCACGCGGGGGCGGGCTCGAACTCGCGCTGGCCTGTGACGTTCGCGTGGGCACGCCCGAGTCGACCTACGGCGAACCGGGGGTCAGCTTCGGTCTGTTCGGTGCCTGGGGCGGGACCGTCAGGTTACCCCGAGTGCTGGGCGAGGGCGACGCGCTCGAGTTCGCGCTCTCCGGCCGCTCGATCGACGCCGAGGAAGCCCTGCGAATGGGGCTTATCTCGCGCGTCGAGGACGATCCCCGGTCGGTCGCCGAGGAGATCGCGGAAAACGCCGGCGACGCGCTGGCCGCGTTGAAACGCCGGATCCGAGACGACGGCGAGCGCGCGACGCAAGAGCGACGTGAGGCCCGGGCCTTCGGCGACCTCGTCGCCGCTCACGCCGACGATATCGACGCGTTGCTCGAGTAGGCGGCGTGACTCGAGCGGCGGAAGGCGGTTGACCAGAAGTGATTTATTCGCTTACACGAAGTGGACTGGTATGCCCGGACCGGTGTTTCTGGAGGGCGCCCGCGTCACGCTGCGCCCGATCGAGGAGGAGGATCTCGACTTTCTGCAAACGCAGATCAACGACCCGCGAATCTGGCGATCGATCGGGCGATCCAGACCGGTCACTCGCGAACAGGAGCGGGAGTTCTTCGAGAACCAGGTCTGTGGCGAGGACACTGTAGACCTGCTGATCGTCGCCGATTCGACGCCGGTCGGAACGATCGGTCTCTTCGAGATCGACTGGGAATCCCAGGCGGCCGAGATCGGATACTGGCTCGCTCCCGAGCACCACGAACGGGGCTACGGCACCGAGGCGGTGGAGCGCGTCGTCCGGTACGCCTTCGACCAGCTCGGTCTCCACCGGATCGCCGCCCGCGTGTTCGAGTTCAACGAGCCGTCGCGACGGCTGCTCGAGTCCGTCGGCTTCACGCAGGAGGGCGTCCACCGCGACGCCGAATTCGTCGACGGCGAGTATCACGACGTGTACTGGTACGGATTACTCGAGGACGAGCGGTCCGTGGAACGCGATTGAGGGGAGCGCACTCGCTCACTCGAGGGGTTCCGGGGCCGGCGGCGCGTTGCGCTTGTGTTCGCTGCGCTCGTACATGCCGCGGACTCGTTCGACCGTTTCCTCGTCGACCTCGAGCAGCCGGGCGGTCGCGGCGACGGAGAGCGGACCGTCGATATGGGTCGCGAGGACGTCGTCGAGCGTCTCGTAGCTGATCCCGAGCTCGTCCTCGTCGGTCTGGTCGGCCCACAGCTCCGCGGTGGCGGTCTTCGCGGCCAGTTCCTCGGGGACGCCGACGTGACGAGCGAGCTGGCGGACCTGTCCCTTGTAGAGGTTCCCGATCGGGTGGCAGTCGACGGCCCCGTCGCCGTACTTGGTGAAGTAGCCTACCGCGGCCTCGCTGCGGTTCCCGGTCCCCAAGACCAGCCGACTCTCGTGGTTGGCGACGAGATAGTTCATGACCGCCCGGACGCGGGCGCGAGCGTTGCCCACGGCTTCGCGGTCGCCCTCGGCTTCGGGGTAGGTGGCCAGGATCGCGTCGACGATCGGTTCGATCTCGATCACGTCGTAGCCGATCTCGAGGTCCCGTGCGACCAACTCGGCGTCGCTCATGTTCCCCTCGCTGCTGACGGTCGCCGGCAGGACGAGTCCGTGGACGTTCTCGGCCCCGAGCGCCTCGACGGCGAGATAGCCGGTCAGCGTGCTGTCGATCCCCCCGGAGAGGCCGAGGACGGCGCCGTCGGCTCCCGCGGCGTCGACCCGCTCGCGAATGAACGCCGTGATGTGGTCGCGTTGCCGTTCCAGTTCCCCGTCCGAAAAGCGAAGGTCGATCATGCGGGCTCCTATGCCGGCCGCGACCTAATAGGCTGCCCTCTCCGGGAAAAAGTGCCCGAACGGTCGATTTCGACGGAGCGGCACGACTCGAGACAAAATCCGTCACGGCGACCGAACGAGAGGTCCGGGTGCGAGAATTGAACTGCGCGTCTCAGCCGGACGGGCTGAAGGATGGCCACTACCCCAACCCGGACACGTCGCGTCTTTCGACATCACTCGCTACCACGGCGGACACGTAATACGTACTGATAGTCCGCAGCGATTGCAACTCGAGGACGGGTTTTTGTCGTCGGGGGCATACGGGCCGATTCGAGAGCGCTACGTTCAAGTGCGACCGGAAGGTACCCTTTGGTGACGCAGCGCGCCGATGGGATGATGGACGAAGCCCATCGCATTGGGACGCCCAAGCGGATGCAATGCGCCGGTGGTGAGCAGTTCCTCTGGAACTGCGATCCTCGGCGCGCAAGCGAACGAAGTGAGCGCAGTGCGCCGGTGGTCCAGTGGTAGGACTCGAGCTTCCCAAGCTCGCGGCCCGGGTTCAATTCCCGGCCGGCGCATTCCTCGAGCGATCGACGATCCGATAGTGTCCGCTGCGCTGACCGCGAGTATGAGAGTCGCGTCTGTTCGTGAACAGCCCCGCGTACACGCCAGTCTGCGGTGGCTCCGTGGACACGGTCTCCAGACGGATTTTGCAGCCGCAATGACAGCAAAAACGATTTCAGAAGCCGGCTTACTCGTGGATGCCCATCGCTTCGATCTGCTCCTGATATCGGTTCCGGATCGTCACTTCGGTCACCTGCGCGACGTCGGACACCTCGCGTTGGGTCTTCTTCTCGTTACACAGCAGTGACGCGGCGTAGATCGCGGCGGCGGCGTAGCCCGTGGGCGATTTGCCCGACAGCAGCCCCTTCTCGGTCGTCGTATCGATGATCTCGTTGGCTTTCACCTGTACCTCTTCGGAGAGTTCGAGTTCCGAGCAAAAGCGCGGGACGTACTTCTTGGGGTTGACCGGCTCCATCTCGAGGCCGAGTTCCTGGGCGACGTACCGATAGGTGCGGCCGATCTCCTTGCGCTCGACCCGGGAGACGGCGGCGACTTCCTCGAGCGAGCGCGGGATGCCCTCCATGCGGCAGGCGGCGTAGAGGGTGCTGGTCGCGACGCCCTCGATCGAGCGCCCGCGGATGAGGTCCTCGTCGAGCGCGCGCCGGTACATGACGCAGGCGACCTCGCGGACCGAGCGGGGAATCCCCAGCGAAGAGGCCATCCGATCGGTCTCCGAGAGCGCGAACTGGAGGTTGCGCTCGCCGGCGTCTTTGGTACGAATTCGTTCCTGCCACTTGCGCAGGCGGCGCATCTGGTTGCGCTTGTCCGAAGAAATCGAGCGGCCGTAGGCGTCCTGATTCTTCCAGTCGATCGAGGTCGTCAACCCCTTGTCGTGCATCGTCTGGGTCGTCGGCGCGCCGACGCGGGACTTGTTCTGCCGTTCCGAGTGGTTGAACGCGCGCCACTCCGGTCCGTGATCGATGTTCGTTCCTTCGACGATCAGACCGCACTGGTCGCAGACGAGTTCCCCCTGATCCTCGCTCTTGACGAGTGTACCCCCGTTACACTCGTCACACACCCGCTCACGCTCCGGTTCCTGTTCTTTTTCTGTCGTTTCAGGTTCTCGTTCGCGTTGGCGGGGTGGGCTAGCCATTTCGTGTAGATAACGATGTTGCAACGACTTAAGGACTCGCCACCATAGAGTCAGCCACGAAGGGGGTCGATCAGGGACCGTTTCGGCGGTAAATCGATATTACGTGGCGTTTCAGCGGCGGTTTCGGCTTGGAATGATTCGTTTCCGAAAGGCGAGGGCGGTTACAGGTAGCCGAACAGCGTTCCGACCAGTACCAGCAGCCACATCGCGGTGCCGACCAGCAGCATGTCGTTGAACTTCGAGTCGCGAGCCGCGCGTTTGGCCGCGCCGCCGGCGATCAGGCCGAGCGCGACGACGACGAGCATGCGCTGGAGGACGACCTCGAGGGAGAGCGCGTCGACGCCGAGCATGCCGTAATCGAGCCAGACCGCGACCGCGAGCGAGCCCGCGGCGACGACGGCGGCGTCGAGTCGGCGTGTGAGTCCGCGTGCGATCAGATAGGTGGCCACCGGGATGCCGACGCTGATCACCGGGTAGAGTAACGCGGCGATCTGGTGGGGCGTGAGGAACTCGGCGCGGTGCTCGAGGAAGATGCCGCCCGCCCGGACGCCGAGGTACAGCGCGACGATGGCGACGACGAGGAGGAGGTGGCCGACCTCGACGCGGTCGTAGGCGGCGGCGATCCGCCGCCGGTCGACGTCGGTCAGGTGATCGTCGATGGCGTCGGGCGTCCGCTGGTGGACCCGTTCGGCGGACCGGCCGGCGTCGCTCGCAGCGTCGCCGTTGCGCCTGCCGGACCGGATACCGACCAGCGTGGGGATGACGAGCAATCCGGCGAGTTCGACCAGGGTAGCCCAGCCGTCTGCGTCGGAGGAGTTGCCGTTATCGAGGTAGATGCGGCTGACGTCGTCCTGAACGTCCACTTGCGGGTGAGCCATGAAGTTGGACTCGACCTTTCGCTGGGCGGACTGGGACCCGTGAACGCGGTGTTGCAACGTAAACCAGTCGAAGTGTTCGGAGTGCGTCTGCATGGCGACCCAGTCGTCGTCCTCGTTGGGGCTCTCGTAGAGCCGGATGTGATATCGCTGTCCGTAGTAATCGCCGTCCTCGAGCTGGAGCGTCTCGGTCGTCCAGTAGCCGCTCTCGTTCGAGCCGGGGTCGACGTAGGCGTAACGGACGCCGCCGTCGGCCTCACCCCAGTTGAGAGAGGGGATTCGTCCGCGTCGTTCCTCCGCCGGCGGTTCGTCTGCGGTCGTATTGTTGGCGGCCGAATCGTTCGTCGCGTTGACGGCCGAATCGTTCGTCGCATTGGCGGTCGAATCGTTCGGTACTGTCTCGTTCTCGGAGACGTTTTCATCACCGGTCAGCGCGTACGTGTCCGGCACCGCCGCTTCCTCGGATTCGTTGATTTCCGACCAGTCGCCGCCGCCAGATTCGGTCAGTATTCGTTCGATATCGTCGACGTCACCGCGGACGACCACGTTGATCGGACTTCGCTTCTGGAACCCCTCTCGCGGACTGAGATACTCCCAGAATCCGCTCTCGGAGTCATCGAACGAGACGACGTCGGGAGTCGGCTTCTTCGGGGCTGGATCCTCGGCCGTAAACTGGCCGGTCGACAGCGACAGCAACATCGAGGGGCCGCCGACGAGCACGAAGGCGAGGACGAGTAATACGGCCGCGATCACGAGGGATCGGCGCATTTCGTGGGTACTAGCCACGGAACCCATATCAAACCGTATGTAATCGATCCGATGGGGTTCTGGGGAAGCGACCGTTCCAGTCGAATCAGCGGTGCTCGGCAGCCACGGCGGACCGCACACGGGACGCCGCGTCCGGAGCTGATACCTGCGTAGGAGAGCGGATCCCCGCGTCGGAAACCGTAGCAGTCGAATTGCAACCCGTGATCAGTCGTCGACGGCGGGACCAACGGTGGTAACGGGGACGGGAGCCTCGCGGACGACGCGCTGTGAGACGCTCCCGACGACGTTCTGTTCGTACTCGTCGCCGCTGGTTCCCATCACGATCAGATCGACGTCGGTGGCCGCGGCGTAGTCGACGATGCACTCAGCCGGATTGCCCGTATCGACCGCCGTCTCCGTCTCGACGTCGCTCGCCGCGGCCCGCGTCACGGCGTCGTCGATCGCCTCGCGGGCCGTCGCCTCGAGGTCGTCGCGGACGTTCGCGACGCGCTCGTCGTCGAGGACGAGAAAGGCGCGGTCGTCGACGATCGAGAGGACGTGTAGGGTCGCGTTTCTCGTGGCCGCGACGTCGATCGCGTGCGCCGCAACGGTCGCCGCGTGGTCGCTGCCGTCGGTGGGGAACAGAATCGTCTCGTACATCGATCTCTGCGCTACCCTCTCGCGCGGACGGAAAAAGGGGTTTCCCTCCCTCCTCGATGGCGAGAACGATCGGGCTAGACGCCGGGGATACCGAGCACGTCGGGGGTGACGAAACCGACTACCGCGAACAGGTAGACGATTCCGACCGCGACGATCCAGGCGACGAAGCCGATCGCGACGGCGGAACCCCAGCCGCCTGGGTAGCGCCAGTTGATGACGCCGACCCAGACGATCAATAGCAACAGGATACCCAGGAGGGGGACCCAGCCGACGAAGAAGCTCGTGACGGCCCACGCGACCGCGCCGATCAGCGCCGTCACCGCCGCGTTCACGAAGCTCGCGTCCCGGTCTAACACCAGCCGTGCGCCCGCGAGGATACCGATCGTTCCCACGAGCAGGCTCAGCACGAAGATCAGGATTGAGTCCGCGGCAGCCATGTTAGGGTTTCCAGCTGAGTTCGATCTCGACCGTCTCACGATTCCCTCGGAGCATCGACGATCGTTCGACCACTTCGACCGAGAGGTCGATGTTCTGTGGTGGGTCGAGCGACACGTTCTTGTTCCCGACGGGGACGGTGACCTCCTCGTCGCCCCGCTCGAACTCCGCTGCGAGGTCTTTGAAGTACGCGGCGAGCTCCTCCCGCGGCAGTGTTTCGTCGGCGGTCGTCCGTTGCGCCATGCGCCAATATGGCGGTCGTGCCCGCAAAAGTATGGGCAGCGAACGGCGTCCTAATTCGCTGTTACCGGCTCGGTCGCCGCTGTAACGGGTTACTGATAGCGCTGCGACAACCCGGCACCGATAGCACCGCGGGAAACCGGCACCGAATCGGCCGCTAAAACAGGTTCGCCTGCTGATAGACCGAGATCCCCTCGCTCGTAATCTCGTACGGCTTCTTCTCCCGGGAATGATTCGCATCTCGGATCTTCTGAATCTCGATCGCCAGCCGCGTCTCGCGGAAATCGTCCGGGCGGATGTACTGCAGGACGAAGACGGCGTCCGTGAGATACTCGACGATCCCGTACCGCGAGGCGTAGGCGGTCTCCGAGGACGCCTCGCTGGTCAACAGCGCGGTGACTCCCGCCCCTTTCAAACTTCGAGCGAAATCGTAGATTTCGTTGCGGCGTTTCGCCCGATCTTCGTACATCATCTCGAGGAGGGAGACCGAATCCAGGACGAGCCGCGAGGCGCCGAACTCCTCGACGAGCGCGGGGAGTTCGTTGCGGATCGATGCCAGGCTGTTAGCCATCTCGATGGGATCGACGTCGACGACGGCGAGTTGGCCGTCGGCGACGTACTCGTCGAAGGCGTACCCCTTCTCGGTCGCGCTGTTGATGACCCGATCGCGGCTCTCCTCCAACGTGATGAAGACGGCCCGTTCGTCCCGCTCGAGGGCGTGGTTGACAAACTGGAGCCCGAAGGTCGTCTTGCCGGTCCCGGCACCGCCCATCGCGACGAGGAGCGAGCGCTCGGGGACGCCGCCCTGAATCATTTGATCGAGCCCCTCGATACCGAGGTCGATTCGGGGGAGTTCCGAATCGAGTTCCTCGTCGAAGTCCGGTTCGTCGCTTCCCAGGACGAAGTCAAGGTCGTCGAATCCCTCGAGATCGGCCGCCGCGTCGTCGCCGACGGCAGCCGGCGCCGACGCCTCGATGTCCTGTAACGCCGAGCCGAAGTCCTCCTCGAACAGGGAGTCGCCGTCCGTCGCGTCGTCCGGATCCGGCGTTCGGTTCCGGGTCGAATCGTCGTCGGTGGGGCTCCGCAGCCCGTCCGCGACGGAGGGGGCGTCGCCCTGCGAGCCGCGCTGGTCGTCTTTCGGCCACGCTCGGTCACCGTCGCCCGATGCGAGCGACTCGTTTCCGCCGTCGCCGTCGGCCCCCTCGGTGTCGCCGACCCGATCGGCTTCGTCGTCCTCGAGTTCGGCGGCGTCGGACTCCGACTCGGATTCGTCGTCGTCCTCGAGTGCCCGGTCGAACCAGTCGGTGGCGTCGTCACTCACGGCGACCACCTGCGGGCCGTCGCCGGATCCGGCAGGGGCGGCCGACGTGGATCGCAAACTGGTCGACCGGTGGGATCGACGGCGACGCGACGGGGGGTACTCGAGTAGACAGCTGCCATACTGGACACTGCGACGTGGTCGTCGCGGGCGTTCACGTGTCCGGAGTCGTTCCACCCCGATTAAACTTGTTGCCGTCGGCGGGACAAGCGTGGCTTTTTGACGACGGGGGGGCTAGCCGCGGACGATGGACGTCGACGTCGGAATCGTCGCCCAACGCGACAACGAGCGTGCACAGGAACTCGCCGCGAACCTCGTCGACGCCCTCGAGGGGACGGGCGCGACCGCCGTCGTCGACGAGGCGACCGGCGGGGCGGTCGCGGCGACCGCTGTTCCGGTCGACGCGATGACGAGTCGCGATCTCGTCGTGAGCATCGGCGGCGACGGAACGTTGCTGTTCGTCGCGCGCGAGGTCAGTCCCGCGCCGATCATCGGGGTCAACCTCGGCGAAGTCGGCTTTCTCAACGCCGTCGCCCCCGCCGACGCGCTCGCGGTCGTCACCGCGCTCGTCACCGAACTCGAGGAGACGGGCACCGTCGAGGGCCGCGAACTGGCGCGACTGCAGGCGACCGGCGCCGACGAGGACTGGACGCTCGAACCCGCGCTCAACGAGGTCGTCGTTCACGGCCCGCGACGGGGCCACGGCGGCGGGGCGACCGTCGAGATCGCCGTCGACGGCCAGCGCTACGCCGAGAGCCACGCGGACGGCGTCCTCGTGGCCACGCCGACGGGATCGACCGCCTACAACCTCAGCGAGGGCGGCCCGCTGGTTCACCCGTCGGCCGACGCGCTCGTCGTCGCGCAGATGGCCGCGACCGAATCGATGCCGCCGCTAGTCGTCGAACCGGGCACCGAAATAACGCTCACCGTCTCCGGACCCGAGACGGCCTACGCGATCAGCGACGGGCGCAACCGACGGCGACTCGAGCCGCCCGCGACGGTCTCCGTCTCGCTCGCGGACGAATCCGTCACGCTCGCCGGCCCGCAGGCGAACTTCTTCGACGGGCTCGACAAGCTCGAGTAGCGCTACTGCTCGTCCTCGACGAGCCGCTCCAAGTGTTCCGGCGGCACCGAGCCGCGGGCGGCGCGGCCGTCCGAGACGAACGTCGGCACGCCGGTGATTCCTCGTTGTTGTGCCTCGGTGAACCGGTCCTCGAGCTCCGCCTGAAGACTCTCGTCTGCGACGGCGTCGCGAATCTCGTCGGCCGGCAGGTCGACGGCCGCCGCGAGGTCGGCCAGAACGTCGACGTCGCCGATGTCGCGGCCGTCCTGCCACAGCGCCGCGTAGATCGATTCGTCGAACGCCGCCCACTGTCCGGGATACTCCCGTTTGACGTACCACGAGGCGACCTGCGCATCGAACGAGTCCACGTCGGTCGCGATCTCCTGGGCCATTTCGACGCCGTACTCCTCTTGCAGTCGGCGGACGTTCTGTTTCGCCTGCTCGAAGTACTCGTCGTCCTTGCCGTCGTCTACGTCCTGATCGATCGAACCGTCCGGATTTCGCTTCCCGCGTCGCAGATCGAATGGATGCCACTCGACGGTCAGCGGCTCGTCGCGGCCCTCCCGGTACTGGTCGAGCGAGCGGGTCCCCAGATAACAGAACGGACAGACGTAGTCGGCGTAGATCGTGATTCGATCCGCGGTCTCCGTCGTCGTTCCGGTGTCAGCGTCAGCCATACCGGTGCTAGGCAGTCACCACGGAAAAGTCGCGGGTCACCGGCAGTCGGCTGCGAGCGGCTCGAGACTGGGTGACGACGGTCCAGTGAAAGGTGGCTGCGGCGTCGCGCCGGTCGGAGTTGATAGCCCAGCCCGTTAGCTCTCCGATCCGGAGGCGGCCGCGTCAGCGGCGTTCGTCTCCGCATCCCTCGCGTCCGGTAGGTTGGGGTCTCGATACGGGTTGCGACCGTAGGCCGGCAGCTCCTCTTCGAGTTGCGACTTCAGCACGCGGCGGAGGCGGTTCAGACTCGTCGTGTCCAGCCCGTAGTCGGCCGCGAGGCGCTTGAACGACTCCTCGTCGGTGATATCGTGGGCCCGGTACCGGGCGAACAGCTCCTCCATCCGATCGGCGGAAAGCGTCTGGGCGTCGATCTCGTCCAGTCCGAAGTACTGCTGGCGGTCGACGTCGACGACGTGGCGGATCGCCACCAGCGCGACCTTCTCGATCGCGCGCTGGCTGCCGAACTCGGTGAGGTCGATCTCGTCCATGACGCCGAGCGCCAGATCGCGCTGCCACGGCGTTACCTCGAGAGCGTTACACAACGCCTGGGTCGTTCGCAGCCGATCGAGGTGGTGGGCGCGCTCGCCGTAGCCCGGCGTCGCCGCGTGCTGTTCGTCGTGGAGGCGTCGCACGCTCTCGGAGAGGTCGGCGTCGGGGGAATCGGCGCGGCCGATGACCGTCGCGCTCGGCGTGACGACGCCCCACTGGCGGACCGTCGAGTCGCGCTGGACGTCCGCTCGGGAGAGCGACCCGGACCCGGGACGGGTCTCGAGGCGGCGCTCGGGGTCGGGTTCGGGCTCGACGCCGTCCGCGACCGCCGCGGCTCGCTCGGAATCTGGACCAGGGTCGGCACCGTCGTCTTGCATCGTCTGTCGCTCGGAGAGGGAGAGTGAAAAAGGCTCGCTCCGTTCAGTGCTCCGTCACACTGGACAGACAGGCTTTCTAACAGGTATCAGGCGTATCGGTGGCGCTCGAGCGATATCGATCGCTGCCGCTTCGCTCTCGAGCGAGTCGATCCGCGAAAAGCCCTTCGTAGCTCTACCTTGTGACCAGAAGTACGTAAAGAACGAGCGCTCGAGCTGTGTGCTGTTCGAGAACGAATTCCTCGACAGAACCGGGGCGTCTCTCCCGTCGTATCTTCAGCTTGTGACCAGAGGCACTTAAACGAACGCGAGGTCGGGGCGCGGCTCGAGCTACCGGACGGCCGCGATAATCTCGTCGATGAACCCGTTCAGCCGTTCGGTATCGGGGCCGTCGCGTGCGTGAACGGCGGGATCGATCGCTTTCGGCGGGTGGGCGAACTCGCGACCCACGGCGTCGCCGATATCGGTCTCCCCGTCGCCCGCTCGTTTCCGCTCGAGCAACTCGCGAGCGCGGTCGATTCGGTCCGCGTCGAAGACTGCGGGTGCCTGCTCGCGGAGGAAGGTCTCGAACTCGAGGGCCGGCAGCTCGTGTTCGCCCCGCTCGCCGGTCTCTTTGAGGTAGTACGCGGACATGGCCGCCCGACAGATCGTCAGGTTTCGCTTGACGGTCGGTTTCGTCCGGGTTTCGGTGAATCGCTCGTCGTCCGCCGAGATCGTCGTCGTTCCGTCGTCGGTTTCGACGGTGTACTCGTCGCCGTCCGCGCCGTCCACGTCGACGATCGGGAAGATTTCGTCGTCACTCCGGACCAGATGATGCGAGATGTATTTGCGATAGTTGCTCGTCGCGATCCCGCGCCACGCGTGATAGAGGTCGATCGGGTTGTACGTCCGCTCGAGATAC
Organism: Natrinema sp. LJW11; assembly: GCF_056135975.1. Classification (NCBI taxonomy): domain Archaea; kingdom Methanobacteriati; phylum Methanobacteriota; class Halobacteria; order Halobacteriales; family Natrialbaceae; genus Natrinema; species Natrinema sp. LJW11. The sequence goes on along the minus strand of NZ_JBWBDM010000008.1, from coordinate 133,517 downwards.
GCGGTGAGGTCGGCGGGATCGGACGCGAGGCGGTAGCGAATCGGACTCCGCAGCAGGTCGATCGCCCCCTCGTTCGAGTCGGCGAGCAAGCGCGCGAACGTCCGCACGTCCCAGCCCTGATACTCGAACTCGCCGCGGTCCGCGACGACGGTCTCGGGAGCGCCCTCGAGGTGAGCGTACCGGCGCAGATCCGTCGGCACGAAGACGAAGCCCGCGTCGTAATCGCTGTCGGGACTCGCCGCACCCCAGGCGTGGCTTCCGCGGGCGACCGCCAGCGCGACCGCGATATCGTGCTCGCGTTCGATCGCCGTCAGGTGGTCGTCGACGGTCTCGCGGACGCGTGCCGGGACGGTAGTCATAGCTGTGGCTCGAGTACGCGGGAACGAAACCCGAGAAGGCCGGGTGACGAATGCCCTTCGTAGCTTCACCTTGTGACCAGAGGTACTTAAACAAAAAGCGCGGACGGAAACTCGGATACCGGACCGGAACTTGCGGTGAGGCAGCCGATTATCCGGTAATCGCGCTCTGGAAGCCGCGTCGAACCGTCATGGCGTGTGCGTAATCGGATTGGGAGAGCACACCGACGGGCTCTCCGTTGTCCTCGACCAGTGCGTTCACGCTTCCGGACTGGTTCAACACGGCCAACGTATCGAAGGCGTCGTCGGTCGCCTCGACGCGGGAGACCGCTCGCACGACCTCCTCGACGCGGGTCGTTCCACGGTCCGCGCCTCGAGCCTTTTGCACGTCATCGAGCGTGATAACGCCGAGGGCCGCCCCGGTATCATCCGTGACGAGGTAGAGGTGGTGTCGTTCGCGAAGCATCCGGTCGCCGAACTCCTCGAGCGTCGTGTCCGCCGAGACCGTTGCGGGATCGCGGGTCATGATGTCGCCGACCGTGATGCCCTCGAGCAGTTCGTCGAGGAGGACGGACCGCGATTCCGTCGTCGCGGCACCGTAGATGAAGAATGCGAGGAGGAGGAGGATGAGCTGGAAGGTGAGGACGCCGACGATAGCGAACAGAAACGCGAAGAGGACCCCGACTCGTGCCGCGATCCGCGTCGCGGTCCCGTACGGACGAGAGCGAGCAAGGAGCGCGCGGAAGATGCGCCCGCCGTCCATCGGAAACGCGGGGAGGAGGTTGAATCCCGCCAGTATCAGGTTCGTGATGGCCAGATAGCCGACGATGAACCGCGACACCTGGAGGGAGTTCGGCGCGACGAGAACGCCCGCGTAACAGACGGCGGCGACGAGGACGCTCGTGAGCGGACCGGCGATAGCGATCCAGAATTCGCGGTCCCACTCCTTCGGGAACGTCTTCAGCGACGCGATGCCGCCGAGGATCCACAGGGTGATCGAGTCGATCTCGATACCGTACCGCAACGCGGCCCACGAGTGGCCGAGTTCGTGCAGCGTGACGCTCACGAACAGCCCGAGCGCCGCCGCGATACCGATAAGCCACGGCGTCGTCCCCGCACGGAGCTGGGAGAGGTCGAATGCGGTGCCGGTGACCCCCTCGATGAATCCGGCGTACAGTTCGATCTGCTGGCCGCTCCCGATGAGCCACGCGAGGATCGGGAGAAAGATCAATAATGACGTGTTGATTCGAATCGGGATATCCCAGATCTCGGTGACGGTGTAACTTCGCACACTCGCTGCTGTCACTCCGGGGTCTTAGTTGACCGGAAAACGGTTCCAACGGGTTCGTCGGAGTCCAGTCCGTTGCGACTGGATAATGAAACGCGCGGTCGAACTATCGAGCACCAGAACGTCGCAACTGTCGAATCTGAGCCTCGGAGAACGGCGGTCTTCCCGTCATGGCTCTATCTCGTGACCAGAGATACGTAAAGAACGAATGCGGTCGGTGTCGGCGACCGGGCGTACGGACGGCGATCGCTCGAGGATCAGCGATCGGTCTGACGAGTTCGTTTGCAAATGGACCAGTCGACGCTGGGTCCGCGCTCACGATCGTCGTACTCGCGACAGCCACGCGCAGCGTTGCACCGCGGTTTGCGATGCTCCCTGCACACAGCCGTTCGCCGTTCGCTTTCCGAGGCGCTCGGTTCACTCGCCCCTCGCTTTCGTTCACCGCGCCGCAGCGCTCGCTACCGCACGCGGATCGGTTGCCGAAGTGAGACGCATTTCGACGACGTGTATTCGTCGTTCCGCTGCCGCGACTCACTTCTCTCTCCCCAGGCCTATATACGATCCCGTCAATCGGTGAGATGATGTCTGCCCTCCGAACCGTCCTGTTCGAGTGGGACCTGAACCGTATTGCGAGGATACTCGTCGCCGGGTTGGCCGTCTTCCTCGCACTTCGTGTCACGGACGGGTTTCTCACCGGGCTGGGCGCGACGCTGCTCTTCCTGTTCGTGCTTACCCTTCCGTGGGAAATGGCGAATAGACTCTCCGATCGCTTGCGCGACTCGTGAACCCGTGGTTACCCGGACTGTTTCTCGTTTCATCAATCGAACGCGGAGACCGAAAACAGAGCGCCGTGGCTATCGGATATGAGCCACCGGACTGCAAAACGACCGTCCCCCTATCATAGCTCTACCTTGTGACCAGTGGTACTTAAAGAGTCGACGGCTCGCTCGAGTCGTACCGAGCGTTCCGCACCCATCGAGTCCCTATCGAGCCAGTTACTGCGGTTCCGAAAGGTTGAATCGCCCGCTCCCCTGAATGCGGCCAATGAGTCATCAGTTGCCGGACGTGCAGGCGACGTCGCCCGACGTGACCGTCGGCCTGAGTCAGGTCGGCGTCACCGGCGTCGACAAACTCGTGAAGATCGCCCGCGAGGACAAGCGCCCGATCGTCCTCACCGCCGAGTTCGAAGTCTTCGTCGACCTCCCCGGCTGGCGAAAGGGGGCGGACATGAGCCGGAACATGGAGGTCATCGACGAGATCTTGGAGGACGCAACCCGCGAGGAAGCGTATCAGGTCGAAGAGGTCTGCGGCGAGGCCGCCGAACGACTGCTCGAGCGACACGACTACACCTCGAGGGCGGAGGTCTCGATGGAGGCCGAGTTTATGCGCCGCGAGCGGACGCCGGCGAGCGATCGCGAGACCCAGCACACGGTGGATATCGTGGCCTCGGCGACCGCCACCGAGGACGGAACCCGCGAGGAGATCGGCGCGAACGTCACTGGGATGACCGTCTGTCCCTGCTCGCAGGGGATGTCCACCGCCCGCGCGAAGCAGACCCTCGAGGATCTCGGCGTCGAGGAGGAGACGATCACGCAGTTCCTGGACGAGGTGCCACAGCCAGGCCACTCCCAGCGGGGCCACGCGACGCTGACCGTCGAGGCCAACGGCGATCCGGCGGTCGATCTGAACGACATCATCGACATCGCGCGCGATTCGATGAGCGCGCGGATTTACAACCTCGCGAAGCGCCCCGACGAGGATCACATGACCTACGAGGCCCACGCCGACGCGAAGTTCGTCGAGGACTGCGTCCGCGCGTTGGCCGAAGGCGTCGTCGACGAGTTCGACCACCTGCCCGACGACGCGGTGATCACGATGAGTCAGTCCAACGACGAGTCGATTCACCAGCACAACGCCCACGCCGAGCGCGTAGTCGAGATGGGGACGCTGCGCGACGAGGTTTCGGACTGAAATTCGAGTCGCTAATTAAAACTCGAGCGGCTCCGCTTCCTCCCACCGCGGGACGAACTCCTCGTGGACGTTCGCGGCGAACTCGGGGTCTTTGAGATCGATCATGGCGAAGGCCTCGCCCGAGGAGAGCGGATTCGGTACCTGAATGCAGACCTCGACCCCGTCGATGATGTTGAACGAGCCCGTGATGTCGTCGTGGGTTCGGACGTCGAAATCGTCGCGTTGCTGCAAGGTCTCCCGATACCGCCGGCCCACTTCCTCCGACATCGAGGCGACCATCTCGCGAGTCATCAACAGATCGACCGAGGCGCCCCGATCGAGGGCGTCCTCGAGTTGGGCGTTTATCTCCTCGCTGACCGCCTGCATGTCCCACTGAGGGGAGGGATGCGACGACACCATTACGATATTGCGGTCGGCGGCCGCGAGGCGCTCTAAGAGGAGATCGATCGTCTCATCGGGACCGACGGCGGCGGTCCAGAACTGTTCCTCGACGGGTTCGGCCGCGTCGAGTTCGTCGGCGAGATCGTCGACGATCGACTCGTATTGGTCCGCCTTCTCGTCGAGTTCGCGTTTCTTGTCCTCGAGCAGCCGATCGAGCGCCGTCGACGGCTCGACGGCGACGTACTTCTTCGGTCGGCTGGCGGTCTGGCTGCGGACTAGGTTGTACTGTTCGATGCTGTTGAGCACGTCGTAGATTCGCCCCATCGGCACGTCGCTCGCCCGTGACAACTCCTTGGCCGTTGTGGGGCCGGTGGTGAGGAGCGATCGGTAGGCTCGAGCTTCGTACTCGGAGAGCCCGAGATCCCTGAGACTGGCCATGTCGGACGAAGCCCCCGAAGAAACATAAACACTGTGGTAGTTTGACGAGAGGGTGGACTCGGGCCAGAGGAGGCCGAACGTCAGTCCAGAAGGCGCTGGACCCGCTCGCTCAACTCGGCGGGAGTTTCGGCGCGATCGGAGATGCGATCGCCCAGTTCGGCTCGCGCCGTTCCCGCCTCGAGGGCGTCGGCGTCGGGGACGACGACCTTCTCGTGGTCCGCCAGCCGAAGCGCCGCGCGATGTAGATCGGAGCCGGGCCCGCCGGCGACCCTGATCACCAACGGCCCCTCGAGCAGTCTGGAAACCGCGGTCGCGTAGCGAGCGATCTGGACCCCGAAGCGGTCGCTCGCGCCGGCGAAGGCCTCGAGCGTCTCCCGTGCGATGTCGCGATAGCGCTCCGCACCGGTGAGGGCCGCCAGCTCGAGGAGCGCGTCCGCGAACGCCACGTTCGAGTCCAGCGGCCGGAGCGGCCGGTCGCACAGGCCGACGCCCGCGGCGGGGCCGTCGACGAACGAATCTTCGTCGCGAAGGTGATCGATCGTCGCGTCGGCGATCGCCGTCGCGTCCGCGAGCACGGACGGATCGATCGTGCTCGCGGCCGTCGTCAACGCGCCGAGGACTCGCGCCTGATCGGTGAGCAGCGGGGCGAGGTCGCCGTCGTCACGCTCGTCGTCCTCGAGTGCGTGCGTGACGACGCCGTCGTCGAGCAGGTCCTCGCGGAGGGTCTCGAGCGCCCGTTCGGCGTACCGGCGGGCGCGCTCGTCGTCGGTGTAGGCGTAGTAGGTGAGCAACCCCTCGATCGCCAGCGCGTTGGATCCGGCGAAGACCCCCTCGTCGACCGGCGGCTCCGCGGCGGCCGCCCGATCGGTCGCGTCGAGGCTGTAGGCGTCGTCCTCGCCGGGAGCCTGACTGTTCGCGAATGCGTCGGCCTCGCCGTTCCACAGCGTGGCCGTCAGATACTCGATCGTCCGCTCGGCGGGGTCGCGGTACTCGTCCGCGCCGGTCAGCAGGTAGGCGTTGGCGAACGCCCGCACTAACGCCCCGTTGGAATCGAGCAGCTTCTCGCGCTGGAGCCCCGACCAGTCGGGCTCGGTCGCGAAGCGGTAGAAGCCGCCCCCGAACTCGTCGAACAGGTTCGCGCCGACCGCGTCGTAGGATCGCAACGCCATCTCCCGGTCGCGTTTGAGTGCGAACTCGAGCGCGTCGGGCAGCGGGAATTTCGGTTGCTGGCCCCAGCCGCCGGCGGTTTCGTCGTACGTGTCGGTGAGGTGGCCGAGCATTCCCTGTTCGATATCGGCCGTCAACTCGCCGGCGGGCGGGTTGTCCTCGCGGAGCGGACGGGGAACGCGCGCCGCGCCGGTCCCTTTCGTCTGCCACATCGTTCGGACGCTGTCGAGGACCTGTCGCATCCCGTCGGGGCCGAGATAGCCGGCGCCGGTCAGGACCTCCCCGTTCGGGGCGAGGAAGACCGTCGACGGGAAGCCGCCCATGTTGTATCGATCGCGAACGCGGGGGTGCCGGTCCACGTCGACTCGCACGGGCACGAAACTGTCGTTGACGTTGGCCGCGATTCGAGGGTCCGCGTAGGTCTCCGCGTCCATCTCGTGGCAGTGATCGCACCACGTCGCAGTCAGCGAGAGCAAGACGGGAACGTCGTCCGCCGAAGCCTCGTCGAAGGCCTCCCCTCCCCACTCGCGCCACTCGACGCGCGTCGTCTCGTTCATACCGCATCGACGTGAGTCGCCGGCGTAAGCCCTTCGTTCGCTCCCGGTACCGGATGGGTCTCGAGCGGAGAGAGATGCTTCCGTCGCTGGAACGAGAGTAAAAGATTTTCACCGTTCGGCGACTAGATCGACGTATGCTCCGGTGGATCCTCGCGCTGTTGCTCATCCCGTTTCTCGACGCCGTGTTACTCGCGGTCATCGTCACCCAGTTCGGGTTCGTCAACTGGGTCGGGATGGTGCTGCTCGTCGTCCTGACGGGACTGGTCGGCATGCTACTCGTTCGGGCCGAAGGGCGGCGAACGATCCGGAAGATGCAACGCTCGATGGCGCAGGGGAAGCCGCCGACGAACGAACTGCTCGACGGCGGCTTGCTGATCGCCGCCGGGGCGTTCCTGCTGACTCCCGGACTGGTGACGGACCTCATCGGCTTCCTGCTCGCCGTTCCGCTGACGCGGATCCCGATCCGCGCCGCGCTCAAGCGCTTCGTGATCGTTCCGTACGCGGACAAGAAGACCGGCGGCTTCGCCAGCGGCGGGGTCTGGACGTTCGGCTTCCCGGACGACGGGGCGACTCGAGACCAAAGCGAATCAGCCGATGACGGGACGTACGACCTCGGCGACGATGCGTATACCGTCGACGGTGATGGCACCGAGGACTCGTATACGATCGAGTTCGGCGACGACCGCACTGACGACGGAGACGAGCGAGACGACGATCCCCTCGCTCGGTAGCGAATCCCACGGGTCGGGGAGAAAGAAACGCTTAAACGTCCCACCGGGCAACTACCGAGTGCGAGGGAGACGGCGCGGGCCAATAGCTCAATTAGGTTGAGCGCCACTCTGATAAGGTGGAGGCTCTCGGTTCAAATCCGAGTTGGCCCATACTTTTTCGACGAGCAAATCCGCGAGTCGCAAATATGGAATCCTACTCGGATTTGAACTACGCGAGTCGCAGCCCGGGAGCGAGCGAAGTGAACGACCCGGAACGTCTTCCGGTGGTTCAAATTCGAGTTTGCCCATTTCTGCTGTGAACAATGCAAACGGAGTGAGCCATGAGAAGCGGCAATACAACTACCTAGAATTTGAAAATCGCACGTTTCCGAGCAAAGCGAGTGAGACCGTCTTCTTTCGGTTCACATTCGAGGCTCCCTTCTCACGGCGAACCGCTTCGCGAACCAGCGACCCATACCGGACGACTCGAGCCACCGAGGCTCCCTGAACTCGCGTAACCGTTCTGATCGACGGATCGTCGCGACGGTCGACTCGGTTACGGAACGATCGGGGCCAGTAACGGCTCGCGTGAGACGAGCAAAACGACGTTGTTGCTCGCGAAGAGAGCGTACATGCCGACGATCGTCGCGACGAAGGCGATGTCCAGCGGCGTCGAGAGAACGTAGCCGATCAGGAGTACGAAACCGGCGTAGATGAGGGCGGCGAAAACGACGCCGGCGATTCCGAAGAGGTCGTGAAGAAAGACCGTCACGGGATTTATCTCGTAGGCGTACGGGACGGTGAAGAACAGTACCGTTGCGACGAGATCGACGAACCACACGCTAAAGAACGCGGCCCGAAGTCTGGTGGTCCCCGGTCGCTTCAGCTCGATCCCGAATGAGGCCGTGTTCACCATCGTATTGAAGACAACGCTTTTCCAAGCAATACGCATTGTACTTGCTGATTCCGGCCGTGTGATAGGTTCACTTGCTGCGGGAAAGAGACGGCGCTGGAAGCGGACGGCCGACGAGGAACTGAACGCGGCGCTGGAAGCGGACGGCGGGCCACACGGGGCGTCGTTTCAGACGATCCGCTGTCACTGTATCCCGGCTCATCCGCGTCCCGCGATGCGGGCGCGCCGGGACTGACTGACAGGAGTCCGTCTCAGGAATCCGACGACAGTCGCTCGAAATCGGGATCGGGACAGCCGTTCGGTTTCGACGGAAGGCGTCGGAAGGCGTGTAATTCGCCGTCGGTAGCAGCGCTCAGCAGGATGTCTTCCGGTGCGATCTCGTCGAACCGATCGACCGAGAGCACGAGTTGATCGACGACGGCCTCGCCGTCCTCGAGCAGGAGGACGACGTGTTCTCCGTCGACGATTCGGTCGACGACGCCGATGTAGAGATCGGTTCCGTCGAGGACGTCGCCGATCGCGACGTCGGCCGAGGGAGAATCGCGGAACGGCGATCGCAGTCCCCGGGGATTCGATGGGTGATTCGGTCGGTCAGGCGTTCCACCGGTGCTCGCACCCGCGGTCGTCGCTGTGGCGATCGTCCCCGCAGTGAGCGCACCGAGCGTTCGAAGGACTGTTCGTCGTGATCGTCGGGGTTGGTCCGACATGCCCCTGTTGGCCGCGGATTGTCTGATAAACCCTCGGTCGAGTCGGGGTGTCTCGCTCGTCCGGCCACTCGAAACCGTCGGTCAACGATGTGCGCCGTTCGCAGAATTATAGAAAAAATACTATTTCGACGAAATAGTATGGTACATATCATATAGGCCGTTTTGGTTCGATCAGCCACGGTACCTGGCTGAGACGTACGAAAACACGTATTTTCGGCACTTCCTGGATTTCGAGAACGAGGCCGAATCGCGAGCGACCGATGTACGTATGATCCGAGAGGACGCGGATAGTAACGCTGAATGAGCTGCGAAAGGCGTCTCAGCGAACTCAGGCATACGAGTAGGGCCGACAACTGTGTATTGAGATTGTAATATTTTAGTATATGATAGGTGCTCGAAAGGGATTCGAAGCTGACTCGAGCGAAACCGAAAGGAAACGGGGAGCGCGGCAAAACCCATAACAAGAGTACGATTGTTATGGTTTCCGAACGATCACCGACTCGCGGGGACGCCCTACTGATCGTCACACTCGCAGGCACCCGTTTCGAGCAGCGTGGCGACGTCGTACTGTCGGCCACACTCCTCACAGAGGACCTGCAGGTCGGCGAGAACGCGGTACGAACCGAGTTGCAAACGGTCGGTATCCCGCAGTCGAGCGAGTTTGCTTTCGGTCACGGCGACCGTCCGCTGTCGGAGGCCCTCGATCGTTCGGGACTCCGCCGCTCGAGCGTCCTCGTCGGTCTCCGGAAGCGACGCGTCCCGGTGACCCGTGAGATACGATCGGATCGCGCCGTAGGAGACGAACTCCGCTCGCACCGTCTCGACGTCGACCCCCGCTCGCTCGAGGCGGCGTCTGGCCGCGGTTTGCTCGCCGCGACTCCCCTCGGCTCCGTCGAGAAGGGCGTACAGGCGGCTGACATCGTCGGTGATCGTCTCGACGTCGGCCTCGTCGAGCGCGGCCCGGAGGACTCGTTCGTTGAACGAATCGGCGAGCGCTCGCAGACTCGTTCGGTTCTCGGGATGGGTCCACCGCGCCTCGAGTTCGTCGCCGACGCCCTCGAGGTCGTATTTCCGGATGAGACGGAGAACTTTCGGATCCGGTCCGGGACCCGTCGGCTGATCGTTCATCGATTGAACTGTTCCGGAAGACGACGAAAGTCGTTTCGGTGGCGAACGGCCTTCGTTTCGGATTGCGGAACGGGCCGGTTGGCTATCGAAGTATCCGTTCCGTGGACCGGGAGAGACGATACGTCCCTGTCGACGGCCGATCTCCGGTTTCGCACCGTCCGATCGGCGTTTCGCCGAGTGAAATACCGGCGCTGATTGAGAGTCGAGTCTGTCGGTCGCGTCGTCGGTCGGCGGATCGCGGCGGCCGTCAGCCGTACGCGAGCGTGATTCTGATCTCGCCCGCTTTGTCCCGAAGCCGGGTCGGGAGCTCGTCGTGAACGTAGTCGTCCGTGAATCGGCTGGTCGGTCCGAAAACGGCCAGCGACCCGAGGAACTCGTCGTCGGGCGTGTAGACGGGGACGGAGACGCCGCGGAGTCCGGCCATGTGTTCCTGGTTGTTCACCGCGTACTCTCGGTCACGGATCCGCTCGAGTTCGTCGAACAGCGCGTCGGGATCGGTGATCGTGTTCGACGTGATCGACTCGAGTCCCACCTCCTCGACGTAGCGGTCGACCGCGGCGTCGTCCCACTCCGCGAGAATGACCTTGCCCGAAGCCATCGAGTGGAGCGGTCGCCGGTGGCCGATCATCGTGTTCGAGAGGCTGCCGTAGCGGTGGACGTAGACGGCCTCGTCGTCCTCTTCGACGATGAACACCGCTCGTTCGTCGGTCTCCTGACCGAGTTCGAACACCGCTCGTTTGGCGGCCGTGTAACCCACTTTCCGGGACCGGGCCTGCTCACCGAGTTCGACGAAGCGGAAGCCGACGTAATACTTCCCGTCGCGCTCGATCACGTACCCCAGATCGGTGAGCGTCTGCAGGTGTCGGTAGACGGTGCTCTTGGGGAGGTCGGTCCGCTGCGTGAGATCCGCGATCGTGACCCCCTCCTCGGCTTTGAGCGCCTCGAGGAGTTCGAACGTCTTCCGCGTCGTCGAGACGCCGACGGTCTCGGTCTCGTCCCGATCCGTGTTCATACGCGATGCTGTTCGCACGCCGCAATCAATGTTCCGGATACTGGGACAAGAATGTTGACGGGCGGGACGGTCATCCCCGAATCCGGACCCGGGTTGGAGAGTATCGACGTAGCGGTCGACTCGGCGCGGTCACGAGCAGCGAGTCGAGCTCGAGTCGGAGAGAAAAAGCGGAGTGCGAATCGTCGGCTCGCGTCGCTACTGGTAGGCGGGGATACCGGTGAACTCCTCGCCGAGGACGAGCGTGTGGATGTCGTGGGTTCCCTCGTAGGTGTAGACCGTCTCCATGTTGGCCATGTGGCGCATCGGCGAGTAGTCCGTCGTGATGCCGTTGCCGCCGAGCATCTCGCGGGCGATGCGGGACTGGTCGCGGGCCGTGCGCACGTTGTTCCGCTTGGCCATCGAGACGTGCTGGGGTCGCATCTCGCCGCGCTCTTTGAGTTCGGCGAGCCGGTGGGCCAGCAACTGGGCCAACGTGATCTGGGTGCCCATCTCCGCCAGCTTGCGCTGTTGGAGCTGGAACCGGCCGATCGGACCGCCGAACTGGTCGCGGTCTTTGGCGTACTGGCGGGCCTCCTCGAAGGAGTCTCGAGCGGCGCCGATCGCGCCCCAGGCGATGCCGTAGCGGGCCTGCGTGAGACAGGACAGCGGCCCCTTCATGCCCGAGACGCCGGGCAGAACGTTCGCTTCGGGGACGTAGACGTCGTTCAGACCGATCTCGCCCGTGATCGAGGCGCGCAGCGAGAGCTTCTCGGTGATCTTGTTCGTCGTGATACCGTCGCGGTCGGTCTCAACGAGGAAGCCGCGGACGGGGTCGTCCTCGGCCGACTTGTCACGCGCCCAGACGATGGCGACGTCGGCGATCGGCGAGTTCGTGATCCACGTCTTCGAGCCGTTCAGGACGTAGCCGTCGCCGTCGGCCTCCGCGCGGGTCTCCATCGCCGTCGGGTTCGAACCGTGCTCGGGTTCGGTGAGGCCGAAACAGCCGATCGCCTCGCCCTGCCCCATGGCCGGTAGCCACTCCTCCTTTTGCTCCTCGCTCCCGTAGGCGCGGATGGGGTACATGACCAGCGCGCCCTGGACCGACGCCATCGAGCGCAGCCCCGAATCGCCGGCCTCGAGTTCCTGCATCAAGAGCCCGTAGGCCGTCTCGGAGACGTTCGGCGAGCCGTAGCCCTCGAGATTGGGGGCGTAGAAGCCGAGTTCGCCCATCTTGGGAATGAGCTCCTTCGGGAACGTCCCGTTCTCGAAGTGCTCGCCGATGTCGGGTTTGACGTGCTCTTCGACGAACTCCCGGGCCGTGTCCCGGATCATCCGCTCTTCCTGGTCGAGATCCTCCTCGAGCTGAACGAAATCCAGCATACAGTACACCTATGGGAATGGCGCAATAGGTATTGCGATACGGGGTGTCACATGAGCGGCCGCCGAGACGGAAGGAGACGGCGGTTTGCGAACGCTCGCTGACGGTTTCCCGAAACGAGGGTATCGCTCGGACCGATCGCTCCGAGTCGTTTCTCTCGACCGGTCATGTTTGATGGTTGTACAATCGACCGTAATTCCGGCAGATTGCGGAAGGATTATAATAGGTAACTATGAAGACCTTTGGCATGGCGAAGAGAGACAAGTCCACGGACAGACGTACCACTCGACGATCGGTTCTCGCGACAACAGGCGTCGGTTCCCTCGCGGCGATCGCCGGTTGTATCGGCGGCGAGACGAGCGGCGGCAGCAGCGGCCCCCTCGAGACCCTATCGGATATCAACGAAGACACGGCAGTGTCGCCGACCCCGAGCGGCTCCGGGACGGCGCCGGCACTCGAGCGAGCGCTCGATCACGCGACCGACGGCTACGACCGCGTGAGTACGAGCTACGGCGAACAGGGCAACGCGATCAACGAGAACCAGCTCGACGTCGGCGTCGGGACGCTGATGAACTTCTCGATCACGCCCAGCTGGCTCCAGCAGACCGCGAGTACGGTCGACAATCTCACCGTCCTCGACGTGAGCGACGAGACCGAACAGGCCTGGAACGAGGACGACCGGCTCCTGATCCAGTCGGCGGAGACGGGCAAAATCGACAACGTCGACGCCCCCGACGAGGTTCCCGCGCCGACCTTCGCGTACAACTTCGTCTCCCGGGCCGACCTCGAGTACGACACGGTCTACACGTTCCTCGAGACGCTGTACGAGCAAAAGGACGAGCTGGCGGAGTACGCCGGCCTGCTGGCGACCTTCGAAGAAGACGACTTCTGGGTGAAGAACATGTACGACGGCGTTCCCTTCCACGACGCCGCGGCGGACTTCTACGAGGAGATCGGCGTCTGGAACGACGAGTTCGAGCGCGCCGGCGGCAGCACGAGCGGCGGCGCGACCGGCGACACGGACCTCCGGATGCGGACGTCGACGTCGACGACGACGGCCTATACCGCCAACCAGGGGATGGCCAGCGCCGTCAACGATGCGACCAGCGACATATTCGTCGAAGCCCAGACGAGCGAGGGGACCGAGGCGAACCTCGGTGCGCTCAATCAGGAGGACGCCGAGATGGTGTATATTCAGAACTGGTCGGCTCAGGAGGTCGAAAACGGTGCCGGTGCCTACAGTGAACTCGACTTCGATATGGCGCAGATCGTCCACTTCTACGATCTGCCGTGGTTCTTCATCGCCGACGGCGGTAACTAACGGAACCGATGTCCGAAACATATTCCGACCGAGGTCTCCCCGAGTTGATCCTCGGGTTCCTCGTGTACGTATTGGGGTTCGCCCTGACGGGGTACACCGTCCTGTACGCCGTGTCCCTCGTCGGCGGCTGGCCCCTTACCGGCCTCGTCGAAGAACCACGTTGGGTAGTCCGTGACAAACGGTACATGATCCTCTTTTTCGGCATGGGGATCTCGCTGTACTACCTCGACTACGTCTACCAACAGCTCACCGACGAGAACGCCGGCGTCGGCGTCGACGCCGAGGCAGCGACGTCACCGGCCGGCGAAAACGGCGACGGTGCGCTCGAGCGAGCGCGACGCGTCTGGAAGCGGATCGATCCGTACATCGCCATCGCGCTCGCGCTCGCGGCGCTGTACACGATGTACCACGTCTACACGAACTTCACCCGACTCGACGGGGACGCGTACATCCTCGGCTACACCACTACCGACCACGTCGTCGGCGTACTGTTGATTACGATGGCGGTCGACACGACCCGCCGGGCGTTCGGTACCACGATCGCGGCCGTTGCGGTCGCGGCGATCGCGTACGCCCACACCGCGGTCGGCCCGCGACTGTTCGGCGTTTTCGAGCACTCGGGTCAGAGCTGGGAGCAGATCGCCGAGAACGGCGCGATCGGTCTCAGTGGCGTCTACGACGGCACGATGATGGGGATCGGATCGACGTGGGTCGCGATCTTCATCATGTTCGCCGGGATCGCGAAAGCCTTCGGACTGATGGATTTCGTCCGCGAGATCGGGACGGAACTCGGACGGAGCCTCCGGACCGGCGTCGTCCAGATCGCCGTCATCTCGAGCATGATTATGGGCTCGATCACCGGCAGTGCGGCGGCCAACACGGCGACGACCGGCAGCTTCACGATCCCGATGATCAAGGATCAAGGCGTCGACAGCGACGTCGCCGCCTCGATCGAGGCGGTCGCCTCCGCGGGCGGCCAGATGCTACCCCCGGTGATGGGCGTCGCCGCGTTCCTGATGGCGGACATCATCCAGGTCCCGTATCTGGACATCGTGCAGGCCGGCGTCATTCCGGCGGCGCTGTTCTACTTCAGCGTCTGTCTTGGCGTCCACTTCACGATCCTCAAGTTCGGTTGGATCTCGAACGACCTCTCGTCGTTCAGGTGGCGGCTCCTGCTCAACGGGCTCCACTTCGCGGTCCCGATGGGCGTCCTCTTGTATACGCTCATTTACCTCCGGTACACGCCGCTGTCGTCGGGTATGAACACGATCTTCGCGATCATCGGCGTGATGTTCGTCCGGAACTTCGTGGTCGGCGTCTTCGACGTCGGCTCCGACGAAGTCACGGCCGAGTTCCTCTGGTGGGACATCCGCGGCGACGATCCGCTCTCGAACCTCTTCGCGACGGTCAAGCAGACCGTCGACGGGTTCAAACAGGGCGGGACCGACATGGCACCGCTCGTCGGCGTCCTCGCGGCAATGGGCGTGATCGTCGAACTGCTCGAGGGAACGGGGCTGACGGCCCGCGTCGCGACGTCGATCGTCAGCCTCGGCGACGTGAGCATCCTCGGACTCGGCGGGGGGCTGTTCGTCGTGTTGTTCCTTGCGATGATCGCCAGCATCCTGTTCGGGCTGGGAATGCCGACGCCCGCGGCGTACATCCTCGTGGCCATCCTGGTCGCGAAGCCGATCACCGAACTGGGGACCCCCGACATCGCGACGCACATGTTCGTGTTCTACTTCGCGATGCTGTCGGCGATCACGCCGCCGGTCGCGATCTCGGTCGCGATCGGGGCGCGGATCGCGGGCGCGGGCTTCCTCCAGTCGGCCAAGCAGGCGCTCCGACTCGGCGCGCCCGGGTTCGTCATCCCTTACGCGTTCATCGCGAACGATAGCCTGATCTACTGGTCGAGCGAGACGTTGCTCGCGTTCCCCACGGTACTCGCCGGTACCGTCGCCCTGATCGTCGCGACGATCGGGTTCGACGGGGCGCGGGATCTCTCCGCGCCGGTCCGGGCGGTCTTCATCGTCGCCGCCGTCGGCGCGATGTTCGGCTCGATCGTCCACGTCGCGATCCAACTGATCGCCGCGGCGGCCATCGTCGCCGCGTTGCTCCACGCCCGCTTCGTCGTCGGCTACGACTTGCCGAGTAACACCGGCACCGAGTCCGGTGCCGACCCGTCGACGCTCGACTGATCGGGCCCCGACGGGGCGATCGAGTCCCGTTTTCGGGAACAACCGAAATAAATCCGAGCGACGAGTAACAACCCTTTTGCGACCCGGGTAACCACACACAGGGTATGACGAATCTCGTGACGGACGTCGCCGAGACCGTCGAGGAACATCCGGACTCGGCCGCGATCGCGTATGAGGGGACGGAACTGACCTACGAGGAGTTCTGGGAGCGAGCCGGCCGGTTCGCGCAGGCCCTCGAGGACCGCGGGATCGGCGAGGGCGACCGCGTCGGGATCTACCTCCCGAACCTGCCCCAGTTCGTCACGGCCTTCTACGGCACCCTGCGCGCCGGCGGGATCATCGTCCCGATGAATCCCCAGTACAAGGCTCGAGAGATCAGTCACATGCTGGGCGACAGCGGGGCCAAAGCGGTCGTCGCGCTGGCCGATCTCGTCCCGAACGTTCTGGAGGTGCGGGATGACACCGACGTCGAACGAGTGATCAGCGTGGGTGCGGACGTCGAGGGAGCCACCGAGTTCGACGAGTTCCTCGCGGACGACGCCGCCGGGATCGTCGACCGCGCGGACGACGACGTCGCGGTCCAGCCCTACACGTCGGGGACGACCGGCACGCCGAAGGGCGTTCTGCTGACCCATCACAACCTGGCCTTTACGACGCGAGCGAACGCCGGGGTCCCGCCGGGTGGCTTCCAGGCCTCCGACCGACTCATCGGCACGCTTCCGCTGTTTCACATCTACGGCATGTCCGTCGTGATGAACGGCGCGATGTACAGCGGCGGCACCTACTACCCCGTCCCCGAGTGGGACGCGCCGACGGTGATGGAGCAACTCGAGGACGACGAGATCACGATCATGTTCGCCGTCCCCGCGATGTTCAACGACATGATCAACCAGCCCGACGCCGAGAGCTACGAGTTCGAAGCGCTGCGCTTCGCGAACTCCGGGGGCTCGAGCCTCCCGCTCGAGGTTCTGAGCCGGTTCGAGGAGCTCTGGGGCGTCCAGCTCAACGAGGGCTACGGCCTGACCGAGACGAGCCCGGTCACGCACGCGAACACGAACGAGAACCGCCGGAAGGGCAGCATCGGCCAGCCCCTCGAGGGCGTCGAGGCGAAGATCGTCACCGCGGAGTTCGACGAAGTGGCGCGCGTCGAAGAGGGGCCGATCGACGAGGACGAGGCGTCGATCCACGAGATCACGGGCGAACTCGTTATTCACGGCCCCAACGTGATGAAAGAGTACTACGGGCTGCCGGAAGCCAACGAGGAGGCGTTTACCGACAAGGACGGCAAGCGCTGGTTCCACACCGGCGACATCGGCTACTGGGACGAGGACGACTTCTTCTACGTCGTCGACCGGGAGAAGCACATGATCGTTACCGGCGGCTACAACGTCTACCCGCGCGAAGTCGAGGAGTTGCTCTTCGAACACGAGGACGTCGCCGACGCGGCCGTCGTCGGGGTTCCGGACGACCGCCGCGGCGAGACCGTCGAGGCGTTCATCGTGCCGACGCCCGACGCCGAGGCCACGCCCGAGGACATCAAGGAGTACTGTCTGACCACCCTCGCGGAGTACAAACACCCCCGCGAGGTCGAGTTCGTCGAGACGCTGCCGCGGACGACGACCGGCAAGGTCCAGAAGTTCGAACTCCGCGACGAGTCGTAGCCGGCTCGCAAGCGGCCCGCGGGCGGTTCGCGACGGAGCCTGCCATTCCGCTCGAGCCGAGCGGAGGCTCGACGTTTCCTTAACAACGTTAGAACACAATCGGAGAAATCTTGCAACTGTTGAATATATCGAAGCTATTTTGGTACCAGCACACGATCGGTGACGTATGGCATTCACGCTGTCCGACGAACACGATGCGATTCGCGAGGCCGTCCGCGAGTTCGGCGAAAACGAGTTGGCACCGGTCGCCGAGGAACACGACCAGGAAGGGAAGTACCCCGAGGACCTCCGCCGGAAGGCCGCCGAGTACGACTTCGTCGCGCCGAGTATCCCGCTCGAGTACGGCGGTGCCGGCATGGACAAGATCGCCTCGACGATCGTCACCGAGGAGCTCTGGCGTGCCGACCCGGGAATCGGTTCGGCCATCGGGAGCGCCGGCTTCGGCTCGAACATGATCATCGAGTTCGGCGACGAGTGGATGAAAGAGGAGTGGCTGCCCAAGATCGCAAACGGCGAGGTCGCGTCGGTGTCGATGATCTCCGAGCCCGCTCACGGCTCGAACGTCGCCGGGATGGAGACCGTCGCCGAGAAGGACGGCGACGAGTACGTCGCTAACGGCAACAAGATGTGGATCACCAACGGGACCGTCGCCGACGTCGGCGTCCTCATGGCCAAGACGAACCCCGGCGAGGGCCACCGCGGCATCACCGCCTTCCTCGTCGACATGGACTGGGACGGCATCAAGACCGAGAAGATCGACAACAAACTCGGTATCCGCGCGTCGGACCTCGCCGAAGTCATCATCGACGACGTCCGCATTCCCGAGGAGAACGTCATCGGCGAAGTCGACAAAGGATTCTACCAGCTGATGGAGTTCTTCGCCGCCGGCCGGACTAACGTCGCCGCCCAGGCGGTCGGCGCCGCCCAGGGTGCGCTCGACGCCGCCATCGAGTACGCCAACGAGCGCGAGCAGTTCGACCAGAAGATCTCCGAGTTCCAGGCCATCCAGCACAAGATCGCCGAGATGGCGACCAAGGTCGAGGCCGCCCGCTCCCTGACCTACCGCGCCGCCTCGCAGGTCGAGCAGGAGAACCAGGACATCGCCGCGCAGTACTCGAGCATGGCGAAGTACTTCGCGAGCGAGATCTCGGTCGAAGTCGCCGACGAGGGCATTCAGGTCCACGGCGGCTCGGGCTACGTGACGGACTACCCCGCCGAACGCTACTACCGCGACGCCCGCATCACGAAGATCTACGAGGGCACCAGCGAGATCCAGAAGAACATCATCGCCGACCAGATCCTCTAATCGGGCGCCGCTCGAGGACGGATTCGGGACGCGAATATCTCGGTATTTTTGCAGTCGGCTACCGGATAGCTTGCACGATTCTCCAGGGCTACTGAGGCCCATTTCGGCCGTTGAATGTGTACTCGAGGACGAATTTGGATTCTGCAGAGAACGCGGTCAGAAGGGGGACGCGACGGGACTCGAGGCCCCGGTCCATCGCGTGGATCCGAGCCGCGAGCGGGGTCTACTCGAGCCGACTCTACCGCTCCGGCACGCGGAGTTCGACGGCCGCCCCCTGCCACGTCCACCGTTTGTCTCGTCGCTTGCGCTCACGGTCGTTCCTCCCGTTCGCAACCCGCAGTTCTCGCTCACTTCGTTCGCTCCGAACTGCGCTCTCCTCCCTCGCAAAATCTGGACCAAAAAGGCTAGTTCGATCGCCTCAGTCGACGTTGAACTCGATGGCCGCCCCCTGACCGTAGCCGACGCACATCGTCGAGAGCCCGAGGCCGCCGCCTCGGCGCTGGAGTTCGTGGATCAGCGTGACCGGCAAGCGGGCACCCGACGCGCCGAGCGGGTGGCCGATGGCGATCGCGCCGCCGTTGACGTTGAACCGGTCGTCGTCGAAGCCGAGTTCGTCCCGGCAGTAGATCGTCTGGCTCGCGAAGGCCTCGTTGAGTTCCACGAGGTCGTAGTCGTCGGCCGACCGACCGTTGCGTTCCCAGATTCCCTCCACCGCGGGCACCGGGCCGATCCCCATCACCGTGGGGTCGACGCCGGCGACGTTGTGATCCTCGATTTCGGCCAGGATCTCGAGGCCCCGCTCCTCGGCGAACTCTCTGCTCGTGATCAGAACCCCGGCAGCGCCGTCGGAGACCTGCGAGGCGTTTGCGGCGGTGACTGTGCCCTCTTCCTCGAAGGCGGGCGGCAGGCCGGCGATCTTTTCGGTCGTGGTGCCGGGGCGAAGGCCCTCGTCCTCGGCGACGGTCCCGTCGTCCGTTTCGATGGGGACGATTTCGTCGTCGAACGCGCCGGCTTCGGTGGCCTCGCAGGCTCGTTGCTGACTCCGAGCACCGTACTCGTCCTGTTCTTCCCTGCCGATATCGTACTCTCGAGCGACCTTCTCGGCGGTCTGGCCCATCGCGAGCCCGGCCGCGTCGTACTGTTCCGCGATGCCGGCGTAGGAGTCGATCCCCTTTCGGCGCTCGTTTCGGGACATGTTCTCGACGCCACCCGCGACGATGACCTCGCGCTGGCCCGCCCGAATCGCGTCGCTGGCGCTCATGATCGCCTCCGCCGAGGAGGCACAGAGCCTGTCGATGGTGGTGCCCGGTACCGACTCGCCGAGTTCGGAGAGGAGAGCGATGACGCGTGCGATATTGTTGCTCTGCTCGTTGACCTGCTTGGCACACCCCCACCGGATATCGTCGACGACCTCGCCCGAGAGACCCGTTCGCTCGAGCATCTCGTTTACTAACGGCACCGAGAGCGCTTCGCTGCCGGTCTCGGCGTAGACGCCGCCGTGTTTTCCCTGCGGAGTTCTGACCGCCTGCACGATAACTGGCTGGCTGCCGCTCATTGGTATCCGATACCTCTCGCCGTGGCAGTAAAGTAGCTCCGTTCTTCGCTATTCGATCGAAAGGGAACGCTTTTGAGTATTTCCGCAGAGGGGTCACACATGCAAATCGCAGTTCTCGGAGCCGGCAGTATGGGACACGGAATCGCACAGGTCTCCGCGATGGCGGGCCACGACGTGGTCCTCCGAGACATCGAGGAAGCGTTCGTCGAAAACGGCCTCGAGGGGATTCGAGACAACCTCCAGGGCGGCGTCGACCGGGACAAGCTCGACGAGTCGGAGATGGAAGCGACCCTCGAGCGCATCGAGGGGACGACCGACCTCGCGGGAGCGGTCGAAGACGCCGACCTCGTCGTCGAGGCGGTGCCCGAGGACATGGACCTGAAGAAGGAGGTCTTCGCGGACGTCGAAGACGCCGCTGGCGAGGACACCGTCATCGCCTCGAACACCTCCTCGCTGTCGGTCACGGAGATGGCCAGCGCGCTCGAGCACCCCGAACGCGCCGTCGGATTGCATTTCTTTAATCCGCCGCATCTCATGGATCTGGTGGAGATCGTCATCGCCGAGCGGACCGACGAGCGCACCGAGGAGTTCGCCGTCGACTACGTGCAGGGTATCGGGAAGGAGGACGTCGTCGTCCGCGACACGGCCGGCTTCGCCACCTCGCGACTCGGCCTCGCGCTCGGTCTCGAGGCGATCCGGATGGTCGAGCAGGGCGTCGCCAGCCCGGCCGACATCGACGAGGGGATGGAGATCGGGTACGGTCACCCGATGGGGCCCCTCGAGTTGACCGACCACGTCGGGCTGGACGTGCGCTTGCACATCGCCGAACACCTCCGCGAGGAGCTCGGCGAGCGGTTCAAGCCGCCCCAGTCCCTGCGCCGGAAGGTCCGGGCGGGCAACCTCGGCAAGAAAAGCGGCGAGGGCTACTACGTCTGGGAGGACGGCGAACGCGTCGGTATGAGCGGCGACTGGGGCGAAGACGCGTAGGACCGATACCGGCAGTAGCGGACGGCGAGTTCGACCCGGCCGGGCGCGACGCGCCCGGCTCCAGGGGACGAGAAACCCAACTAGTTAGGCAAATCGGTTGTTTCGCTGTCCCCGGTACCTGCTGGTACCGTCCGTGGATTCGGACGGCGGCCCCACGGCCGTGGGAAAACGACGGGGCCACGTTGCCACTCGGTCACCACTCCCAGTCCCTCGGCCCACGTGCCGGCCGGGCGGTCCGAGATCCGCCGCCCGTCCGCTTCCCGTCGACTCGTGACGGTCGACCGACCGAAATCGAACGGCATAGATCTCGCCAATGCGGATCCTTTTAGCCACCCCTGAGCAAGGGTGACGTATGTCTCTCGAGCCGAGCGCCGACCCGGCCGCCGACCGGCGAGCGAACTACGACTATCGGAGCGACGACGTCGATCGTCCGGCCCTGGTCGCGGACCTCGAGGAACTCGTCGCCTGCGAGGTCCGCGCGGACTCTTACTCTCGCGAACTGTACGCGACCGACGCGAGCGCCTACGAGCTGACGCCGATCGCCGTCGCCTTTCCGGAGTCGACCGCCGACGTTTCGGGTATCCTCGAGTACTGCGCGGAGCGCGAAATTCCGGTCCTCCCGCGTGGCGGCGGGACGAGCCTCGCCGGGCAGACGGTCAACCGGGCCGTCGTCCTCGACTTCACGCGGTACATGAACGAGATCCGCGAGATCGACCCCGACGGCCACTGTGCGACGGTCCAGCCCGGAACGATCCTCGGGACGCTGAACGAGGCCCTCGAGCCCCACGGCCTCAAGTTCGCCCCCGACCCCGCGTGGGGCGACAAGAGCGCCATCGGCGGCGCGATCGGCAACAATTCGACCGGCTCGCACTCGCTGCAGTACGGCAAGACCGACGCCTACATCGAAGAAGTCGAGGCCGTCCTCGCCGACGGCACCGTCACCCGCTTCGGCGAGGTCACGCTCGAGGAAATCGGCGAGCGGGCCGACCCCGACGGCGACCTCGAGGGCCGGCTCTACGCCGAAGTCGAGCGCATCATCGCGGAGGACGCGGATCGGATCGCGGAGACCTACCCGGATCTCAAGCGCAACGTCTCGGGTTACAATCTCGACCGGCTCGTCGCCGAGGCTCGCGGCGAGGAGCTGCCGGGCGGGGAAGAAACCGGGGAGGCGGGCACCGTCAACCTCGCGCGGCTGCTGGCCGGCAGCGAGGGCACGCTGGCGATCGTCACCGAGGCGACCGTCTCGCTCGAGCCGATCCCCGAAACGAAGGCCGTCTCCCTGCTCTGCTATCCCGACCTCCACCAGGCGATGCGAGACGTCGAGCCCGTCCTCGCACACGATCCCGCCGCCGTCGAGGTGCTCGACGATGTGTTGATCGATCTCGCGCGGGACACCGCCGAGTTCGGCCCCGTCACGCGGATGCTTCCCGACGGGACGAACGCCGTCCTTCTGGTGGAGTTCTACGCCGAGGACGACGACCACGGGAGAGAGCGGGTCGCCGGCCTGCTCGCCGACCGCCTGCCGTCGGCGACGCCCGCGGCGGAACCGGCCGCGGACGCCCCGCGAAGCGAACGCGAGACGCTCGCGATCGAGGCCCTCGAGGCCTACGACGACGCCGAGCGCGCGAAGCTGTGGAAGCTCCGCAAGTCCGGGCTCCCGATTTTGCTCTCGCGGACGACCGACGAGAAGCACATCTCCTTCATCGAGGATACCGCCATTCCGCCGGCGCGGCTCCCCGAGTTCGTCGAGGGCTTCGAGGCGATCCTCGAGGAACACGGCACCTACGCCAGCTTTTACGCGCACGCGGGACCCGGCGTGCTCCACGTCCGGCCGCTCGTGAACACGAAGACCGACGTGGGCCTCGAGCAGCTCCACGGGATCGCGGACGATGTAACGGACCTCGTGGTCGAACTGGGCGGCTCCGTTTCGGGCGAGCACGGCGACGGCCGCGCCCGCACCCAGTGGAATCAAAAGCGCTACGGCGACGAACTCTGGGAGACCTTTCAGGATCTCAAGACGGCGTTCGATCCCGACTGGATACTGAATCCGGGACAGGTCGTCTTCCGCGAGGAGAATCCGACGGATCTGCGAGACCACCTGCGATTCGACCCCGACTACGAGTTCGAGGCCGGCTTCGAGCCCGCGCTCGAGTGGGAGAACGACAACGGCATGCAGGGCATGGTCGAGCTCTGTCACGGCTGTGGCGGCTGTCGCGGCGAGCAGGAGACCACCGGCGGCGTGATGTGCCCGACCTACCGAGCGAGCCGGGAGGAGATCACGGCGACCCGCGGCCGGGCGAACGCGCTCCGACAGGCAATGAGCGGCGACCTCGAGCCCGAAGAAGCCGTTTCCGACGAGTTCGTCGAGGAGGTGATGGGACTGTGTATCGGCTGCAAGGGCTGTGCCATCGACTGTCCGAGCGAGGTCGACATGGCGAAGCTCAAGGCCGAAGTCACCCACGAGTACCACCAGCGCAACGGCGCGAGTCTCCGGGATCGACTCTTCGCCAACGTGTCGGCCCTCTCGAAGTGGGGGAGCCGGCTCGCGCCGCTGTCGAACGCCCTGCCGAAAGTGCCGGGTGCCCGCGAGGCCCTCGAGGTCGCCGCCGGGATCGACGCCGACCGGCCGCTGCCGACGTTCCGCGCGGAGACGTTTCGGGACTGGTTCCGTGAGCGAGGCGGCGAAGCCGCCTCGGAAAGACGAGCAGCGGCGGTACGAGCGGAGCGAGGCGGCGCGACTCGCCGAGCCATCCTCTACCCGGATACCTACACCAACTACAGCCATCCCGACGCCGGGAAGGCGGCCGTTCGGGTGCTCGAGGCCGCCGGCGTCCACGTCGCCGTCCCCGACGACCTCGGCGATACCGGTCGCCCGGCGTTTTCGAAGGGATTCCTCGAGAAGGCGGAAGACGCCGCCCGCGAGAACGTGAACGCGCTCGCCCCGCGGGTCGCGGACGGCTGGGACGTGGTCGTAATCGAGCCCTCCGACGCGGTCATGTTTCAGAAGGACTACCTCGATCTCCTCTCCACCGAGACCGCGGAGACGCTCGCGAGCGCCACCTACGGGGTCTGCGAGTACGTCGACGCCTTCCGGCTGGACGAGGAGATCGATTTCGACGAGCGCAGGGCGACAGGCGAACTGGTCTACCACGGCCACTGCCACCAGAAGTCGGTCGCGAAGGACCACCACGCCGTCGGCGTGCTCCGACGGGCGGGCTACGCCGTCGACCCGCTCGATTCGGGCTGCTGTGGGATGGCCGGCAGTTTCGGCTACGAGTCCGAACACGCCTCGATGAGCGACGCCATCGCCTCGATCCTCTACGACCAGGTCGACGAGAGCGACGGCGACCGCGTCGTCGCTCCCGGCGCTTCCTGCCGGACACAACTCGAGAACAGACCCGGCGCGTCCGAGGAGCCGCCGACGCCGATCGAAATCGTGGCCGAAGCGCTCGACCGTCGGTAAGTACGACATTCCGCACGGCACGCCGTTTTTCGCCGTTCGGACGGCGGTTGTCTTCGCGTGGGGCGAGTTTCCGACGGATGTGAACCGATGTTTCTGACGGATGCGACTCGGTGGGAGTTCGACGCGCAGGCCACCAGTCCCGGTAGTCCCGTCGATACCGATGGGTCGGACCGTATCGAGTCGGCGTCTTCGAGCGGTGTGACAAGTTTTCTTTACATTTATGTGGGAGGGCCAACAACTGTCGCGTATGCCCAATACCCCACTCAGGGCCTACGGTGCGCTCCTGGTCCTCGTCGCAGCGATCGCCAGTGGAATCGTTATCGCCGCCGGGTTCGTGGCGATCGAGTTCGTCCTCGAGACGATCACGGTCTGGGGCTACATCGGTGCCGTGGGCGTGATGGTCGTCTGCGGGTTCATCGGTGCGTTCGTCGATCTCCGAGGGATCCTCGAGCGGGAGTTCGTCGGGGAGGATCGAACGGAGTCCGACGCGGCCGACTCGAGCGGCGTGCCGATGGGGTCGTTTCTCCCCCTGCAGTACAGCCTGTTGTTGTTTCTGATTCCGGCACTTGCCGTTCCCGCGCTTAAGGTCGTAATCGGCAGCCTGCCCGCCGATCCGTCGCTCGGATCGCTCCTCGTTCATCCGACGATATTCGTCGTGATCTTCAACGGCGTCTACTACGGACGGACGCGCCGCGGTGCGGGCGGCGTCATCGACGAACGTGATGTCCGTAACTTAGATCTCTCGTTGATCGTCACGGGAGCCGTCCTCCTCGGCTCGATCGTGGGCCTGTACGGCTGGTACGCGATCAGTGGCGGGACCGTGCCGCGGGAGGTCGACGTCCTCGCTGCGATCGCCGTCGTCACGGTACTGACCGTCCTCGGCGCGACGGAGATACGCCAGCGTATTTGATACCGGCGACCGACGTCCGAGCAAGGGATGGAGAACGACCTCCGGGACAAACGCACGGAACGCGGGCTCACCCAGCAGGAACTCGCCGATTCGGTCGGCGTGAGCCGCCAGACGATCTACGCGATCGAGAATTCGAAGTACGATCCGTCGCTGGAACTGGCGTTCAAGTTCGCTCGTCGGTTCGACTGCGCCGTCGAGGATCTCTTCCACCCGGAACTGGACGATTCCTGAGGATCGACATCGCTTCTCGAGTCCGTTTCCGCACGTCCAGCGGTGTCGTTTAGAGCCCGACCAGTTCGTCGTAGCGCGCGCCCGTCTGCTTCAGCGTCTCGGTCGAGTAGAGTCGCTCGTGGTCGACGGGGAGGTAGTCGGCGGCGAGTTCGTCGATCTTCGCGTCGACGGCCTCGGGGTCGCGACCGTGGATCATCGTGAACAGGTTGTACGACCACTCCTGCTCGGGCCGGCGCGGTCGGTGGTAACAGAGCGTTACGTAGGAGAGTTCGCCCGCGCGCTTGCCCCACTCGTCGAGGTCGTCGTCGGGGACGTCCCAGACGACCATGCAGTTGGCGTCGAACCCCGTTACGACGTGGTTGATCACGCACCCGATCCGCTTGAGACACCCGCTCTCGAGCAGGCGCTCGATAGCCGCGAGCACGTCTTCGACCGCGTACCCCACGTTCGCGGCGATATCCCGATACGGCGTCGCCGACAGGGGGAACCCGTCCTGAATCTCGAGGAGGAGTTCGGCCTCGAGCGCGGAGAGATCGCCCGTGGCCTCCTCGCTGATCCGGGTGGCCGAGGAGTCGGTGCGCCGCGCCAGCGATTCGCGCGCGAAACGATCGCTATTGACGACGGGGAACTCGAGGTCGATATAGTAGTCGGTCAGCATCGGCAGGTTCAACACGGCACAGCCGGTTCGGGCCTCGATGTCGGCGAGGATCTCGTCGCGGGCCTCGCGCGAGCCGGCGGTAACGACGAACCACATGTTCCACTCGTGATCGCGGGCGTAGTTGTGGTTGACCTGCCGATACTCGTTGATGACGGTCGCGATCTCGTCGAAGCGGTCCGCGGGTGCCCGCACCGCGGCGAGCGTCGAGGAGCCGATCACGGGCGGGTTGAGTACGGCACCGAACCGGCGGACGATCCCCGCCTCCCGGAGTGCGCGAACGCGGTCGATCGCCGCCGATTCCTCGAGTCCGAGGTCGGCGGCGACGCGGCGGAACGGGCGCGCTTCGATCGGAAAGCCGCTCTGATAGCCGTCGATCAGCGCCGCGTCCGCGTCGTCGATGGCCTCGCGCCAGTCCCCCGACAGGCTACTCATTGGTTGCCCTAGGGAGAAGGGGACCGTATCGTTTTCGGGTCCGACTCGAGCCGCGCGCGACGGAGCCGTTCTTGTGGTTCATCCGAGTATCGGCTCGAAACCCGTCAATTGACGGCCGAACGAGCGCCGGAAGCGGGAGACTTTTGCGCGATCCGGCCTAACGGGTGCACAACATGGCGCACGCAACCCAGGAATTCGGCGACTGGCCGCTCAAGCGGCTCATGACCGAAGTCGTCGGCTCCGGCCCGAAGTCGGCCGACGATATGACCCGCGAACAGGCTCGAGAGGCGTTCCAGCGCATTCTGGCGGGCGAACCGGACGAAACGACGCTCGGCGCGTTCTGGCTGGCCAACCGCTGGAAGCGAAACATCCCGACGGAGCTGGCGGCCTACGCCGACGTGATGCGCGAGGAGTCGGTCGTCCCCGCCGAGCCGGAGTGCGATCCGGTCGACTGCGGGGCGAACTACGACGGCAAGCACAGCTCCGCCGTCCTCGGCGTCGGCGCCGGCGTCGTCGCCGCGGCCGCGGGCACCCCCATCGTCGTCCACTCCGGCGATCGCGTCCCGACGCAGAAAGCGACGGCGTACAAACACGTCCTCGACGAGCTCGGCGTCCGAACCGAACTCGAGCCCGACGAGAGCGCGAACATGGTCGACGAGACCGGCTTCGGCTTCTACTACCAGCCGAATTTCAACCCCGGGGTTCAGGACCTGTACGGTCGGCGCGATCAGATGGGGGTCCGAACGTTCGTTAACACCGTCGAGACGATCGCGAACCCGTCGAACGCCGACGTTCACCTCGGCTCGTTCTACCATCTCGCCTTCGCGAAGAAGCTGACCGACACGCTCGTCGAAAGCGAGGAACTCGACTACTCCCGCGCGATCTTCTTCCAGGGAATGGAGGGGTACGACGACATCCGTCCCGGCTACACCAAAGTCGCCGAATGGGACGCCGGAAACGAGGAACTCGAGGACTACGAGATCGAGACCGCCGAGTACGGCATGGAGATGGAAGCCGAGGATCTAGAAGTCGACGACGTGACCGCCGATTCCGCGGCGATCACCGAGGAAGTCCTCGCCGGCGACCGCGAAGACCACTTCACCGACGCGATCGCGCTCAACGGCGCGTTCCGGATGTACGCCCGACAGGACGTCGACAGTCTCGAGGACGGACTCGAGCGGGCCCGCGAGGTCATCGCCGACGGCAGCGCACAGGCCGTGCTCGAAGATCTCCGGGCGTTCTGAACCGAACGTTCTGCGGCGGGCGTTGTGAGCCGGACGTTCGTCGCGGTCGAACACGTTCCTACCGTTGCTCGAGCGGAGTTCGAGCCGGCACGCAGTATCGGCCGCAGCTCGTCGAAATGGAGATCGTTCCACTCTGTCGACTATAGTCTAGATTTGATGTGTGTGCCATTCGACTGGGGACAGCAACAGAAAAGAGAGAGAGTGGGGAAGACGGCCATTCGCGGCCGAAGTAGAGGGTTTTGACGTTTCTCGACCCGAACACGACCGGGCCATCTCCAACCTGACGGAAGGCTCGTACCCTTCCGCTTACGGCGGTTTCTCGCTCGGGATCGGTTTTTGGAGCGGAACTCGAATAGGTATATGAAATAATACAGTACTCCACTAGTATAATCAGAGATATATTTTGGCGGTTTTCCCGACCCTCGTTACCGGCAGTTCTGATTTGCGACTCGAGCACGCGATCGCATCGGCGGCTCACTTCCGACCACACGGTGTGACGACGAGGAATCGGGGGGTTTCGCCTCGCACCGTCCGTAATCGGTGTTCGGTACGGTCGTCGGGAGAACGAATTCGCGACGGCCGATACGGTCCGTTGTACCGATCTCCCGGAGCAATCGCAGGCCGGTTCGCGGGTGCTCCGGAGCTGACTTCCAACAAACCGTATGAAACGGCGAACGATGTACCTTTTTGACTGTTGCCCGTGACCACCGTACATGGACCGATCATTCGACACTGTCCTGGTAGAGTACGACGAGGATCGCGGCGTCGGCACGATCACGATGAACCGACCGGACGCGCTGAACGCGCTGAGCGCGCAGTTGCGAGACGACATCGTCGCCGGGCTCGAGTCCCTCGAGGAGCGAAACGAGGGTGCAGACGGCGTCGCCCTGCGCGCCGTGGTGCTCGAGGGAGCCGGCGAGAAGGCCTTCTGTGCCGGCGCGGACATCGGCGGCTTCTCCGATGCGTCCGCCGGCGGCTCTTCGGCTCGGACGCATTACGACGTCATCCGGGACTTCCCGGCCCCGGTCATCGCGAAGATCGACGGCTACTGTCTGGGCGGCGGCCTCGAGACCGCGCTGGCCTGTGACTTCCGGCTGGCAAGCGAGGGCAGCACGTTCGGCTTCCCCGAAGTGAATCTCGGCATTCTCCCCGGTGCCGGCGGCGTCCAGTACGTCGAGAAACTGGCCGGTCCCGCCGTCGCGAAGGAACTCGCGATGACCGGGAAACACATCTCGGCGGAGCGAGCGGGGGAGGAAGGGATCGTCAATCACGTCTACGCTGACGACGAGCTCGAGGACGAGGTCGACGAATTCGTCACCGAACTCGCCGGGCAGGCACCGCTGGCGATCCAGGGGATCAAGAAGTCCACGGATAT
Organism: Natrinema sp. LJW11; assembly: GCF_056135975.1. NCBI lineage: Archaea > Methanobacteriati > Methanobacteriota > Halobacteria > Halobacteriales > Natrialbaceae > Natrinema > Natrinema sp. LJW11. The sequence continues at coordinate 104,194 of NZ_JBWBDM010000008.1, read as the reverse complement.
GGCCGTTCACTCCGGACTCGAGGAGGGGCTGGCGTACGACCGCTCGCTCTTCCAGGAGCTGCTCAAGACGGAAGACCACGCGGAAGGCGCGGCGGCGTTCGCCGAAGACCGCGACCCCGAGTTCGAAGGGAAGTAACGACTTCGCACCGGTAACTTTCGTTTTGCGCCATCCGACGAACCAGCCTGCGGTGGCGCGCGCCGTGTCGCGGTGAGTGACGAACGAACCGCGACGCAACGCTGCGCGAGGTTGTCGCGAGTGAAACGAGCGACTGCTCGGAAGACGCACCGCGTCTTCCGTCGGATGAGCGAAGGAACGGAGTGACGGAGCGAATCGGTTGGGGAGGACGTGGAATTCCTAGTTGCCACGGTAGCAGGACGCTCTCACTCGTTGGTTCTAAACACCACTCAACGAGTGTCATCGACCAAGATAGAGTGTACTGCTATCGTGGCGACACGGAGGAACCACACCCTCCCCAGCCGATTCGCTCGCTACACTCGCTCATCCCTCGCGCAGTATCGAACCGCAGTTCGCTTATCGCTCACTGCGGTTCAGCGCGCGCCACCGCAAATCGATTCATCAGTCAAAAACTGAAGCGAATCCGCAACAGTTGCCGAAACAGCCCTCAGTCCCACTCCTCGCCGAGGCCGGCCAGCGAGAACGGGCCGACGGGGAGGTTGTATCCGTCCTCGAGCGCCTTGTCGACCTGTTCCTCCGTGGCGATCCCCTCGTCGACGATCTTCTTGGCCTCTTCGCGCATCGCCGCGTGACAGCGGTTGGCGAGGAAGCCGTAGGAACCGGGGTCGTCGTCGATGGTGACGCGCGTCTTCCCGAGTTCGTCGACGAGTTCCTCGGCGCGCTCGACGACGGCCTCGTCGGTCTCCGGTGCCTGGACGATCTCGACCATATCCATGACCGCGACCGGGTTGAAGAAGTGCGTGACCGCGACGCGGGAGGGATCGTCGACGGCGTTGGCGATCGACGTGACGGCGAACCCGCTCGTGTTCGAGTACAGCGGCTGCTCGTCCGTGACCTCGTTTAAGTCGCGAAAGACCTGCCCCTTGATCGCCAGGTCTTCGGTGACCGCTTCGATGGTGAAGTCGGTCCCGTCCGTCGCCGCGTCGAGATCCGTGGTGAACGTCATCCGGTCCAGGACCGCCTCTTTCTCTTCTTCGGAGAGATAGCCGCCCTCGACGGCGTCGTCGAGCCCGTAGTTGCCCGAGATCACGCGCTCGCGGGCCTCGTCGGCCAGTTCCTCGTTGATCTCGCGGACGGCCACCTCGTAGCCGTTCCGTGCGAGTACCTGTGCAATACCGGCGCCCATGATGCCGCCGCCAACGACGGCAGCACTCTGTTGTGCCATGCCATCACCCTTCATCAGTATCGACTTAGTTCTTGTCAACTGACGTGGCTGCTCGGGTCGGCCGGCGCTCTCTCCGGGTGTCAAATACCCGAAGACATTTTATCATTGGTATGGACAACCATGACATGGCAATCGGACAGTACCGCGACGACCCGGCGGAGATGGACGACGTCGAGCGCGAGGTAGCCGCGGCGCAGTACCCCGAGGGCGGGCTCGTGGTCGGTCTCGGTATCGGGATCGTCCTCCCCGTACTGACGCTCCAGACGCTACTCGTCGTCACACCCTTCCTCGGCGGTATCATCGGGTTCGTCCTCGGGCGACGGTTCCGCGACTACGCGATTCGTCGCCGCCGCAGGGACCGTTCGGCGACGGAATGAGCGCGATTACCGACGGCGACGGGGAGACGCTTTCCTCGAGCATCGGCATCATCGGGGTGTTGGCGCTCCTGGTCGGGAACGCGATCTCGATCCCGATATTCGTCTTGCCGGGGCCGCTGGCGGGGACCGCGGGGCCGGCGCTCGTGCTGGCGATCGTGCTGGCAGCGATCCCGGCCGGGTTCGTCGTCCTCTACAACGCCTTGCTCGGCTCGGCGATGCCGGTCGCCGGCGGTCTGTACGTCTACATCTCTCGACTCACGGCCCCCTACTGGGGGTTTCTGGTTCCGTTCACGATCCCCCTCGTCGCGTGGGCGTCGCTGCTCATTACGGCGACCGGCTTCGCCGAGTACACCCGAATTTTCTTCGACGCGCCGTCGACGTGGCTCATCTACGTCCTGCTCGGGTTCGTCTTGCTCGTTAACGTCGTCGGGCTCAGGGTCGTCGCGCAGGTGCAGATCGTCTTTTTCGGCGGCCTCGTCGTCGCGCTCCTGACGTTCATCCTCCCCGGGGTGACCGCGATCGAGACCGCCAATTACGCCCCGTTCTTCCCGGATTACGGCGGGTTCGCGCTCGCGGTCGTCGCGCTGTTCTACCCGTTCCTCGGATTCGGGTTACTGATCGAACTCGGGGAGGAGATAGACGACCCCGGACGGACGATCCCGCTCGTACTGGGGCTCGGAATCGGTATCGTCGTGTTGTTTTACGTGGGGCTGATCGCCGTTCTCGTCGGGGTCGTTCCGTCCGCGGAACTGGGGAACGAAGCCGATCTCGCGCTCGCCGCCTCGAGATATCTCCCCTGGTGGGGCGAGTACGTCGTCGCCGCCGGCGCGATCTTCGCGGTCGTCACCACGGTGAACACGACGCTGCTCGTCTTCTCCCGAACGCTCATGCGCGCGAGCCGTGACGGCATTCTCCCGGCGTCGCTGTCCCGGGTTCATCCCCGGTTCGACACGCCCCACTACGCGGTCGCCGTGCTCGGCGTCCCGCCGTTCGCGCTCGTCCCCCTCGCGGACGAAATCGTCGGGCTCTCCGTCTTCATCGGCCTGGCCAGTCTCACGGCGTACTTCTTCTGTGCCATCGGCCTCTGGAACCTGCCGCGGGAGTTCCCGGCACACTACGCCAACGCCCCGTTTCGACTCCGCCGATACCGCGGGCTCCTCCTCGCGGTAGTGGGCGGGGGAATCGCCACCGGCGCGTTCTGGCTGGTCACGCTCCTCCAGCGACCCGTCGTGGGCGTCGTCCTCATCGGCTGGTTCGGCGTGGCGTACGTCTACTACCGATACCGACTCGCCAAGACCGACCGAATCGAAACGTACCGAACGATGACCACGCTCGACGTCCACGAGCGCGTCGAGGAGAGCGAGGCCCAACGCGCCTCGGATGACGCGAGCGGGGACACCCCGCGAGCGAACACCGGCGAGAGCGGCGACTAACTGACGGACCGCACCTCCGCCCCCGTGTCGGCTGCCAGCCCACACGGTCCGAACGGAGTCCCTAACGAGTCGAACACAACCGACAACCACCGCACATTTAATAGTCGAGTCGACATATGTGTGGTATGGCAACAGAGTACACGCCGACTGCGATGATGGACCGGGAGTCCAGATCGAACCGCTACTATCGAAACGCGGTCGAGCGCCACTGGGACCCCGGCGAGATCGACCTCGAGGAAGACGTCGAGAACCTCCTCGAGTTCATCGAGGCCTCGGAGTCCTACGACCGGGAGTCGTGGTACGGGACCCTCAACGGCATCGCGAAGTTCGGCGCGGGCGAGGACGCGGTCACCGAGGATCTCGCGCCGCTGGGGGCCGTCCTCGATAACATCGACGACCAGCTGTTCCTGACGACCCAGCTCTACGAGGAGGCCAAACACGCCGACTTCTTCGATCGCTACTGGCGCGAAGTCGTCTGGACGGTCGAAGACGAACTCGGCTGGGAGCGATCGGACCCCCGCCACGAGCGGTGGTTCAACGACCCGTACATCGAGCTGTTCGACCGCAACCGGAAGGCGCAGTTCCGGCTGCTCGAAGAGGACACGCCCGAAAACCGAGCAAAGGCGTACTGCCACTACCACCTCACGGTCGAGGGCATCCTCGCCCAGACCGGCTACTACGGGATGCAGACCTCCTACGGCGGCGAGTTCGAGGACCTGCCGCACCTGCCGGGGCTCGTTCAGGGCTTCACCAAGATCCGCAGCGACGAGGGTCGCCACGTCGGCTTCGGGATGAACCAGCTCAAGAAGCTCATCGCCGAGGGCGTCGACCCCGCGCTCATCGAGGAGACGGTCGAGGACCTCCTCCCGCTCGTACAGGGGATCACCGAGGACGAGCGGTTCCAGCCGGACGATCCCGAGGAACGCGTCGGCCTCGAGGACGGGAGACTGGCCGCCTACGCGGTCGACAAGCACACCGACCGGATGCAACAGATCACGGACGCCGCGGCCGATATCCCGGACGTCGACGAGCTAGTGCAACTCGAGGGCGACGACTGACGGAACGAGGCGGCGGCTGACGGGGCGAGGCGACTGCCGACGCAGCGGCGGTCGCCGCGGTGGCCGGCTGCCCGACGACAGTAGGCTTTTGAGAGAAGACCGGGACGTGGTACCATGCAGCTCGATTCCGTCCGAGTACTCGACCTGTCCCGCCTGCTTCCGGGCCCGTACGCGACGCAACTGCTCGCCGACGCGGGCGCCGACGTGATCAAAGTCGAGGACACCGACGCGGGAGACTACGCGCGGTACACGCCGCCGACGACGGACCGCGGCGTCGGCGCGCTGTTCGACGGCGTCAACCGGGGCAAGCGGAGCATCGCCGTCGACCTGAAATCGGCGGCGGGGCGGGACGCCTTCTACGGACTCGTCGCGGACGCCGACGTCGTCTTCGAGCAGTTCCGACCGAGCGTCGCCGAGCGACTCGGGATCGACTACGAAACGCTGCTCGAGTACAACGAGGAGGTCGTCTACTGCTCGCTTTCGGGGTACGGTCAAACCGGGCCGTACGCCGAGCGCGCGGGCCACGACCTCAACTACGTCGGGCTCGCAGGGCTGCTCGATATGACCCGCGAGGACGAGGCGATGGCACCGCAAATCCCGGGCTACCAGATCGGCGACCTCGGCGGCGGGCTGTTCGCGGCCTTCAGCATCGTCGGCGGACTCCTGTCTCGCGAACTCGGCAACGGCGGCGAGTATATCGACGTGGCCATGACCGACGTGGTCGCCTCGTTCTCGCAGGCGGTTTCACACGGAGCGCTCACCGGCGACGATCCCCGGCCCGGCGAGACCGCGCTCACCGGACGGTACCCCTGGTACGACGTGTACGAGGCGGCCGACGGGCGCTACGTGACGCTCGCGGCGCTCGAGCCGAAGTTCTGGGAGGCGTTCTGCGAGGAGACCGGACGAGTGGAGCTGATCGACGCTCACGGCACCGACGACCCGGCCGAACTCGAGGCGGTCCGCGAGGAACTCGAGTCGCTGTTCGCGAGCCGCTCGCGGGACGAGTGGCTCGAGGCGCTCTCCGACGAGACGATGGTCGGGCCGGTGTGTACGCCCGCCGAAGCCCTCGAGCACCCCCAGCTCGAGGCGCGCGGACTGATCGAGCGGTCGGCGGACGCGCCGCCGCGGATCGGCTTCCCGGCACGGGGATCGAACGCGTCCGAGAGTCACGACGAGTCGCTTCCGGGCCACGGAGAGGACACCGACGACCTGCTCGCGTCGATGGGGTACGACGAAAGCGAGCGGGCCGACCTCCGCGAGTCCGGGATCATCCGCTGACGGCTCCGTTCATCCGTCGCGGCGGCGTGCCCCTCCCAAATCATAAGGTACTGGACAGAATAGGGACGATGGCTATGATGGGAGTCGAGTTAACACTTGACAAAATTCTCGAACGGGCGGTCGACCTGTTTCCCGACCGGGAACTGGTGACGAAACTGCCCGACGGGAGGGTGCACCGATACACGTACGCCGACGCGTCCGAACGGATCAACCGGCTCGCGCACGCGCTCGACGAACTCGGCCTCGAGCGGGGCGACCGCGTCGGCGTCGTCGCGACGAACCACTACCGGCACTTCGAACTGTACTTCGGGCCGGCCTGTTCGGGGCGGTCGATCCACATGTGCAACATGCGACTGCCCGATCACCACTTCGTCCACACGGTCGACGACGCCGAGGACCGGGTGATCTTCGTCGATCCCGGCCTCATCGAAAAGGTCGAGGCGAACGCCGACGACCTCGAGACGGTCGAGCAGTACGTCGTGCTGGACGACGAGGTCCCCGAGACCGACCTCGAGCCGGTCACTGACTACGAGTCGCTACTCGAGGGCCACTCGAGCGAATACGAGTGGCCCGACATCGACGAGGACGCGGAGTACGGGATGTGCCACACCTCGGGGACGACGGGGCTGCCCAAGGGCGTCGCCTACTCCCACCGGGCGATGTATCTCCACAGCATCATGGGCGGTCACACCGACGCCAACGCGATCGGCGAGCGCGACACCGTGCTCCCGGTCGTCCCCATGTTCCACGCCAACGGTTGGGGGATTCCCTACGGCGCGACGCTCGTCGGCGCGAAGCAGGTCTTCCCCTCGGTCCACACCGACCCCGAGTCGATCGCGCGCCTGATCGCCGAGGAGGACGTCACGTTCTCGGCGGCGGTGCCGACCATCTGGCTCGAGATGGCCGAGTTCTTGGACGAGAATCCCGAGGTCGACATCTCGAACATCGATCGGCTGACGGTCGGGGGTTCGGCGCCGCCTGAATCGCTCATCCGGAAGTACGACGAGGAGTACGACGCGCCGATCATCCAGGGGTGGGGAATGACCGAGACCTCGCCCCTCGGAACCCTCAGCACGCTCCGCAAGGAGGCTGCGGAACTCCCGAGCGACGAACAGTACGAGTACCGAACCAAGGCGGGCCTCCCCGTCCCGGGGATGCAGACCCGCATCGTCGACGACGACGGCGAGGAGGTCCCCGCCGACGGGGAGACGATGGGCGAATTGCAGGTCCGCAGCCCGTGGGTGACCGACGGCTATCACAACCGACCCGAGGAGAACGAGCAGGCGTTTACGGACGACGGCTTCCTGCGGACCGGTGACATCGCCACTCGCGACGAGATGGGCTACGTCGACGTCGTCGACCGCGACAAGGACGTGATCAAGTCCGGCGGCGAGTGGATTTCGTCGGTGCAACTCGAGAACGAACTGATCGGCCACGAGGGTGTCAGCGAAGCGACGGTCATCGCCGTCGAGCACGAGCGCTGGCAGGAACGGCCCATGGCGATCGTGGTACCGAAGGCGGGGACGGACCTCACGGAGGACGACCTCGAGGCCCACCTCGCCGAGACGTTCCCCTCCTGGTGGCTGCCCGACGCCTACGAGTTCGTCGACGAAATCCCGAAGACCTCGACCGGGAAGTTCGACAAGAAAACGCTGCGCGAGCGGTTCGACGTGGTCCTCGAGGCGGAAGACGACGAGCCCGCGGCCCAGCAGTGAGCGGTTCAGAGAACGCGTTTCAACATGGTAACAAACACCACAGGCGGCGTGAGCTTCGACACCGACGACGAGACCCGACTGATCCTCGAGAGTCTGGACGACTTCGTCGAACGAGAGGTCGACCCGATCGTCGAAGAACTGGGAGACGTCTACACCAACCCCCGCAAGGGACACCACGAGAACGGGCGCGTGACCGACGAGGTGCTCGAGGCCCGAGACGAGATCCGACGCCGATCCGCCGAGGCCGGCTTCTACGCGATGAACCTGCCGGAGGACGCGGGCGGCGACGGCATCTCACCAGTGACGTGGTATCGGGCGAAGAAACACGTCGCCAGCCACGGCGGCGGCCTCGAGCGCTACGTCCTCGCCGGTCCCGAAGGGCCGAAACCGCTCCTGTTGCAGGCCGAGGGCGAGCAGGTCGAGCGCTACCTCGAGCCCGTGGTCCGCGGCGAGAAGTCGACGGCGTTCGGCCAGACCGAGCCCGGTGTGGGGTCTGACTCGCCGAACATGGAGACGACCGCAAAGAGGGACGGGGACGAATGGGTGATCGACGGCCGCAAGCAGTGGATCACCAACGCGCCCTACGCGGACTTCGTCCAGCTATTCGCTCGGACGACGCCCCAGGAGGAGGGCGGCCGCTACGGCGGCATCACCTGCTTCATCGTCGAGCGCGACGAGTACGAGATCGGGTCGTACAACAACGCCGTCGGCGCGGAGGGATCACAGGCCGAGATCGTTCTGGACGGCGTGTGCGTCCCCGAGGACCGCGTGCTCGGCGCGGTCGACGAGGCCTTCTACGCCGCGATGGACTTCCTCTCGCTCGGGCGACTCGAGCTGGGTGCCGAGGCCGTGGGGTACAGCGAGTACCTGCTCGAGGAGGCGAGCGAGTACGTCACCGAGCGGGAGGCCTTCGGGGAACCGATCGGGAACTTCCAGCAGGTCTCCACGAAGCTCGCGACGGGGCGAGCGAAGACCTACGCGGCCGACGCGGCGGGGCTGAAACTCGCCTGGAAGATGGCCGAAGGCGAGCGGACGATCATGGACTCGTCGGTGCTGAAGTGGTTCGCGACGAACGTCCTCTGGGAGGTCGCCGACGCGGCCGTGCAGGTCCACGGCGCGAACGGGTTGGCCGAGGAGAATCCCTACATGGACCTGGTCCATCAGGCGCGGATCCTGCGGATCGTCGAGGGAACCGACGAAATTCAGCTCAACACGATCGCGAAATCGATGGGGATCACGGACTGATCCGGATGGTCGCATCACCCACACGCACGACTGCCGCGGGGCTCGCGAGAGGGATCCGGGACGGAGTGTACTCGCCGACCGAGGTCGTCGACGCCGCCCTCGAGCGCATCCGCGAGCGAAACGACCGGACGAACGCGTTCGTCACGGTGACGGACGATCTGGCCCGCGAGATGGCCGAAGACGCGGAGCGGGCGATCGACGAGGGCGAGCCGCTCGGGCCGCTGCACGGCGTCCCCGTCGCGATCAAGGACCTCGACGACGTCGAGGGGGTCACGACGACCTCGGGATCGCTGCTCTTCGAGGGCCGCGTGGCCGAGTCGGATTCGCCGTTCGTCGCCCGGCTCAGGGAGGCGGGCGCCATCGTCGTCGGGAAGACGAACACGCCCGAGTTCGGGCTCGGGACGACGACCGACAACCGCGTCGCCGGGCCGACCGGAACGCCGTTCGATCCCGACCGCGTCTCGGGTGGCTCCTCCGGCGGGGCCGGCGCGGCGCTCGGCGACCGGCTCGTCCCGCTCGCACCAGGCTCCGACGCCGGCGGCTCGGTCCGGATCCCGGCGAGCTTCTGTGGCGTGTACGGACTGAAACCCACGCAGGGCGTGATCCCGAACGTCAGCCGCCCGAACGGGTTCGCGAGCCACACGCCGTTCTCGACGACGGGACCGATGGCCCGGACGGTCGAGGACGCGGCGCTCTCGCTCGACGTGATGGCGGGGATTCACCCGCGCGATCCCTTCTCGGTCCCGAAGCACGGCGAGTACCGCGCGGCGGTCGACCGCCCGATCGACGAGTTGGACGTCGCGTACAGCCCCGATATGGGGATCTACCCCGTCGATCCGGCGGTGCGCGAGGTCCTCGAGGACGCCGTCTCGGCGTTCGAACGCGCCGGCGCGACCGTCGACGCGGTCGATCCCGATCTGGGCCACACTAACGAGGAGATACTGGACGCCTACTACACGATGGCGACCGTGCGGTGGGGATCGCTGCTCGAGAACCTCGAGGACGAGGGCTTCGACCCGCTCGGCGAGGACCGCGGCCGCCTTCGGCCGTATCTCGTCGACCTCATCATGGACGCCGAGGAGCCGACCACGCGGGAGTACAAGCGCGCTGACGTCGTTCGGACCCGCGTCCTCGACGGACTGGGAGACCTGTTCGCCGAGTTCGATCTCCTCGCGACGGCCACCTGCGGAACGACGCCGTTCCCCCACGGTGAGGAACCGACGGAGATCGACGGCGTCGAGATCGAGCCGTACCGCGGCTGGGTGCTCACGCAACCGTTCAACCTCACCGGCCAGCCGGCGGCCTCGGTCCCGGCCGGCGTCGTCGACGGGCTTCCGGTCGGCATGCAAATCGCGGGCCCACGCCACGCCGACGACGACGTGATCGCCGCAAGCGCCGCGTTCGAGCGCCAGCGGCCGTGGCGCGACACGTATCCCGAGTGACCGGGACGGCGCAGTCGACGGTTTTTCGCGTGCGATCAGAAGCTAAAGAGGTCGATCCCGCCAGTGACGCCGACGATCTGTCCCGTGACGTAGGAGGCTTGCTCCGAGCAGAGGTACGCGACCGTGTTGGCCACGTCCTCCTCCGTCCCGAGGTGGCGCATCGGCGTCGCTTCGGCGATACGAGCGTAGTACTCGTCGACGTTCTCCCGGAGTTCATCGGGGTCCATATCGGCCCAGTCGCCGACGACGATGTTGGGCGCGATGACGTTCGAGGTCACCCCGGACTGGGCTCCCTCGAGCGCCATCGTCCGGCCGACGCCGATCATAGCGGCCTTCGTCGCGGAGTAGGAGATCTGACCGAAGCCGCCGTACCAGCCGGCCATCGAAGACATGTTCACGACGCGACCCCAGCCGCGGTCGCACATCTCCGGGAAGACCTCCGCGCTGATGTTGTACGTGCCCGTGAGGTTGATCTCCACGTCGCGGTTCCAGACGTCGTCGTCGTAGTCGGCCAGCCGCGAGCGCGCGTCGACCATCGCGGCGTTGTTCACGAGGATGTCGACGCCGCCGAAGGCGTCGCGGACCTCGTCTATCGAGTCCGCCACGTCCTGTCGGTCGGTGAGATCGCACTCGAGGGCCATCGCATCCCCGTTGTCAGCGGTCTCGTCGATCTCGTCGGCGACCTCCCGCGCGCCGTCGGCGTCCACGTCGAGGACGACGACGTTCGCACCCTCCTCCGCGAGCAATCGACAGTCGGCGCTTCCGATCCGTCCGGCTCCGCCGGTGACGACAGCGGTCCGGTCCCGTAGTCCGAAGTCCATCGTCCGAGCGACTACTACGCTATCTGATTTAATCATTGTGTCGCGATAGCAGCGAACACGGTTTTTCACGGATCGATTCAACCGAGAAAGAGTCCAACACCGTCGATCACGAATTTATGCACAACCTCTATGATCGATCGTGTAATAGCCAATCGCACGTCATGAACTCCGCAGTCATCGTCGACGCCGTCCGAACGCCATTCGGGAAACGCGACGGGTCGTTCAGGGACACGCACCCGCAGGATCTGGCCGCCGAGCCCCTCGAGGCGCTCCGAGAGCGCAACGGATTCGAGCCGGAGACGATCGAGGACGTCATCTACGGCTGTGTAACACCGGTCGACGAGCAGGGGCTCAACATCGGGCGGCTCGCGCCGATGGTCGCCGGCTGGGGCGATATCGTACCGGGGGTACAGCTCAATCGGATGTGCGGCTCGGGCCAGCAGGCGGCTAACTTCGCCGCGGCGAACGTCATGGCCGGCCAGCACGACGTGCTCATCGCGGGCGGCGTCGAGCACATGACCCGCGTGCCGATGGGGTCCGACGGCGACGCGCCGACGGATACGTACTTCGAGTATTTCGACGAGCTGACCACGCAGGGCGAAGGTGCCGAGCGAATCGCCGAGGAGTACGGCCTGACGCGAACGGAACTCGACGAGATCGCCGCCGACTCCCAGCGGCGCTGGAAGGAGGCCTGGGACGAGGGCCGCTACGACGACCAGATCGCGCCCGTCGAAACGGAACTCGACGGCGAAGAGGTCGTGGTCGAACAGGACGAACACCCGCGTCCGGGAACGGACGAAGAAACCCTCGGCGAGCTCCCGCTGTCGTTCCGCGAGGAGGGCGAGGGCTTCCACCACCCGGGCAACTCCTCGGGTATCGTCGACGGCTCGGCCGCGCTGCTCATCGCGAGCGAGGAAGCCGCCGCGGAACACGGCTGGGAGCCGATGGCCCGCATCGTCCAGACGGAGGTCGTCGGCGTCGATCCCGTGACGATGCTGAAGGGGCCGATCCCCGCGACCGAGAACGTCCTCGAGCAGGCCGACATGACGGTCGGCGACATCGACCTCTTCGAGGTCAACGAGGCGTTCGCGGCGGTCGTCGGCGCCTGGCTCGAGGAGACCGGCGCGTCCTGGGAGGACGTCAACGTCAACGGCGGGGCGATCGCCCACGGCCACCCGCTGGGCGCGACCGGCGCGATGCTCCTGACGAAACTGGCCCACGAACTCGAGCGGACGGAACAAGACACCGCGCTATCGACGATGTGCATCGGCTTCGGCCAGGGCGTCGCGACGATCCTCGAGCGGGTCTGATCGCTCCACTCGAGCGAGGATCGACGCGGTGAGCCGCGAGGTGGACGGTTGAGACGACGACGGAGAAAGGGGGAGGACGGCGACAGCACTCGAGGAGCGGCTCGTATCGCGTGCGTTTGCCAATTCATGGGAAGCGTTACCTATATCTTTACAGTGCTGTACCCGATCATGAGTGATATGGAGTACCACGACTCCGAGAAAGCAAAAGAGGTTGCGGGTCGCGTAGAGGAGTTCATGGACGAAGTCGTCATTCCGCGCGAGCGCGAGGCGCTGGCCACGGGTGAGCAGATCACCATGGACGAGATCCACGAGATGTGGGACATGGCTAAAGAGCGGGACCTGTTCGCACCGCAGGTACCCGAAGAGTACGGCGGTCAGGGACTCGACTTCAGCGACATGCTGCCGTCGTTCGAACAGGTCGGTCGCTCGCTGATCGGCGCGCTCGCGATTCGGGCCAACGCGCCCCAGGAGGGGAACATGCACACCCTCGAGATGGTGGGCACGGAAGAGCAGAAAGAGGAGTGGCTCCGCCCGCTCGTACAGGGAGAGATTCAGACGGCGTTCGCGATGACCGAGCCCAAGGTCGGTGCCGGCTCGGACCCGAAGATGCTCCAGAGCACCGCCGTCAAAGACGGCGACGAGTGGGTCATCAACGCCCACAAGTGGTGGACCTCCGACGGCCTCGGCGCGGACTACTATCTCGCGATGGTCCGAACCGATCTGGACGCCCATCCCTACGAGGGCACCTCGATCATCATGGTCCCGCAGGACGCCGACGGCGTCGAAGTCCAGCGGAACATCCCCCACCTCGGCGGCCACGGCATCACCGAACGAGAGGGCGGCCACGCCGAAGTGAAGTTCGATAACGTCCGCGTCCCCGTCGAGAACACCATCGGCGAGGAAGGCGCAGGCTTCCAGATCGCCCAGATGCGACTCGGCGGCGGTCGGCTCACTCACTGCATGCGTTACTCCGGCATGGCCGAGCGCTCGCTCGACATCGCGAAGGCCTACCTGCAAGAGCGCGAGGCCTTCGGCTCGAAGCTCGAGGAGAAGCAAGCGCTGCGCCATCGCATCGCCGACGCCGAGACGCGCCTGCACGCGGCTCGCTGTATGGTCCGGCACGCGGCGCGGGAACTCGACCGCAGCGACGCCCGCATCGAGGTCGCGATGTCGAAGATGTTCACCGCGAACGTCACCAACGAGACCATCGACCTCGCCCTGCAGTGCTGTGGCGGCAACGGGATCGGCAAGGACCTCCCGATCGCGCACTTCTACGAGAACGTCCGCGCGTTCCGCATCGTCGACGGGGCCGACGAAGTCCACCGCCGCTCGATCGCCCGCTGGGCCTTCGAGGACGTCGACGAAGCCGAGATCGAAAACACCCTCCAGTTCGACGAGGACCTGCGCATCGACGGACTCGACGACTAACGCGTTCGACGCGAGACCCACGTTTCTCTCTTTCGACGGCCGTTTCAAACGTAAAGCCCGTCCTCCGGTCCTCGGAAAGAGCGGGACACCGTCCTCGAGCGAGTCCGAGTCGATAGAACGGAGACCAACACAGCGGGCCGCGACGGGACGCGACGCGATCAAAAAGGGCAGCGACGGGCCTCGAGGCCTCGGTAGTACCGCGTCCGTTTCCAATAAATGTGAATAGTGACCTATATCTTTACAATCCTGTGATTCAGTGTAGGTACTATGGAATACCACGATTCCGAGAAAGCAAAAGAGGTTGCGAGTCGCGTAGAGACCTTCATGGACGAAGTCGTCATTCCGCGCGAGCGCGAAGCGCTGGCCACGGGCGAGGAGATTACGATGGGCGAGATCCACGAGATGTGGGAGATGTCCAAAGAACGGAATCTATTCGCGCCGCAGGTACCCGAAGAGTACGGCGGTCAGGGACTCGACTTCAGCGACATGCTGCCGTCGTTCGAACAGGTCGGGCGCTCGCTGATCGGGGCGCTCGCGATCCGGGCCAACGCGCCCCAGGAGGGCAACATGCACACTCTGGAGATGGTCGGGACGGAAGCGCAGAAAGAAGAGTGGCTCCGACCGCTCGTGCAGGGAGAGATTCAGACGGCCTTTGCGATGACCGAGCCAAAGGTCGGTGCCGGCTCCGACCCGAAGATGCTCCAGAGTACCGCCGTCAAGGACGGCGACGAGTGGGTCATCAACGGCCACAAGTGGTGGACCTCCGACGGCCTCAGCGCCGACTACTATCTCGCGATGGTCAGAACCGATCTGGACGCCCACCCCTACGAGGGGACCTCGATCATCATGGTGCCCCGCGACGCCGACGGCGTCGAAGTCGTCCGTAACGTTCCCCACCTGGGGGGACACGGTATCACCGAACGCGAGGGCGGTCACGCCGAAGTGAAGTTCGACAACGTCCGCGTCCCCGTCGAGAACACCATCGGCGAAGAGGGCGAGGGCTTCCAGATCGCCCAGATGCGACTCGGCGGCGGCCGCCTCACCCACTGCATGCGCTACTCCGGGATGGCCGAACGCTCGCTGGACGTCGCGAAGGCCTACCTGCAGGAACGCGAGGCCTTCGGCTCGAAACTCGAGGAGAAACAGGCGCTGCGCCACCGCATCGCCGACGCCGAGACGCAACTCCACGCCGCACGGACGATGGTTCGTCACGCCGCGCGCGAACTCGACCGCAACGACGCCCGCATCGAGGTCGCGATGTCGAAGATGTTCGCCGCGAACGTCACCAACGAGACCATCGACCTCGCCCTGCAGTGCTGTGGCGGCAACGGGATCGGCAAGGACCTCCCGATCGCGCACTTCTACGAGGCCGTCCGTCGGTTCCGGATCGTCGACGGAGCAGACGAGGTCCACCGCCGCTCGATCGCCCGCTGGGCCTTCGAGGACGTCGACGAAGCCGAGATCGAGAACACCCTCCAGTTCGACGAGGACCTGCGCATCGACGGACTCGACGACTAACCGCGCAGTGAACCGCCTCGAGTCGTTCGAGGCACTCGGCCTGCGTTTCGCTGTAGAACTCGAGCAACGCGTTCCGGACGCCGCGTCTCGATCGAGGACTCGAGTCAGCGATGTCGAGTCAAGTCGGGGCGCGTCGATGACGTTGATACTGCCGTCGAGGAGTGAAGCGGACCGCTGTACACCGTTATCAGCACACCCACAGGGACGGTCGCAATCGCTCCGGGAACCCGTCACAGCGGTCCGTCTGGCCGTAGCGACGGGGTGCAGACCCGCCGGAGGGCCGCGACGCCGACCGGGCGACCGGATCGGGCCCTCCGTGCCACTGTCACCCACATCTATTTAGTCCTCGGAAGAAATTGCAGCTATATATGAGTGGAGATACCACATCACGGAAAACGGAGAACGCAGGGTTAGAGAACATCCGTGAGGCGTCGGACGCAGTCGAGAAGTCGACGACCGGTGTCGTCCTCGAGAAGATCGTGGAACGCTGGCAAACGGTCGGTACCATCGTCGTGCTGGCGGTCACCAGCGTCCTGCTGTACCAGGTGGACGGCTACCTGTCGATCGATTCGCAGGTCTTCGGCGGGATTACGCTCTTCCTGTTGGGCTACTTCCTCGTGACGTTGCGAACGGACATCCGAATGGAGTGACTGCGGGCGAGCGACGGCAGGTATTTTGTACCCGCTGGCGAATAATACCGCCATGAACGGCGAGGCGGTGGGCTCGTGATCGACTGGAAGCTGGACGGGTTCTTGCCGACCCAGCGACAACCGGCACCGAGAGTCGAGACCGCGAGCGACCGGGACGTGGTGCTCGCCCGCGGCGTCGCGGCGGCGATCGATCTGTTCGTCTGTTACGTACTGATCGAGTTTCCGCTGATCTACGTCGCGAGCGTGGTCTTCAGCGGGCCCTACGAGGCGCTGGGCGGATACGTCGTTCCCCTCTCGCTGCTCGTTCTCCTGCCGCTCTACGCGACGTACTCGTTTACCCTCGAGTGGCGCTACGGCCGGACGCCGGGGAAGGTTAACCGCGGCCTGCTGGTGGTCATGGCGGACGGAAGCCAGTGTACGCTCCGGGCCAGCGTCGTGCGGAATCTGCTCCGATACGTCGATCTACTCGGCGTCCCGCCGCTGGTGGTCGGGCTCGCGTCGGCGCTCGTGACCGGCGGTCGTCGCATCGGCGACCACGCGGCTAATACGATCGTCGTCCGCTCGACGGCACCGGCGAATCGGGAGACGGCAGTCGCTGCCGACGCGGACACGAGCGCGGCCGCTCGAGCGAGCGGCGACGAAAAGAACTGACCGATCAGGCGATCCGAACGCCGGAATCGGTATCGAACAGCTGGATGTGCTCGTCGTCGAAGACGAGGCCGTACTCCTTGCCGTCGCCCTCGAAGTCCGGGCTGGTGACGACGACGATCTCGCCGAACTCCGTGTCGAAGAAGCTGTGGGTCGCATCGCCCAGCGGCTCGTCGAGCAGGTGCGTCGCCGGGATACCGGTCTCGGGATCCTCGCTAACCCGGATGTACTGCGGCCGGAGGCCGACGCGAATGTCCTCATCGGCCCAGCCCTCGAGCCCGTCGCGGGCGAGGTCGTACTCGTAGCCGCCGACGTCGAGTTCTGCGGTTCCGTTGACGGCTCCGACCCTCGCGTCGAAGAACTGCGTCGACGGCTGGCCGATGAACTGACTGACGAACTGCGAATTGGGCTCGTCGTAGACCTCCTTCGGCGGGGCGACCTGGGCCAGTTCGCCGTCGTTGATGACCGCGACGCGGTCGGACATGGTCATCGCCTCCTCCTGGTCGTGAGTGACGTACAGCGTCGGACAGCCGATCTCGTCGGTCACCTTCTCGATGACCGGCCGCAGTTCGGCCTTGAGCTTGGCGTCTAAGTCCGACATCGGCTCGTCGAACAGGAAGATGTCCGGGTCACGCACGAGCGATCGGCCGAGCGCGACGCGCTGTTGCTGGCCGCCCGAGAGGTCCGCCGGCATCTTGTCGAGTTGGTCCGTGATCTGGAGCAGTTCCGCGGCCTCCTCGACGCGGGCGATGCGTTCCTCGCGCGAAAAGCCGGCGATTTTGAGCCCGTAGGCCATGTTCTCCTGGACGCTCATGTGAGGGTAGAGCGCGATATCCTGGAAGAGCAACGCGATGTTGCGCTCCTGGACCGGCTTGTCAGTCACGTCACGGTCGCCGAACATGATGGTGCCGCTGGTCGGCTCGTTCAGCCCCGCGACACAGCGGAGCGTCGTCGTCTTCCCACAGCCCGAGGGACCGACGAGCGTCACGAACTCGCCGTCTTCGATAGTGAGGTCGACGTCGTCGACGGCGACGATTCTGTTGCCCGACTCCTCGTACACTTTCGTCAGATTTCGAATTTCGATGTCTGGCATATGTTGGTATTTCTCGTGGTATTAGTTGTAAATCTGGTGCACTCTCAGAGGGCTCTGACCTGGAACCCTTTCAGCAAGTAGCTCTGCATGAAGTAGGCGAACAGGAGCGGCGGCAGAGTCATCGCCAGCGAGATCGCCATCAGGTAGGCGTCCGGCAGGAACTGGGCCTGCCCCATCGCCCGGAGGATCCCGGGCGCGAACGTCGTGGTCTCGGTCTGGGGCAGGAGGATCTCCGCGAACGTGAAGTCGTTCCAGGCCAGCGCGAAGGCGAACAGGGCAGCGGCGATGATCGCCGGTCGGCACTGCGGCACGACGACATCGCGGAAGCCCCGCCACCGTGACGCGCCGTCGACCCAGGCCGCCTCCTCGTGGGCCTCCGGGATCGTCATGATGTACTTCCACATCAGCCACACCGCAAAGGGCATCGAGACCGCCGACAGCGCGATGATGACCCCGACGCGGGTACCCAACAGCCCGATTCGCTGCCAGATCTGGTAAAGCGGGATCCCGATGACGATCGGACTGAAGAGGTAGCCGATCAGGAGGATCCGCGCGAAGTTCTCCTTCTGGGGGAACTCCAGTCGGGCGAGCCCGTAGCCGGCGACCAGCGAGACGAGGACGACCGTCACGATGGTTCCGATAGCCACCACGACTGTGTTGAACATGTAGGTGTACATCTCCGGCTCGGTAATCACGTTGAAGTTTTCGAGCGTGAAGATGTCCGGCGTGGGGAAGACGGTGACCCGATCCCCGACGACTCCGTAGTCGGTGAACGACAGTTGCGCCATCCAGTAAATCGGCCAGGCGCCGACGATGACGATGATCGCCGTACTGATGAGTTTCAGTGCTTCGAAGACGCTGGTCTCGCCGTCGTATGAGAGGCCCAATATGCCTCCCGGTGGTTCGCTTTGACTCATGTAGTCGTTTCGACCTCGTTACTGGGATTGAACAGCTTGAAGTAGATGATCGCCGACGCGAGCAAGAACAGGAACATGACGATGGCGATCGCGTTCGCGAGCCCGTAGGCTTGTGCGTCACCGTAGACGGTTCTGTAGGCGAGCACGGGCAGCGTGGTCGTCGCGTCACCGGGCCCACCCTGCGTGAGCTGCCAGATGATGTCGAACTTGTTGAACATGAAGATCGACCGGAGCAAGACGACGACCAGCACGATCCCCATGAGCCGCGGCAGCGTGATGTCGCGGAACATCTGCCAGCGGTTCGCACCGCAGACCTTCGCCGCTTCGTAGAACCGATCGGGAATCGCCCGCAACTGAGCGAGCGTAAAGATGGTCACGAAGACGGAGAACTTCCAGCTGCCGATGAGGATCAGCAGCGGCATGGCCCACGTTCCGTCCGCTAGCGGGCCCTGTCGCGTGCCCCACAGGCCGAGCCACTCGGCACCGATCATCTGGAACACGCCGCCTGCCGGGTCGAGCACGCGAAGCGCCACCAGCGAGACGATGATCGTCGGGATCAGGTAGGCGGTAAAGACCACCGCGGTCAGCAGCTTCTGCCCGCGCGTGATGCGGTTGAGCACGAGCGCCATCCACAGACCGACGATCAGCTGTAGAGTTGTACTGCCGACCATGTACACGACTCCTCTCCACAGCGAGGCCCTGAACGTGTCGATCTCCAGGACCTCGCGGTAGTTATCGAGGCCGGCCCACTCCCACACTGGGCTGAGCGTGTGAATATCGTGTAGCGATGCCCAGAACGCGAACGCGATCGGAAGCACCGCAATAAGAAAGTACAGTACGGCGACGGGGAGAACCGTCCCGATACCGACGATCGTCTCCCGTTCGACGGGGAGATCGTCCCACGGAATGTACTCCCTGCGAGGTTGAATCGTTTCTCCAGTTTCACCGGCCATATCTAGGCTTCCTCTTCATCCATGTATGTTAATCTCACGGTTATTCGTAAACGATCCGGTCCTGTGCCGAAGACAGTTAAATGAGGTGTCGCGTCGACCGATCAGGCGAAGTTCTCTTGGGCCTCTGTAAACGCGTCCTCGAGTTTTCCGAGTCCCCACTCGTAGGTCTCCTGAACGTCGTCCCCGGTGACAACCCTGTTGACCATCTCGCCGTAGAACCACTGCCGTTGCATGTACAACGCCTCGGGCGAGGCGAGGTTGGCTTCGTCGACGTTGCCGTAGTGGTTCTCCCAGATCTCGTTCTGGGTGTACTCGACCTTTTCGAGCAGGTGCGGGTGTGCTTGGAAGATGTCCTGGTTCTGGAACTCCTCGGACTCCAGGACGTTGGAGTACGTCGGCAGGAACCGACCCGGATCCGTCTCGTAGAAGCTCACGGTCCGTTCCATACTGTCTGCGTAGAGCCACTCGAACCACTCCTTGGCCTCGTCCGGTCTGTCACCGTTCGTGAAGATGTGGTAGCCGTCGGGGGCCGGATCGCTCAGCCAGTTCTGCTCCTTGTCGATTTCCTCCCACGTCGGGTACGCTCTGATCTGGGTCGCCTTGGCCAGCCCGCGCAGCGCGTCGCTGTCGTTCGCCTCGGCAGCTTGCGCGGTGACGCCCACCGGCCACGCGTTGAGGTGGTAACACTGGGCGTACTCTCCCTCCACCCAGTGGGTGAGCGAATCCGCCCAACCGATCTGCGTCGGTTCGTAGGAGTACTCGGAGAGGTCCTGCATGAACTGCAGCACCGTCGTCACCTCCTCTTCGGGGAAGTGGACCTCGAGTTCCTCGCGCGCGTCCGGATCCTGCCAGCGAAGGCCGATACCGGAGACGCCCGCGCTCGCCAGCATGACGAGGAACTCGTCCTGGCTTTTGCCGGCCTTCCGTCCGGCCAGCCCGTAGCCGCGCGTCTCGAATTCGGACTCGTCGATCGCCTGCGCGTTGTCGAGGATGTCCTGAAAGGTCTCCGGCTCCGATAGCCCGAGTTCCTGGTAGATGTCCGCTCTGTACTGGAAGTTCGAGACGTACAGTCCGTGCGGAATCTGGTAAATCTCGTCACCCTCCCCGAGGAACGCGTCGGTGTTGATCTCGCCGTTGACCTCTTCGATCGACGAGACGACGTCGTTGACGGTGTCCAACTGATCGGTCTCCCAGATGTCGGCCACCTGATCGAAGGTCGAGGTGTTCGCGTCCGGGGGATCGTTCGCCTGAATCAGCTCGGCGAGCCGACCCTCTTGCGTGCCGGACATCCCGCCCTCCTCGATGTTTATCTGCATGTCCGTTTCGTCCTCGAACTCCGACTCGAGGTCTCCCCAGTTGGCTTCCCACGCGGACGTGTAGTAGTCTGTGATGAAGTGAATCTCGTCGTCACCGCCACCACCACCCAGGCAGCCAGCCATCGCCGCAGCGATTCCAGCACCAGTTCCCGTAAGCACCCGCCGTCTATTGATGTTGTTCCGTGTCATCATTTCTCAAGGCTGATTGTCCATTGCCAACAACTCACCACAACCATATAAACGTTCACGTTTTTTCATAGGGTATATCCCGGTGGTTTCAGCGTCGATCGCCGCGGCTCCGCTCGCAGACGCCGATCACCGACCGTCGAATTGCTGCCAGGCGGTCACTGCGGTCGGACGGTCTCGGAAACCCATCCGGTCGCACCGTCGGGCTTCGGGCCGTCTTCCTCGGGGATCTGGAGGTTCCCGTCGCCGTCGCGGGCCCGAACGATCACCTCGTGGGTCCCGCCAGCCCCGTACTCGTGGCGCCACTGCCGCCAGACGTCGTCACCGGGGAGGGGCTCGGAGAGTTCGGCATCGGCCCAGCTGTCGCCCTCGTCGGTCGAAACTTCGACGGCCTCGATACCTCGGGTTCCGGCGTAGGCGTGGCCGGCCGCCTCGTAGCGGCCGCTTCCCAGGGAGTGGGTCTGCCAGAGCTTGGCCACGGTGTTGACCGGGCCGGTACCGTGCCAGCCCCGCTGCTCCCAGTACCCCGTCGTGTCCTCGTCACGAACTTCGATCTCGGTCAGCCACTTCACGTTGACCTCACCCCAGTGGCCCGGGACGAGCGCGCGCACCGGCGCGCCGTGTGCCCGCGGCAGCGGCCGTCCGTTCATTCGATAGGCCAACAGCCCCGGCCACAGCGCATCGATCGGGAACTCGTTGTAGTAGCCGTCGGCTCCGTGCAAGATGACTCGATCGCCCGCCGGCTCCGCCGCCTCGAGGAGCTGCCGGACGGAGACGCCGCTCCAGAGCGCGGTGTCCATCTGCCAGCCGTTGAGCTGGTCGCCGACGCACCGCAGCGTCGCGAAGCGATCCTCGAGGGGCATGGCCTCGAAGTCAGAGAAATCGTACTCGGCCGGCTCCGCGACCGCGCCCGTGATCGAGAGAGACCACTCCTCGGGGTCGACGTCGGGATCGACGTTGCGGATGTCGACCTCGTAGAAGTTCGTGCTGACCAGCGGCTCGAGTCCCTCGACACCGAACGACTGCTCTTTCGCCCGCGCGAGCAGCTCCCGGACCTCGGGACGGGCGTCCTCGGGGATCTCGAGGGGCGAGGGGAACGACTCCTCGCCGGTGCCCTGAACGAAGAGTGCGAGCCCGCCTACGCCGATCGCCGAACCGACGGCTCCGAGGACGCGTCGCCGGGCGGGGGAACCGAGGGAGCGGCCGTCACCGCCGAGCAGCGCGGACGTTCCGGCCGTCGCGAGTAAAACGAATCCCGCACCGGCGGCAACGCCGAGCGTCGACGGCTGCGAGCGCGTCAGTCCGTACGCGACGACGGCCGGGGTGAGCGTCCCGAGGAGTACGCCGAGAGAAGCTCTGCCGCCT
Organism: Natrinema sp. LJW11; assembly: GCF_056135975.1. Classification (NCBI taxonomy): domain Archaea; kingdom Methanobacteriati; phylum Methanobacteriota; class Halobacteria; order Halobacteriales; family Natrialbaceae; genus Natrinema; species Natrinema sp. LJW11. Next base: position 82,080 of record NZ_JBWBDM010000008.1, on the reverse strand, counting down.
CGAGACAGCGCGCCGGGAGCCGGGCCGCGACCCAGCAGGAACGCCGCGCCGGGCAGGGCAGCCAGCCCGAAGACCGCGCAGGTCGCTGCGATGGCCGTCAGGAAGGCCAGCTGGTGACCGAGCGTCCCGAGTTGGGTGATCGCAAAGGCCACGAGCGCGTCGGGGCTGAGGAGCAACACGAGTCGATCGAACGGCACTACGATGAATGCCGGCCGTCGGCCGACGGATAGGTACGATCCCCCGACGGCGCCCAGCCCCGCGGCGAGCGCCACGGCGACTGCGGGGAGCCACGGGCGCGCCCGGGCAGCCACCCCTCCCGTGCGGGACTTTGTCATGGTTGTATGTAACAATAGCCGCGGCCGAACATGAAAGCTTCGTACACGTGAGGAGGGGTCCCGGCTCCGAACCGCGCCGGACGGCCGTCGATCGATGCAGTGACTGCCGTCCTAGTCCGCTTTCACTCCCGTTCGCGAGACCTCGGGATTGCGCAACAGCGGCAACGAGACGATCGTCAGGCAACTCAAGACGAGCGCGGCACAGAGCACGTAGGTCGTCTGGTAGCCGAACCAGCTATCGACGGCCGGAATCGCGATCAACGGACCCAGGCTGAGCCCGATGTCACCCATCACCTGATAGGCACCGCCCATCCGGCCGAGCTCGTCGCCTGGCGTGAGATCGCCCATGATCGCGAGCATGGCGGGCGCGGCCGCGCCCATGCCGCCGCCGACGAGGACGATCGCCCCGAGCAGCGCTTCGATCGTCGGGACGTAGGCGATGATCAGGAAGCCCGCGCCCATCGACAGGAATGCGGGGACCGTCAGCAGCGTCCGGTCGCTGACCAGATCCGATACCCAGCCGGTAACAACCGTCAGCGATCCCGACGTCACGACACCCAGTCCCATCACCACCCCGCTGATCCCGGCAGCGCCAAGGGCGGACAGCTCGAGGCCGTAATCGCTCGCGTAGCGGGCGAGCGTCGAGAGGATGATACCGCCCCAGAGAAAGCGGACGGTAAAGTTGCCGTAGCCGATCAGGAGGACGGTCGGATTGCTGGCGAGCAACGCCGGGACTTCGCGGAGTTTCGCGGCCCGACCCTCCGCACCGGCGTGAACGTCCGGCAACACGAGCGTCGCGATGATCCCGGCCAGCAGCGCGAGCACGCCGGCGGTGAGAAACGCCGTCTGCATGCTCGCGAGATCGGTCAGGAGGCCGCCGAGGACGAGCCCGGTCGGGAACCCCAGCGACTGGCCGCCGCGCATGTAGCCGACCCAGCGACCGCGGTTGTTAGCCGTCGTGACGTACGTGATCGTCGCGAACGCGCCGATGAAGACGAACGCGCTGCCGACCCCCCAGAACAGCCGCGAGAGGACGAAGACGACGCCCGGCAGCGACACGTCGCCGAGTATCGGCAGCGTTCCGAGGTCGGTCGGGGGCGTGTGCAGACCGACGACGTAGCCGAAGGGAGCCAGCGCTTGCGTGAACAGCCCGAAGATCATCGGTTTCCGCGCGCCGACCCGGTCGATGATCGTCCCGGCCGGCGTGTTCATGAACAGCCGGGCGATCCGATTGGCCGAGAGAATCAGGCTCAGCATAATCGCGGAGATGACGAGCTTCTCGTCGAGCAGCGGGAGCGTGGGAAAGGCGACGCCGGTCGCGACGCCGCCGAAGAAGACGCCGGCGATGACCGCGAGCGCGATCGTCCTGATCTCCGCCGTCGAGTAGGTGTGGTCCTCAGACATCGTCGTGATATGTACCGACTCGAGCGCCCGGGTACAGATAGCTCACGATTCGAGTCCGCGGTCAGCGACGAACTCGTCGCGCAAGGTCGTCTTGCGGATCTTCCCGCTGCCGGTCTTGGGGAGTTCCGAGCGGACCTCGACGATGCGGGGGTGTTTGTAGGGCGCGAGTTCGTCGAGGACGTACGCTTCGACGTCCTCGGCGGTGATCTCCGCGCCCTCCGCGGGGGTGACGGCGGCGGCGACGGTCTCGCCCCGGCGCTCGTCGGGAAGGCCGAAGACCGCGGCCTCGTGGATCTCGGGGTGATCGTAGAGCAGGTCCTCGATCTCCCGGGGGTAGACGTTGTACCCGCCGGTCAGGATCATCTCCTTCTCGCGACCCTTAATGTAGTAGTAGTTGTCCTCGTCGCGGGTCCCGATGTCGCCGGTCCGGAAGAAGCCGTCCTCGGTGAAGACCGCCTCGTTGGCCTCGGGATTCTCGTAGTAGCCCTTCATCACCTGCGAGCCGGCGATGAGGATCTCGCCTTCCTCGCCGGGGTCGACCTCGTTGCCGTCCTCGTCGACGACCTTCGAGCGGGTGTGGCCCACCGGTTGGCCGACGCTGCCGGGCCGGTTACCGAGCGACGACCACCGGATCGTGTGGCTCGTCGCGGTCGTCTCGGTCAGCCCGTACCCCTCGGTGAGCGGCACGTCGAACGCCTCCTCGAACTGTTCTTGGGTCGGTTTCGGGAGCTTGTCTCCGCCCTGCCCCGCCTTGATCAGCGTCGACAGGTCGTACTCGTCGGGGTCGTGGGCCTCGAGCAGATCGACGAACATCGCGGCGACGCCGACGAAGGACGGAATGTCGTGTTCGTCGAGTTTTCGGAGCACCAGTTCGGGGTCCCACTGGTCGGGCCGGAGCAGGTGCAGCGTCCGGCCGGCACACAGGGAGGCCATCATCCCGAGCATTCCAGTGATGTGGTACATCGGGAGAACGATGATCCCGTCGCCCTCGATCGGGCCGGCGCTGTAACTCGAGACGCTCTGTGCGATCTGGACCCGGAAGTTGCGGTGGGTCAGCAAGACGCCCTTGGGTCGCCCCGTCGTCCCCGACGTGTAGGGCTGAAGGAGGACGTCGTCGTCCGCGCGGTCGACGACGGCGGCGTTCCCGGCGGCGTCGGCGTCGCCGAGGGCGGGCAACGAGTGGTGGTCCTCCGCGGCCGTCGCGCTGACGATCTCCGTCTCGAGGTCCGCGACGGCCTCGCGGACGTAGTCGTCCGCCTCGCCCTCGATCAGAACCGCTTCGGCGTCGGCGTGCTCGAGCTGGTACTCGATCTCGCGACGGCGGTACTCGGGGTTCAGCGGACTCGCGATAATCCCGGCGTGACAGCAGGCCCAGGCCACGGTACAGAAGGGGATCCCGTTGGGCATGTAGACGCCGACCCGGTCGCCGGCCTCGAGGCCGAGTTCACGGAGCCCGTCGGCGAAGCGCGCGACCCGATCGCCGAAGTCGCGATACGTGATGGTCTCGCCGGCGTGTTCGATCGCGGTCGCATCCGGGTGTTCGGTTACGGCCCGCTCGAGGAGGTTGGCCACGTTGCCGTCGTAGGGCGACTCCATGAGCGTCTCCGCGGAGACGATATCGAGCTCCATGTTGCCCCTGATTTATCGTTCGACCTGAAAAGTGTGCGGGTACTGGTAACACGGTTCGTCTTTCGAAGTACGCCACCGTTCGTCTTTCGGCCCCGTCCCGCGCGGCCGGGCATCGCCTCGAGCCGGCGGTCTCGAGGCGATCGTCGTTACTCGCCGAGGCGGGGGATGCCCTTGATCTCGATCGTCTCGCCGACCATGTACGACGAGGCGGGGCTGGCGAGGAACTGCGCGAGGTCGGCGACCTCCTCGGGTTTACCGATGGTTCGATCGGGGGTGGTGCGGGCGATCTCGTCGGCGTCGTCCTCGACGCCCATCTGGGTGCGGACGCCCTCGGTGGCGACGAGGCCGGGCGCGATGCAGTTGACCCAGATGCCGTCCTCGGCCCAGTCGGCCGCGGACGAGGTGGTGAAGTTGACGACGCCGGCCTTGGCCGCGCCGTAGTGGCTCATCGTCTTCGAACCGCGAGTGCCCGCGACGCTGGCGAAGTTGACGATCCGGCCGCCGCCGTTGTCCCGCATGTACTCGACGGCGAGTTGCGAGCAGTGGAAGGTCCCGTGCAGGTTGATGTCGACGATGGTCTTCCAGCCGTTCTCGCTGATCTCCGAGGGCGGGGCCTGGAAGCTCGCTCCCGCGTTGTTGATCAGAATGTCGAGGCCGCCGAACTCGTCGACGGTCTCGTCGATCAGCTGCTGGACCGCGTCTCGCTCCGTCACGTCGCACTCGATCGCGATCGCCTCGCCCGGCCGCTCGCTCTCGTTGATCGCGTCCGCGACCGGTTCGACGTTCTCCATCTCCCGCGAGGTGACGACCACGTTCGCGCCGTCGGCGGCGAAGCGCTCGACGATCATCTTCCCGATGCCGCTCGAGGAACCCGTGACGATCGCCGTCTGTCCGTCGACGCTGAACTGGTCGACCGTCATCGGTCGTCCTCCGCGACGCTCGTTCGTTCTACTGACCGTTCTCCATATCCGAGTATGTTAGTCACTGCCATGATCGTCTCCGTGTTCATCGACCGCCGGTATAAGCTATTCGACCAGTCGACATGCGGTGGCGCGCGCCGGCGGCCGACTTCGCTACCGCTCAGTCGGCCGACAACGCCGTGCGAGGTCGTCGCGAGTAGTGCGAGATCTTCGATCTCGCATACCATGCGAACGGGCCGTCGGCCCGTGAGCAGACGGAACGAGCGACTGCTCGGAAGGCGCGAAGCGTCTTCCGTTGGATGAGCGAGCGAGTCGTGCGAGCGAATCGGCTGGGGAGGGCGTGGCTACTCTGTGTTGCCACGATAGCAGCGTACTCGTCGTCGCGTCGTCACCGAAAGAAGCCCGACGCTGACAACTCGACCGAGACGGTCTCCCGAGCAGTCCCCGTGAAAGCGTCCGAGAAGGGTACTGTTATGGCAGTCGTCCACAAACCGTGTCGGCAATGAAACGCGGCCACAGCACCGAGGTGCGACGCGACGTGACGACCGAACAGCCTGCGACCGGCCCAGAAGCCACGGAGGGCTACCATGCCGAATAAGCCCATCGAGGAACTCGAGGCGATGGTCGGCGACACCACGGTCACGGCCGAGGCGTTCCGCATCGAGCCGGGCAAGGTCGAGGAGTTCGCGCGGGCGATCACCGCCGACGACCCCGTCTTCCGCGACGAGTCGGTCGCCGCCGAGCGGGGCCACGACCGCGTCCCCGCGCCGCTGACTTACTCGCAGGTCGCCCGCTTCCCGCGGTACACCCCGGACGACGTCGACGGGAAGGGCTTCGACCTCGCCTTCCAGCCGGAGTACGTCATCCACGGCGAGCAGGCCCACGAGTACGAACGCCCCGTCTACGTCGGCGACGTCCTCGAGGGGACGACCACCCTCGCGGACATCTTCCAGCGCGAAGGGGGACGAGCGGGGACGATGACCTTCGCCGTCCTCGAGACCGAGTACCGGACGCCGGACGGCGAACTCGTCCTGACCGACCGCTCGACGGCGATCGAAACGGAGGGCGCGATCGAAGACGGCGGCGACGAGAGCGCGGCCGAGGGCGACGCCGACGCGTCGGAACCGACCGAAGCCAACGGCGGCACCGCCGTCGCCGAGCCGGACGCGCCGTCACCGACGGTCGGCGAGTTCGATCGCGTCACCGACGTCACCGATCTCGAGCCCGGCGCGACCGGCCCGACGGTCGTCGTCGAAGACCTCGAGCGCCAGCACTTCGTGAAGTACGCCGGGGCCAGCGGCGACTTCAACCCGATTCACTACGACGAGCCGTTCGCCACGGGTGCGGGCAACGAGAGCGTCTTCGGGCAGGGGATGTTCACCGCCGGGATCACCTCCCGCGTCGTCGCGAACTGGTTCGACCTGCGGGACGTGACGAGCTTCGGCGTCCGGTTCCAGTCCCGGGTCTTCCCCGGTGACACGGTCGTCGCGACCGGCGAGGTCGGCGAGATCGATCGCGACGCGGGAACGGTCGAGACCGAACTCGAGGCCCGGACGACCGACGGCGAGACGCTGCTGACCGGGACGGCGACGGCCGACCTCGAATGAAAAAGACGCGGTCGAGTTTTATTCCGGCACGAACACCGGCATCGCCGCCTCGTCGGAGATCCGCCAGAAGGTGACCGCGACCGACGCACCGATCTCGAGGTCGTCGGGGTCGGCGTCGAGCAGCGCGAGCAGCCGCGGTCCCTCGGCGAGGTCGATCGCGCCGACGACGTAGGGCGTCCGATCGCCGAAGCCGGGTTCGCCGGGGACGTGGCAGACGGTGTAGGTGTAGATCGTCCCGACGCCTTCGCCGTCTTCGAACGGCGGGTCCTCGGCCCCGCAGGCGGTACAGACCGCCCGCGGGTACAGCTGGCGGTGGCCGCAGTCACACGCCTGATAGCGGAGGTCACCCTCGAGCGTGCCCGCCCAGAATGGCGTCGTCGCACCGGTCGGGACCGGCACCGGCCCCTCCCACTCATCGCGGCGGTCGTCCACCGGGGCGCTCATGTTTCCCTCCGTAAGACGACGGTGCTGCTCGAGGAGAGTAAGCCCCCGGTACCGTGGGCGACCGCCACCTCGGCGTCGTCGACCTGGCGGTCGCCCGTGTAGTCGCCCCGAAGCTGACGGGCGGCCTCTATGAGGACGAACACCCCGAAGTGACCGGGGTGACAGTAGGAGAGCCCGCCGCCCTGGGTATTCATCGGCAGTTCGCCGCCGGGGGCGGTCGTTCCGCCCGAGACGAACTCGCCGCCGTCGCCCTTCTCGCAAAAGCCCAGGTCCTCGAGGGTGACCAGGGCGGTGTAGGTAAACGAGTCGTAAATCTCGGCGATGTCGACGTCGTCGTGGGTAATTCCGGCTTGCTCGAAGGCCTTCGGTCCCGTCACGGCCGCGCCGGTGGTCGTCATGTCCGGCATTTCGCTGATATCCTGCCGGTGGGTGCTGGTCGAGGCGACGCCCGCGACGGCTATCTCCGGAACGCCGAGTTCCGCGGCTTTCTCCTCGCTGACGAGGACGACCGCGCCGCCGCCGTCCGAGACGAGACAGCAGTCGAGCAGGTTGAACGGCTCCGCGATCTGCCGGGACTCGAGGACGTCCTCGACCGTGATCGGCTCCCGCTGGGCCGCTTTCGGATTCATGGAGGCCCACTCGCGGGTCGCGACGGCGACCGCCGCGAGTTGCTCCTCGGTGGTGCCGTACTCGTGCATGTGCCGGCGGGCCGCCATCGCGTAGGCTCCCGGCGGCCGGAACAGCCCCGTCGGGCGGACGAAGCCGTCGACCGGGTGGGTTTCCTCGAGCGACCGATCCCGACCGGGACCGGTCTTGCTCGTCGAACCGTAGGCGATGACCACCACGTCGGCCTCGCCGCGGGTCATCGCGTCGCGAACGTGCCCGCAGAAGTGCTCGAACGACGAGCCGCCGATCTCGGTCCCCTCGAGGAAGGAGGGCTCGTCGAGGTCGAGGTACTCCGAAAGCACCAGCGCCGGCATGTAGTCGTCGCCACCCGCGACCGCGACGCCGTCGACATCCGCGAGGGGACAACCGGCGTCCTCGAGCGCGCGGACGGTCGCGATCGCCGCGTTATCGAGCCAGTTACGGTCGGGCGTCTCGCCGAGTTCGCTCTCGGCGACGCCCGCGAGGATCGGTTCAGCCACAGGTGTTCCTCCGTCCGGCGGATCGTATCATCGATATCCGATATCTCGACCGAACGCAAATAGTTTATGATGAACGATACCACAGCACGCGCCGCTCGAGTCGCGTAATCGGTTAGGGGGCTCGGCACGTGACGACGCCGCGACAGCGCCGGACGCCTACACCGTTGGTAAGCGGTGAGTCGCTGGGAGACAACGGACTGCCGAACTGGGCACCGATTTCTTGCCAGACATAGATACTATTTTATAGCGTTCCGTGGTGCCATTCGTCATGGACTTGGCAAGCGTTAGCAAGGGTGCCAGAGCCGGGAACGTCGCGCGGCTCCACGACGAAACCGCCCGGCTCCACGGCGACGCGCAGGCGATCGAGTATCACGGGCAGACGCTCACCCACGACGATCTCAAAGCGGAGAGTTCGCGCTTCGCCGGCGGACTGGCCGACCTCGGAATCGAACCCGGCGACGTGATGCTGCAGTACTTACCGAACTGCCCGCCGTACCTGATCGGCGCGCTCGGCGCGTTCAAGGCCGGCGTGATCGTCTCGCCGGTCAACCCGCAGTACCGCAAGCGGGAGCTGACCTATCAGCTCGAGGATACCGACGCGTCGGCCGTGCTCACCCACGAGGCGTTAGAGCCCTTCCTCGAGGAGGCACTCGCCGAAATCGACCGGGATCCGGTCGTCATCTCGGTCGGCACCGATACCGACGAGTTTCGGGCCTTCGACGGCGTTCGCGGCGAGGAGACGTTCGTCGAGCGCGACGACGACGACGTGGCGTTGCTTCCCTACACCTCGGGGACGACGGGCAAACCGAAAGGCGTCCAGCTGACTCACCGAAACTTCCGCGCACAGACGTTCTCGGTGCTCTCCCAGGACCACGCGCTCGACGACGAGGACGTGCGCAGCCTCGTCTGGCTGCCGCTGTACCACATCACCGGCTTCACCCACACCGCGTGGCAACCCCTCGTCCGCGGCGGGAGCGTCTACCTCCGGAGCGCGGCCAACTGGGACGGCGACACCGCGATGGCGCTGATCGAGGAGGAAGGTATCACGCATTACGTCGGCGTCACCGCGATGTACGTCGACATGATCAACAGCGAGCGCTTCGGCGAGTACGACCTCACCAGCCTCGAGTCGGCCGGCGAAGGCGGCGCGAAGATGTCCGTCGCGGTCCAGGAGGAGTTCGAGGAGACCGCCGGCGTCGAGATGAGCGAGGGGTACGGGCTGACGGAGACGAACGGCGCGACCCACTCCCAGAGCGGCTCGACGTTCGGCCTGCGCCACGGCACGATCGGCCAGCCGACGCGGATGACCGAGGCGATCATCGTCGACGGCAGCGGCGAGACCGTCGGCATCGGCGAGGAAGGGGAGCTCCTCGTCCGCGGCCCGCAGGTGATGAAGGGGTACCACGACATGCCCGAGGCGACCGAGCGGGCGTTCACCGAGGACGGCTTCTTCCGCACGGGCGACATCGCCCGCCGGGACGCGGACAACTACTACGAGATCGTCGACCGGAAGAAACACATGATCAACTCCGCCGGCTACAACATCTACCCGAGCGAGCTCGAGGAACTCCTGGCCGAACACGAGGCCGTCGCGGAGGGCGCGGTCGTCGGAATCCCCGACGAGCGGCGCAACGAAGTGCCGAAGGCCTACGTCGTCACCGCGCCGGGCGTCGAGCCCGGCGAAGACGTGACCGCCGAGGAGATCACGGACTACTTCCTCGACAACGTCGCCTCCTACAAACACCCCCGCGAGGTCGAGTTCATCGAGGAACTCCCGCGGACGACCTCCGGGAAGATCCAGAAGTACAGGCTCGAGGACGGCGAGGAGGCGGAGGGACAGTAGATCGTGCGAGTCATCGTCACGCCCCACATCCTCGGTGGCGGCGGGCCCCTCGTCACCGAGGAGATCCGGGAGCGGCGACCCGAGATCGACCTCGTCCACGTCGAGGACGGGGACGAGTTACTCGAGACCGTCGTCGACGCGTCGGTACTGGTCACCCACTGGGTCCCGGACGACGCGCTCGAGGCGGCCGCCGACCTCGAGTGGGTGCAGGCGCTCAGCGCCGGCACCGATCGCTACGATCACGACGCGCTGGCGGACCGCGGCGTGGCGCTGACGAGCGTCTCGGGGATCCACGCGAAGCCGATCGGCCAGCAGGTGCTCGGCTATCTGCTCCACTTCGAGCGGCGCTTCGATCGCGCGGTCGCACAACAGCACCGCCGGGAGTGGAACCGGTATACGGGCGGCGAACTCGGCGATCGAACGGTCGGGATCGTCGGCGTCGGTGCGATCGGCTCGACGGTGGCCGACTACTGCCAGACCTTCGACGCCCGCGTGATCGGGACCAAACGGGATCCGACCGACGCACCCGAGGGCGTCGACGAGATCTACGGAACTGACGGGCTCGAGTCCGTCCTCGCCGAGAGCGACTACCTCGTGCTCGCCTGTCCGCTGACCGACGAGACGCGGGGGCTGATCGACGCCGACGCGCTGGCGGCGCTCTCGGACGACGCCGTACTCGTCAACATCGCGCGCGGCGGCGTCGTCGACCAGTCCGCGCTCGTCGACGCGCTCGAAGCCGACGGACTCGGCGGGGCCGCGCTGGACGTCTTCGAGGAGGAGCCCCTGCCCGAGGAGTCGCCGCTGTGGGATCGCGACGACGTGCTCGTGACGCCGCACATGGCCGGCAGCACGCCCCACTACTGGGAGCGCTGTGCCGACGTCTTCGTCCGGAACTACGATCGGTTTCGCGAGGGCGAAGCCCTCGAGAACCGCGTCGTCTGAGCCGGAAAACGGCGCTCGCTTTCCGGCCGCGGACGCGAAACGCGGCCATAGATTGAAGCCCCGTCACGTCGAGCATCGCGTATGTCTGACCTTCGCATCGACGCGATGGTACCCGGCTTATCGACCGACTCCGGCGACGCGGCCGCTCGCGCGGAGGAACTCGGCTTCGACGGCGTCTGGACGCCCGAGATGGACAACGACGCGTTCCTGCCGCATCCGCTGATCGCGGACCGGACCGACGAGATCCGGCAGGGGACCCGCATCGCGCTGTCGTTCACTCGCAGTCCGATGGCGCTTGCCTACAGCGCCTGGGACCTCGCGCAGTACTCCGACGGCCGGTTCGTCCTCGGGATCGGTACGCAGGTCAAGGGCCACAACGAGCGCCGGTTCAGCGTCGACTGGGAATCACCGGGGCCCAGACTGCGCGAGGTCGTCGAGTCCCTCCAGCACATCTTCGACGTCTTTCAGGGCGAGGCCGATCTCGACTACCAGGGCGAGCACTACTCGTTCTCGCTCATGACGGACAACTTCAATCCGGGACCGATCGACCACCCCGACGTGCCGATCTACATCGCGGGCGTCAACGAGTACAACATCCGGCTCGCGGGCGAGCTCTGCGACGGGCTGGATATGCACGTCTTCAACACCCCCGGCTACACCGACGATGTCATCGCACCGACCGTCGCCGACGGGGCCGACCGCGGGGATCGGTCGCTCGAGGACGTGTCGCTTTCGGCGAGCCCGTTCGTCGTGACCGGTGACACCGAGGAGGAGCGCGAGCAGTCACGGGCGGCGGTGCGCCGGCGCATCGCCTTCTACGGCAGCACCCGCACCTACCACGACGTGCTCGCCCACCACGGCTGGCGCTCCGTCGGCGAGGAGTTACACGAACTCTCGAAGGAGCAGCGCTGGGACGAGATGACCGATCTGGTCACCGACGAGATGGTGGCGACGTTCGCGATCGAAGCGCCGCCCGAAGCGTTACTCGCGGAGGCGGAGGACGTCTACGGCGGCATCGCCGATCGGGTCGTCCTCCCGCTCGATCACGGCGAGGCCTTTCTGACCGAGTAGTAGCGGACGCCGTCGCGGTCCTCGTACTCGATCCGGTCTCGGACCTCGAGCGTGCCGAGCGCACCGAGCGTGTCGAGCAACTGCGCGGGATACCGGACCTCGCCGGCGCGGTGGCGCGTGAGCTCCATCGGCGTCGCGGGGCCGACGCTCGCGACCGCCTCGAACGTCTCGCCCGTGAGCGACTCGAGCGCCGACCGCGTGCTCTCGATCGCCCCCTCGTAGTCGGTGAAGACGGGACCGTGACCGGGATAGACCCGGTCGACGTTGCGGCCCTCGAGTCGGTCCATCGCGCGGTGGAACGCGTCGACGGCATCGTAGGCGCCGTAGTCGATGCCGACGTGGATCGCGCCGGGCCGGAACGGCTCGATGAGCGCGTCGCCGCTGAACAGCGCGCGCTCGCCGTTGAGTTCGGTCGCCAGGCTCGCGTGATGGATCTGGTGGCCAGGGGTGTGCACGGCCTCGAACTCGCGGCCCGCGACCGTAAACGGCTCGTCGAACTCGAAGGGGACGGCCTCGTCGGGCGCGAGCAACCGCCGGTTGCGCCGCAGTGACGACTGGGCGCGTTCGACCTCGCGTTCGATCGCCTCGCCGTGGTAGCCCGCCGAGTGGCCGATCTCGCGGACGCCCTCCGCGAGGTCGGCCGGGTCGCGCTCGAGTTGCTCGAGGACGGGTTGGGGGGCGTACACCGTCGCGCCGGCCTCGCGTAACAGCGGCACCTGTCCGATGTGGTCGCTGTGAGGATGGGTGACGACGACCGCCTCGACGTCCCCGGGGTCGTACCCCTTCGCGGCCAGCCCCTCGCGGACGGTCGTTTCGCCGCGGTCCTCCGGGTCGCCGGTGTCGATCAGGACCGGACCCGGTTCCTCGACGAGGTAGGCCGCGGCGTGTTTCGGCGGCCACTCGATGTCGAAGTCGAGCCGCGAGACCTGCGACGCGGGGGCTTTCGTTCGCCGTTCCGTCGGGTCGTCCATCGTCGACCCTTAGATGAGTTCCCGGGCGATCGTCCGCTTCTGGATCTCGTCGGTGCCCTCGAAGATGCGGAAGACGCGGGCCGAGCGGTAGTTGCGTTCGATCGGGAGATCCTTCATGAAGCCGGCGCCGCCGTGGACCTGCATCGCGATGTCGGCGGCGTCGTTCGCGAGCTTCGCGCCGCGGAGTTTCGCCATCGACTCCTCCTTGCGGGCGCGCTCGCCGTTGTCCATCTTCCACGCGGCGTAGCGGTAGAGCTGGCGGACCTGCTCGATGTCCGTCGCGAGCTCGGCCAGCTGGAACGAGACGCCCTGCCGATGGCCGATCTTTTTCTCGAACGTCTCCCGCTCGCGGGCGTACTCGACCGACATGTCGAGCAGGAACTGCGCCGTCCCGACGGAGCCGGCGGCGATGTTGATCCGGCCGCCGCCGATCCAGTCCATCGCGGACTGGAACCCTTTGTCGACCTCGCCCAGCACCTGCTCCTCGCCGACGCGGCAGTCGCTGAAGTACAGCTCCGAGTGCGTTCCGGGGGTCATCCCCATCGCGCGGTGGATCGTGCCCACCTCGAAGCCCGGGTTGTCGTCGTCGACGAGGAAGCACGTGATGCCGCTGAGGTCGCCGTCCTCGCCGCTCGTCCGGGCGAACACCATCGTGAAATCGGCGTACGGGCCGTTCGTGATGTAACACTTCTGCCCGTTGATCACCCACTCGTCGCCGTCTTTCTCCGCACTGGTGTCCATGTAGTGCGCGTCGCTGCCGTGGCCCGGCTCGGTCAGCGCGAAACAGGTCGTGATCTCGCCGTCCATCAGCGGCTCGAGGTACTCCTCGCGCTGTCGGTCGTCACAGGCGAGCAAAATGGGCGTCGGGCCGCCGGCACCGCCGAAAATCGAGCTGTGGAAGCCCGGCGGCCGGTTCGACATGTGCTCGCCGACGATCGCTCGAGTGAGGATGTCGACGTCGCCGCCGCCGACTTCCTCGGGCATCGTCATCCCGTAGAAACCCGCTTCGACGGATTTCTGTCGGATCTGTTCGACGATGTTTCGATACTCGGGGACCTGCCGATGCTCGTCGTCGACGATCTCCTTCTCGTAGTCGGCGCCGAGAAACTGATCGTACTCGTTCTCGAGGGGAGCGACTTCCTGGTCGATGAAATCGTCGAGCGCCTTCTTGATCTGCACGGCTTCGGACGGTTCGCTAAAGTCCATACCATATCACACATAACTCGATACTTAAGCGTTACCGTGTTATAGTCTTTCAATGACGGCGAATCGATCGATACGCACGAATTCGGGCGATTCAGACGGTAACAACCGAAGACGAGGGTTCCACATGATTTTTTCACGGAGAGATAGCGTTCAGCAGAGCGGAACAGTTTTAGTTCACTTCGTAGAACGTAAAGTATGGCAACGGCAGGCACGGACGGGGGGACGCGGATCGAAGCGGTAGTCAAAACGCTCGACGTGCTCGAGGCGCTGTGGCAGGCCGAAGGAGCCGGTGTGACGGCGCTCACCGAGCGAACGGGACTGGCGAAGAGTACGGTCCACGCCCATCTGACGACGTTGCGCTCGAAGGGATACGTGGTCCAAGAGGGCGACGAGTATCGACTAAGTCTGCGATTTCTCTCCTTCGGCGAACACGTCAAACACGCCGAACCGCTGTACGCGGCGTCCGACGCGCCCATCGACGACTTCGCGGACGAAACGGGGGAACGAGTGCTCTGTTCAACACACCAGAACGGGCTCGGGACGGTCATCAACACCGGCGAGGGTGCTCGTTCGTTCACGAGCGACATCGGCGTCGGGACGCACACCTACCTCCACAATTCGGCCGGCGGCAAGGCCATGCTCGCACACTTCTCCGAGGAGCGCGTCGACGAGATCATCGACGAGTGGGGGCTCCCCGCGTTCTCCGAGAAGACGATCACCGACCGAGAGACGCTCTTCGAAGAGCTCGCGACGGTTCGCGACGAGGGCGTCGCGTACACTCGCGGGGAGTATCTGCCCGGAATCAATGCGATCGGCGCGCCGATACTGGACACGGACGGGACCGTCTTCGGAGCCGTCAGCGTCGCCGGACCACAGCACCAACTCGAGAACAAGTGGGAGAAGACCGACTTCCAGGATCAGTTACTGTCGACGGCGAACACGATCGAAGTGAACCTGATGTTCTCGTAGCCGTTCAATCGGAGTGAACACGACGTCGGACGCCGGTCGAGACGACGGCGCCGCCTACAGGGTGAACGGCTGTCAAACGACTCGTTCTCCTCACGCCGCAAGCGGCGGAGACTGCGACGCCCCCCGCCCGTAGCATCGCCGCTTTGATTACACGCATATGGATGTAACTATGGTCGCTCGTCAGTCGCCTCGCCGCGGTGATGACGCGAACCGCGTAGCGCTTGCGCACTCGAGTCGAATCGGAGGAGAGCGGAAGGGTTCCATACAGGGCAACACGAGAGCATAGTACGAAACCAACTGTGAGGGGCGTTATCGAAGGTTGGGAAGAACCGCTAGCGACGTTACCCACCGATAGTGGCGGCAGTAGCGGCCAGAATACGAACGGTCCACGGGAGACCACCTGTAACAGTCAGTCGTACTCCCGCTCAAGTAAAACGAAGTGAGAGAACAGCAGGGACTTCATATTGAAATTTCGATAGTAATTGGCATACATCAGAATTCATATATTATGTGCGAGTCGCTATACGGATGACGGACAGCGCCGTGGGTCGATCGAGATCGATCGCGATCGTGTCGGTCGCGAATCGACGGGTTACTCGGCTCGCTCCGCTCGCTCGGCCATCATCGCCGCCGCGCCAGCCGCCCAATCGCCCCACAGGAACCCAGATCCCACGACGAGGGCCCACCACGCGTAGCTGAGCACGATGCCGGCGTACACGCCGAGGAGTCCGTAGCCGAGCGTGACTCCGGCGAGGTACGAGAAGCCGAGCAGAAACAGAGTGGTCCCGGTCAATCGAGCGTAAAACGGCGTTCGCGTATCGCCCGCGCCGCGGAGACTGCCCGATAGCGGGAAGAAGAGTCCGAAGAACGGCATCGAGACGCCGAAGGCGCGAGTGAAGGCGGTCGCGTGCTCGAGCGTGGCGGGATCGCCCGTGAACAGCCGTGCGATCGGTCTCGCGCCGGCGACGAGAACGACGCCGGCGAACCCGAGCGTGAGCACGCTGAGCGCCGTGATCGCCAGCCCCGCAAACCGCGCCTCGTCGGGGTCTCCCTCCCCGAGCAGTTGGCCGACGACGATGCTCGCGGCGACGCTGTACGAGCGGTACAGCGGCCCGCTGAACTGTTGATAGACCCGTCGACTGATGTGATAGGCTGCCGTCACGTCGGTCCCGAAGGTCAATAGGAGCGCGTTGAACGGGAAGTTCGCGAGCGACGTGCTCAGTCCCTCCGCGACGTTCGGGAGACTGACCGCCACGAGCTGGCGCGTAACGGTGAGACTGCGCGGTCGCGCGAACGACGGAGTCGTCCGTGGGCTGGCAACCGCGGCCGTGATCGCGACGGCCTCGACCGTCCGGCTGACCGCGGTGGCCAGTCCGACGCCGACGATGCCCAGGTTCGGGAACGGGCCGATTCCGAGCCCCAGGCCGACCGTCGCGGCGATGTTGATCACGTTCGCGCCGCCGTTGACCACCATCGGCGTCCGCGTGTCGCCGGTCCCCTGTAACGACCGCGCGCCGACCAATCCGACGATTCGCATCGGCGCGGCCGCGAAGACGAGCGCGAGGTACCGACCGCCCATGTCGACCACCGCGGGTTCGGCCCCGAGCAGAGCGATCAGCGGACCCGACACCGTCAGTCCGACGAGCAAGAGCGGCAAGCCCACCAGAAATCCGATGACGAACGCCTGGGTGATCGACCGGTCGCGGGTCGATACCGCCCCCCGTCCCGTATCCTGGCTCGAGAGGGCGATCGCGCCGGTCCCGAGCCCGAGACCGAGCCGCAGCGGGAGCTGGGCGTAGAGATCGGCCAACCCGACCGCAGCGACGGCCGCGGGCGAAAACAGCCCGGTGACGATGATGTCGACCGTCCGCATCAGCGTGTTGAACGTCTGCTGGACGGCGAGCGGCCACGAGAGCGAGAGCGTCCGCCGCCAGACGGTACGGACGCGATCGCTGAGTTCGGCCATACACCGTCGGCGACGGGCATCGGCCGGATCAACGTGTCGGTCCGGGCAAGCACCGAACGGATTCACCGATGCAGTTCTCCCAACTATAGATATAGTTTATGAAATCGGTATGTGTACAGTGGCCGCGCAGATAGCCGTCGGCTCGAGCTGGCTTCCGATTACGAACCGAGAGCAGTCGATACGGCCCGAGCCGTACACTGATGACGGCTCTACCGGTGCAGGTATCGATCGGAAGAGAACGTACTCTCGTACCCGTTGCTCGATATATTCAGCAGTTATAGGGCTTCTTCTGGAGATACTAGTCGAATTCCGCTACTCGAGTCGGCAGGCTGCTGGGGAACAAAAAGTATAACTGTAATCTGATAGGTGGCGGATAGTGACAGTGTAAATATTTGAATGAGAAGGAATTATTTCCGGGTGGCGCGTCCATCGGTCACGAGGCGGGCCGCCGCGGGGAATCGCGGAGACGGGGAACCGACCGAACGACCGTGGAGGCGTTTCCATCGTTCGATATTCTCTGCCCATCCGTAAACAGAATAGGTTCCGACCACGGCACTTGTGACCTATTTTATGTGGCAGCCGTTCGATGCCAGACGTATGCGACTCGAAGACAAAACCGTAGTTATCACGGGTGCGGCGTCGGGAATCGGCCGGTCGACGGCCGAGCGCTGCGCCGAAGAAGGGGCGCGCGTCATCGTCACCGACGTCGACACCGAGGGCGGACGGGCGGTCGCCGAGGCCATCGAGGACTCCGGTGGCGACGCCGAGTTCCACGAGCTCGACGTGACCGACAGCGATCAGTTCCACGCGGTCGTCGACGCGGTCGCCGAGGACGACGGGCTGGACGTGATGGTCAACAACGCCGGGACCGGTCATCCGGCCGGCAGCCTCGAAACCCTCGAAGACGACATCCGGGACTTCGTCATCGACATCAACGTCAAGGGCGTCTGGAACGGCTGTCACGCGGCGCTTCCCCACCTCAAGGAACAGGGCCACGGTGCCATCGTCAACGTCGGCTCGCTGGCGAGCATCCTCGGGCTCCCGAAGCAATCCGCCTACTCGATGAGCAAGGGTGCGGTCCTGAACATGACGCGGGCGGTCGCCGCCGAGGCCGGTCCCTACGGCGTCCGCGCGAACACGGTCTGTCCCGGCTTCACCGAGACCTCCCTGCTCGATGAGTATCTCGAGGATCAGGAGGATCCCGAGAAAGCTCGCGAGCGAATGATTCAGCAGTATCCGCTCAAACGCCTCGCCGAACCGGAGGAGATCGCGGACGCGATCCTCTTTTTGGCCAGCGAGGAGTCGTCGTTCGTCAACGGCCACGGACTCGTCGTCGACGGCGGCTTCTCGGCCTGAGACGGTCCTCGAACCGTCACCGGCTTCGCCTCACTCCTCGCGGACCAGCGCCACGCTCGCGAGTTGGTCGCCCGCTGTCACGGTCGCTTCGCGAGTGAGCGCGTAGAGCACCCCGTCGCGGTCCGCGCGGGCGTCGTGGAGCGGCTCGTACGTCGTCGGATGATAGACCGTCCCGATGGCCGCTCCCTCGGATATCGACTGGCCGACCTCGAGCGACGGAGCCGGCCGGAAGAGCCCGGAGTCGTCGGCGGTGACCTGTCCGAGGTGGTTCCGGGCGACGATCGGGTCGCGCTCGGGCACGTCACCGGGAAGGAGACCGAGATACCGGCAGACGTCGAGCAGGCCGTCGACCCCCTCGTCGACGACGTCCTCGAGGATCTGCTTGTTGTGCGCGAGTTCGGGCGTGATCGACGGGATCCCCTCCTCGGCGGCGGCCACCCGGAGCTTTCCCGCGAAGCCGCGATGGTGCCACTCTCGGGGAGCGTCTTCGTCGGCCTGTTCGGACAGCAGGAGATCGGTCCCGAAGGCGTCGGCGAGGCTGCGAGAGCGCTCGTCGTCCTCGCGGTAGACGACGTGGGGGAGCATGTTCGGACTCCCCGTGTGGAGATCGACGAGGGCGTCGGCCGCCGTGACGAACTCCCAGAGCCGAGCGGCCATGCGTTGGTGGAGGCTCCCGTCGCCGTCGCCCGGCCAGATCCGATTCATGTTGGGGTTGATACTGTCGAGTTGTTCCGGCGTCGTGTAGGAGACGCGATCGAAGGTAAGCGGGTTCGCGACGGGGACGGCGATCACGGTCCCCGACAGCGACTCGAGGGGGAGGCGCTCGTGGAACCGCCGCAGGACCTCGGTCCCGTTGATCTCGCGGCCGTGCTGGGCCGCCTGCACGTACAGCGTCGGGCCCGATTCGTCGCCGCGATAGGTGTGGACCGTCGTCGTCAGTTCGACGCCCGACGGCAACCGTGCGAGCGTCACCTGTTCAGCCGTGTGCGTGCCCTCGTTCATGCCCGGCCATTCCACGTCCCGCGGTATGTACCTGCGGCCGCCCCTCGCCACCGTCGATCAAATGCAGAGCTGAAAATAGCGGAGGGAGGGCGGTCACGTATCAGTGAACGTATTCTGAGAGTTGTGCTGTCGCCTCGTCGACGATACCGTTCCGCAGTCTGCCCTGGTAGCTCTCGATCAGGTCCGAATCGATCGAATTGACCGACCACGGCATAATTGAACTCGATCGAGGCGCACCTCCCTCCTTCCAGTCCGACTCGTCCAGCGGGATTCGCTCCTCGTACCACGTCCGAGTTGTGAGCGAGAGCGTGATCTATTGCTCCCCGTGAAACGGCGTCTGCTCGTGACCGATGAGTAGAAACGGACGGCCGCTCGAGGCGTCTCTGAACGGATCGAGAGCGACGACGACGTCGCCGCGCTCGTAGCCCATCGCTACTCGCCCTCGGAAGCGTGTTCTCGCCACTCCTCGAGGTCTTCTTCCCCGTATCTCTCGTCCAGCGCCTGCATGACCCGGTGTGTCCTGTATGCGTCGCGGACGGTCTCTGTCTCACCGATCGCCCAGTAGTCTCCTTTGTGTCGAACGAGGTCTCGGTCCTCGAGGCGACTGAGAACCGTCCCGATCGAATTTTTCTTGATATCGATCTGTTCAGCGATCTCGGAGGGAGTGTATGCCTTGTCATCGTTCGCAGCGAGAAATCGAACGACTTTCTCGGCGTTCGTGAGCGTATTCAGTTCCTCACCGGAACTCTCATCGAACGTTTCGATGTCGATCGGCATGGGTGTAAGTAGAGTACAAGAAGTCATAGATGTTTCCCTGTAAGTGCAGTAAGCGATTACTCGCAGCCAAGCCCATCAAGGCGAGACCACTACCGTTTTCACTCGTCCTGCCGTCCCTGAGGATATGGGAGACGTTACTGCTACCCTGCACACGAACGAGGGCGATATCGAGGTCGAACTCTACGACGAGCGCGCGCCGCGGACCGTCGACAACTTCGTCGGTCTCGCGACCGGCGGCAAGACCTGGGAAGACCCCGAAACGGGCGAGGAAGTCGACGGCGAGCCGCTGTACGACGACGTGGCCTTCCACCGCGTTATCGAGGACTTCATGATTCAGGGCGGCGACCCGACCGAGACCGGTCGCGGCGGCCCCGGCTACCAGTTTGACGACGAGTTCCACGACGACCTGCGCCACGACGACGAGGGCGTCCTGAGCATGGCCAACTCCGGCCCCGACACCAACGGCTCGCAGTTCTTCATCACCCTCGGTCCCCAGCCCCACCTCGACGACCGCCACGCCGTCTTCGGCAAGGTCATCGACGGCATGGACGTCGTTCGCGAGATCGGCGATGTCGACACGAACGCCAACGACCAGCCGAAAGAAGACGTCGTCCTCGAGTCCGTCTCCGTCGACTACGAGTAACGCGTCGATCGCCCGATCGCGGACGGTTTTTCGGCTGTGCGTGCCCTCGACTCGAGCGCGAGCTGCTAGCAATCAGCGGTAGCGAATCCGGTATGGTTACTTCGATGCCGCGTCCACGAGTGGAATCACCCGCTATCGACGAACGCTACTGGCCGGAGCCGCCTCGAGTCTCGCCCTGCCGCTTGCCGGCTGCGGAGGGACGACGGCGACGTTACGCACGAGTGAGGGCGATATCGAGGTCGAACTGTACGACGAGCGCGCACCGCGAACCGTCGAGAATTTCGTCGGTCTCGCGACGGGTGAGCGCGCGTGGATCGACCCCGAGACGGGCGACACGATCGAGGGCGAGGCGCTGTACGACGACGTGGCCTTCCACCGCGTCATCGAGGACTTCGTGATTCAAACCGGTGATTCGACCGGTACCGGCCGGGGTGGTCCCGGCTACCGGTTCGACGACGAACTCCATCCCGAACTCCGCCACGACGGTGCGGGTATCGTGAGCATGGCCAACTCCGGCTCCGACGCCAACAGCTCGCAGTTCTCCATCACGCTCGGCTCCCAGCCTCACCTCGACGACCGCCACGCCGTCTTCGGCAAGGTCACCGACGTCTCCGCGAGCGGCGCGAGCGGAGGCTTGGAAGAAGACCAAAGCGCGTCTTCCAGCGGCATGGACGTCGTCCGCGAAATCGGCGATGCGGACACCGACGCCGACGATCGACCGAAAGCGGATATCGCCCTCGAGTCGATTTCGGTCGACGACGAGTAACTCGAGCGGTGCTCGAGACGTGAGATGTCGTTTCTCCGGCACGGCGTTCGAGCGACGCGACGCCCCGTATCGACGCCGCGAGTGACGGAGAGGTTTTATCATCTGCGCTACTATGGACGGTCGAATGGGAGCGTCTTCGCCGACTGATGCGGATCTCCGCGCGCGTCTTCGCCGACAGGAGATCATCACCGAACTGAGCCAGCAGGCGCTGGCGGGGACCGATCTCGAGGGGCTCTATCGCGATGCGACGGCCGCCGTCGCCGAGACGTTGGGAACCGAGTACTGCGTCGTCCTCGAGCGGTTACCGGGCGGGAACGAGGGCGTCCTGAAAGCGGGCGTCGGCTGCACGGCAGGGACCGTCGGGAACGCGACCGTCGGGTTGAGGCGAAACGCCGGACCGGCGGAGGCCCGTCCCGCCGAGGAGCCCGTTATCGTCGACGAGTTGGCTGCCGACGAGCGGATCGCCGGATTCGAGTCGCTCACTGATCTCGACATCGTGAGCGGTATCAGCGTCCCGATCGGCACGACCGACGGGCCGTGGGGCGTCCTCGAGACGTACGCGACCGAACGGCGAGCGTTCACCGACTCCGACGCCGATTTCGTGGAACGCGTCGCAGACGTCCTCGCCTCGGCCGTCCAGGCCGAGCGGGTACGCGCCGAACGCGAGGAGTTGTTCGACCGGATATCGGACGCCTTCTTCGCGCTCGACGAAGAGTGGCGGTTCACCTACCTCAACGATCGCGCACACGAACTGATCAACCCCGACGGGCGAGCGCTGATCGGCACGGAAATCTGGGCGGAGTTCCCCGAAGCCAGCGAACGGGCGTTCAGATCGAAATACGAACGAGCGATGGCCGAACAGGAGACCGTCTCGTTCGAGGAGTACTACCCCGAGCCGCTCGACGCGTGGTTCGAGGTGCGCGCTTATCCGTCGGCGACGGGCCTCTCCGTCTACTTCCGCGACGTTACCGAACGACGCGCACGCGAACGAAAGCTCGAGGAGTCCGAGCAACGCTACCGGACGCTGGTCGAACACTTTCCGAACGGGGCCGTCACCCTCGTCGACGAGGAGCTGTGCTATCGGACGGTCGGGGGCACTCCCCTCGAGGCCGCCGATGCCACGATCGAAGAGCTCGAGGGGAACCCACTCGAGGAGGTGCTGCCGCCGGCGTTGGCGACCGAGGTCGTCCCGCGCTACGAGGCCGCACTCGAGGGCGAGGCCAGCGCGTTCGAACTGACGTCGAGCGATCGCATCTACGATATACAGACCATCCCGGTCCGCGACGACGACGGCACGGTTTTCGCCGCACTGGGGATGTCTCAGGACATCACCGAACGCCGCGAGTACGAGCGCCAACTCGAGGAGTCCGAGCGCCGCTATCGCACGCTCGCAGAGCACTTCCCAAACGGGATCGTGACGCTGTTCGACCACGATCTCGAGTACACGCTGGCGGCTGGACAGGGCTTCGACCACATCCCCGCGGAGCCGAACGATCTGGAGGGACAGCAGCTCCACGAAAGTTGGTCCGAAGAGATAGTTAACGCACTTAAACCGGTGTTTCAGGACGCGCTAGACGGCCGGGAACGATCGATCGAACTTCAGGACGCCGGCCGGGAGTGGCTCCTGCACGCGGTGCCGATCACCGACGAGCGCGGCGACGTCTTCGCCGGGATGACGATGAGTCAGGACGTCACCAAGCGGGTTGAACGCGAGAACCACCTCGAGCGCTACGAGACGATCGTCGAGGTCGTCAACGACGGCGTTTACGTCGTCGACGAGGACCGACGGTTCACCATGGTCAACGAAACGTACGCCGAGATGCTCGGCTACACCCCCGACGAACTCGTCGGCACCGATGCCTCCGCGGTCGTCGACGATGCGGTGGCCGGGCAAGTCACCGAACTGGAAGCCACCACTGCGGCTTCGGACGTCGAGTGGCCCTCGATCGAAGCCGAGCTTCGGACGGCGGACGGCGAGACGCTTCCCGTCGAGGGGACCTTCGCGATGCTGCCCGAAGACGACAGTCGGTGGTACCGGGTGGGAATCGTCCGGGACATCAGCGAGCGAAAGGCCCGGGAACGACGGCTCGAGGAGTCCGAACGTCGCTACCGGACCCTCGTCGAGAACTTCCCCGAGGGCGCGGTCGGCCTGTTCGACGAGGAACTCGTGTACACGGCCGTCGGCGGGCAACTCCTCGATAAGATCGGCGTTGCCACGGAAGACCGCGTCGGGAGCAGCATAGACGAGCTCCATCCGGACGGCCTGATCGACGAGATCGAGCCGTACTTTCACGCGGCTCTCGACGGAGAGACGAACTCTTTCGAAGTCGAACGGTACGACCGTCACCTGTACGCCCACACGCTTCCCGTCAGGAACGGCGACGACGAGATCTTCGCGGGCATGGTCGTGGTGCAGGACGTGACAGAGCGCCGTGAGTACCATCGGAAACTCGAGGAATCGAACGAGCGCCTCGAGCAGTTCGCGTACGCGGCCTCCCACGACCTGCAGGAACCGCTGCGGATGGTGACGAGCTACCTGACGTTACTCGAGAACCGCTACGGCGACGCCTTCGACGAGGACGGACGGGAGTTCCTCGCGTACGCCGTCGACGGGGCCGACCGCATGCGAGAGATGATCGACGGCCTGCTCGAGTACTCCCGGGTCGAAACGCAGGGCGATCCGTTCGAGCCGACGGATCTGGCTTCGGTGTTCGAGAGCGTCCGAGAGGACCTCCAGATACAACTCGAGGAGAGCGGTGCCGAGATCACCGTCGAGGACCTGCCCCGCGTCGAGGGCGACGCCAGCCAGTTACGACAGGTCCTACAGAACTTGCTGAGTAACGCGATCACGTACAGCGGCGACGAGTCGCCGCGGGTCCACGTCGGTGCCGACCGGCGGGACGACGAGTGGGTGATCTCGGTCCGCGACGAGGGGATCGGTATCGATCCGGCCGATCAGGATCGGGTGTTCACCATCTTCGATCGCCTCCACAGCCGCGAGGAGTACGAGGGGACGGGTATCGGGCTCGCGCTCAGTGAACGCATCGTCGAACGCCACGGCGGCGAGATCTGGGTCGACTCCGAGCCCGGCGAGGGCGCGACGTTCTCGTTTACGCTGCCCGCATCGCAGGCGCGGGAGTAGTACCGCCGCGTTCCGTCTCCCGCTCGATCGCCTGCCGGATCTCCCACGGAGCACCCATTTAGGCATGGGCGGCATAGAGCGCCTATGAGCTGGACAGCCGACGACGTTCCCGATCAGGACGGCCGAACGATCGTCATCACGGGCGCGAACAGCGGTATCGGCCTCGAGGCCGCCCGCGAACTCGCGCGCAACGGCGCGACGGTGATCATGGCCTGCCGGAGCACCGAGCGCGGCGAGGACGCGGCCGACGACGTCCGCGAGGACGTGCCCGACGCCGACCTCCGCGTCGAGGAGTGCGATCTGGGTGACCTCGAGTCCGTTCGGTCCTTCGCGGAGCGACTCGAGGACGAGGCGATCGACGTGCTGATCAACAACGCGGGGGTCATGGCGATCCCGCGCTCGGAGACCGAGGACGGCTTCGAGACCCAGTTCGGCGTCAACCACCTCGGTCACTTCGCGCTCACCGGATTGCTGCTCGAGAACCTGGCGACCGACGGCGAGGAACCCGCGCGGGTCGTCACCGTCTCGAGCGGGGTCCACGAGAGCGGCGAGATCGACTTCGACGATCTCCAGGGCGAGGACTCTTACGACAAGTGGAGCGCCTACGCCCAGTCGAAACTGGCGAACGTCCTGTTCGCGTACGAACTCGAGCGCCGATTCCTCACCGCGGATATGAATGCACGGAGTATGGCAGTGCATCCGGGCTACGCGAACACGCAACTGCAGTACCGCGGGCCCGAGCAGAGCGGGAGCCGAGTTCGGAAGGCGGCGATGAAACTGCTGAACACGGTGGTCGCGCAGTCGGCCGAGATGGGCGCGCTCCCGACGCTCTACGCTGCGACCGCGTCCGACGCCGAGGGCGGCGCGTACTACGGCCCCGGCGGCTTCCAGAACATGCGGGGCGCGCCCGAGCGACAGGCCTCCTCGGATCGATCGTACGACGAGGAGACGGCTCGTCGGTTGTGGCGGGTCTCGGAAGAGCTGACCGGCGTCACGTACGACCTGCCGAAGCCGAAAGCGGAGAAAGCGGTCTCGGCGTAGCGCGGAAACCAGCGGCCGCCCGTCGCTCGTGCCAACCGTAACGCGAAAGGCGGCTCGCTCGAACGGGTACACATGAGCGACGACGACGGCATCCAACGCGCCAGCGACGTCGGTTCCAGCGACGCGCCGCCGGTCGACGAGAAACCCTACAAGATCATCTTCGAGGCCAACAAGTGCTTCGGCGCGGGCAAGTGCGCCGAGGTCAGCGCCAACTGGGAGATGTCCATCGCCTCGGGCATGGCCCAGCCGGACGAGTACTTCTTCGGCGAGGATGACTTAGAGCACAACGTCCGCGCCGCGGAGGTCTGTCCGGCGAAGAAAGACGACGGCTGCATCCACGTCGTCGACCGCCGGACCGACGAGGAGATCGCGCCGGATCCCCACGGCGACGGCACGCTGAGCGTCGACTGGTAGGGACTCGAGACGGGAGGCTCACGGGCGCACACCGAAACGCACATCCCCGACCCGGGACAACGCTCGAGTGCACTTCTGCGCGAGGGTAGCCAAGCAGGCCAACGGCGGTGGGCTTATCACGCCGGGACCTTTTGCTGCGCTCCGCTCGCGAACTCACGGGTTTCACCCGTTCGTCTCCGCGCGGCGCTGTGCGCCGCGCTTTCGCTCGCGTCACTGGCAAAAGCTCCAGCAAAAGCCGTCGTCACCCCCTTCGGGGGTTCCTCGGCCGCTCGCTCACTTCGTTCGCTCACGAGGGCAACAGATGGGGCACATTTCCGAGGAGTGCGCGTTGGCTCGTTGGCGCGGACATCGAAACGCACATTCCGGGTGGGCCGCTATCCTCGAGTGCGCTTCTGTGCGAGGGTAGCCAAGCAGGCCAACGGCGGTGGGCTTAAGACCCGCTCCCGTAGGGGTCCTTGGGTTCGAATCCCAACCCTCGCATACCAACTCAAACTGAGAGACGTCTCTCCGTGACGCGGTACTGACGATATTACAGTGTCCGACGGAATGACAGAGAACTATTAAGTATCTCGCTGACATATTTGAACATGTGGCTGACGACTACCTGAGACGGACCGCGATCACCCGTCCGAAACTCACCTCAGAGCAGCAACAGCTGCTTGACGCTACCATTCAAGAGTGGCAGACAGCCTGCAACATCAGTAGTCAAATTGGATGGGGAACCGGTGAAACACGAAAAACATCCCTCCAAGAC
Organism: Natrinema sp. LJW11; assembly: GCF_056135975.1. Lineage (NCBI taxonomy): Archaea > Methanobacteriati > Methanobacteriota > Halobacteria > Halobacteriales > Natrialbaceae > Natrinema > Natrinema sp. LJW11. Next base: position 55,733 of record NZ_JBWBDM010000008.1, on the reverse strand, counting down.
CTCGCCTACGACGAGGTTCGTGAGAAGACACGCCTCAGGAGTCAACACGCGATTCTCGCAACCCACCAAGCTGCAGCCGCCCTTTCCGGCATCGAAGAAATCGATGACCTCGATGAGGACTACAAAACCTCCCGTCCCGAGTTCACCGCAGACACTGTAAAGTACGACACTCGGACGATGACATTGTTCGACGATGGCACTGTATCACTCACGACAGTCGATGACCGCATTCGGTGTGATCTCGCTCTGCCAGAGGACGAAGACGGTTACCAGCATCAGTATCTCGATGATAAGGACTGGGAACTCACCGAATCCACGCTGTCGCGGCGTGATGATAGCTACTACCTTCATCTCGGCTTCCGAAAACCGAAGCCAGAGAAGAAAATTAAACAACAGGATGACACCGAGGACAGGACAGTTCTCGGCGTTGACCTCGGTATCGTCAACATCGCCACCACTTCGACAGCCTATTTCGCGTCCGGACGAGAACTGCGGCATCGACACCGGCAATTCGAAAAGATCCGTGGTTCCCTACAGCAGACCGGGACGCAGTCCGCCCACCGCACGATCCAACAGATGAGCGGACGTGAATCACGTTGCGTCCGTGACTCCCTCCACCGAGTCGCCAACCGCATCATCGAGGAAGCACTCATTCACGACTGCGAATACATTGCATTCGAGAACCTGAGGCACATCCGTAAGCGTACGCCGCCGGTGAAGGACCTGCACCAGTGGGCGCATCGCCAACTCGTCGATCTCGTGGAATACAAAGCAGAGAAAGAGAGGATCTCTGTGGAGTTCGTATCGCCGGAGGACACGAGTCGACGGTGCCCAGAGTGTGGATACACGAGTAGAGGGAATCGAGTTACTCAGTCCGAATTCGAGTGTGAATCGTGTGGTTCGACAGCGAACGCGGACTACGTTGGTGCGAAGAACGTTGGATGGCGGTTTGTCCGTCGGGGCCTACAGTCGTCTCGGCGGACGGGCGATAGTCAACTCGCCCTGAAGTCAGGAACTGTGACGTCGACTCGGGAATTCGTCCCGTCCGACTAATTATCGGCAGAGGCCGAGTTCACTGACAAGCTCCGCGGTTGTGTCGCGAGGCAGTTGATATCCCAACCCTCGTACATCGCGAATATCCCGAGAGCGGCAGCTACAATGCTCGAAGCCTTGTAAGAGGGCACACCGGCCCGCTAGACGTTCAGTCTGTTTCCACCAACTCACCGGCCGACCAGAACGCGCAGGTACAACCGTTTCATCAGAGCAGGGACGTTCTGTAACTGAGCGATGAACGACCAACGGACCGCGGATCGGAACGGCGAGGGATCGCGAATCGCGACCAACCGAACGGCGGTCGCCATCGCCGCCAGCTCGCTGCTGATCGCGGCTGTGGGTGTGCTCCTGGCTCGGCGCGGGCTGCTCGAGGCCGTCGTCGCTCGCGGAGTCGCCGTGGACGCGTTGCCGCTGTATCTCCTGTTCGTCCTCCTCGCAGTCTGGCTCGTGATCTGGAGCTGGGGGCAGCTGCTGGCGCTCTTCGAATGAGCACCCCTCCGAGGGTTAGAACGGGTACTCGCGGGGCTCGTGCTGGACCGAGATCCACTTCGTCGTCGTCACTTCCTCGAGGATCTGCTCGCCGTTGTACCGTCCCATTCCCGACTGTTTCATCCCGCCGAAGGGGACGTGGGGCTCGTCGTTGATCGGTTGATCGTTGATATGGATCATCCCGGTGTCGATTCCGTCGGCGATTCGCCGCGCCTGCTCGAGGTCCTCGCTGTGGACCGAGCCCGACAGGCCGTGGATCGTGTCGTTCGCGAGTTCGATCGCCTCCTCGTCGCTCGAGTAGGGGATCACGGGCGCGACTGGGCCGAAGTGTTCGTTGCAGGCCGCGGCCATGTCGTTATCGGCGTCCGAGAGCACGGTCGGTTCGACGACGAGGCCGTCGTGATCGCCGCCGGTCTCGAGGGTCGCGCCCTCGTCGACCGACTCCTCGACGTAGTCCACGATCTGATCGCGCTGGCTCTCGTCGATGATCGGGCCGATGATCGTCTCGTCGGCGGTCGGATCGCCGGTCGGCAACGACGCGGCTCGATCAGTCAGCGCGTCGACGTAGTCGTCGTACAGCGACTCGTGGACGAGGTGACGATTGGTCGAGATGCAGACCTGTCCCTGATGGAGGAAGGAGCCGAAGACGCCGCCGTCGACGGCTCGCTCGAGGTCGGCCTCGTCGGTGACGACGTGGACGTTGTTCCCCCCGAGCTCGAGCGCGGGCAGCGCGCAGTTGCCGGCCGCCTTCTCGGCGACGCGCTGGCCGATCTCGGTCGAGCCGGTAAAGGCGATGACGCGCGGAATCTCGTGGTCGGCGATCGCGTCGCCGATCTCCGACCCGCGACCCGGGAGGACGCTCAGGACGCCCTCCGGCACGCCGGCGGCCTCGAAGATCCGCGCGAGCAGCAGGCCGCCGGTGATGGGGGTGTTCGAGGCGGGCTTGAGCACGACCGAATTCCCGGCCGCGATGGCCGGCGCGACCGCCCGCATCGAGAGATGGAGCGGGAAGTTCCACGGAGAGATGACGCCGACGACGCCGACGGGGATCCGCTCGGCCGTGTTCTCCTTCCCCGGAGTAATCGAGTCCATGTGCTGGCCGTTCATCCGGAAGGGATAGCTCGCCGCCTCCTGCATCATTCCGCGGGCGGTCTGAATCTCCGCCTCGCACTTGACCGGCGCGCTGCCGGACTCGACGGCTAGCAACTCGGCGATCTCCTCGCGGTGATCCCCGACGAACTCGATCGCGGCGTTGATCGCGCCCGCTCGAGCCTGGGGCGGCTGCTGGGCCCACGACTCCTGTGCTTCGGCCGCGGCCTCGTAGGCCGCATCGACGTCGTCCGCGGTCGCCGCCGGGACGGTCGCGATCTCCTCGCGCGTGTAGGGATTTTCGTCGGAGATCGCGTCCCGCTCGCCGGCGTCGGTCCAGCTGCCCGCGAGGTACAGCGAGTCCCAGCCGTGCTCGGGTGTCAGCGGAAGGTCAGTCATACGGGAGGGCTACCCCTCGAATGGGCAAAAGTAACACACTCGCAGGTGCAACGGGACGCGAGTATGCCGGAACTGACTGACCGAAATCCGTCTCAGGCGAGCCGTTGCGGGAGCAACACCGCGAGCGGGACGTAGATCGCCAGCGCGATGATCGCCGTTCCGACGAGCCCGAAGAGGAGCGTCTCGTTGATGAGCCGCCACGCGAACAGCATGATCGCCGCGGGCGGGAGCGCGAGTCCGGCCGCCGTCCGGTGGAAGCTCCGGACTCTGGTCCCGACGGCCACCGGCTCGAGGTCGTCGGTATCTCGTTCGCGATCCCTCGCCATAGCCCCGGGAAGGAACAGGTACGTTCCGATCCCGAGGACGAGCCCGACGAACGCACCGAAGACCGGGTCGTCGACAAGCTCGAGGCCGAGGTACGCGAACACCGCCACGTCGACGACGCCGGCGACGATCCCGAGCAGGGCGGGCGACAGCCCTCCCTCGTCGGCCGACTCCGCCCCGGCGTCACGTGAACCGTTCATTCGTGTGCCGACCGATTCGCTACAGCCATATTATAGTTCTCTGTCGTCCCCGCGAGCTACTCGTCGTCCCGTTCGCGGAGTTCCTCGCTGGCCTCGCGCACCTCGCGCATCACGCTCGAGATGCGTTCTTCGGCCTCGAGTTCGTCCTCGACCGAGAGGTCGACGCCCTCGACCTCGAGCAGGAACTTGGCGACCTCCGTCGCCTCGTACATGACGTCATCGAGCTCCTCGGCGGTGAAGAAGTCGCACATCGCGCCGTAGAGGAAGGTCGCCCCGGCGGTCCGAACCTTGTCCTCGAAGGAAGAGCGGGCCTGGTTGACCGCCTGGGGGGTGTAGGTGTCGGTCATGAAGGGGATGAGTTCGGGCAGGTTCTCGCCGATCTTGGTCATCTCGACGCCGGTCTCGGTCCGGAAGTCCGAACAGAGGCGGGCGATGGCCCACTCGCGGGCGGTGATGTAGGTCCGATCCCGCAGGAACTCGTTGACCCGCTCGTACTGCGCGCCGTCCATCTTCTTGAAGCGGGCGTACTTTCTGACGTCTTCCGGAACGTCGTGCTCTTGGGGCTCGGGGTCCGGAACGCCCGGCATCGAGCCGCCGCCGGTCCCTTCGGGCTCGGTCTCGGGGCCGCTCGCACCGTCGTCCCCGGCAGGAGCGTCGCCAGCGCGGTCATCAGTAGCGGGGTCCTCAGCGGCGTCGCCGTCTGCAGCGTCGCCGTCTGCAGCGTCGCCATCGCCCGCCGAATCGGCGTCGGCCGGTTCCGCGGGAGCTGCAGAATCGGGGGCAGTATCCGAATCGGAAGCGGCCGCCGACTCGGACGCGTCCGAGTCGAGAGGGGCGTCCGCATCAGAAACGTCGGAGGAATCGGCGGCATCGGAAGCGGCATCCGCGTCGGCGACGTCGCCGTCGCCCTCCGCGTCGGCCGCCGATTCCGCGTCGGCCTCGAGTCGAGCTGCGTTCGGTCCGTCCTCGTCCATGCCCGCGTATTACCAGCAACCCGAGATAAGGGTTGTTCTCGAGCGAGTCGCCGTCGGATGACGGCAGTACCGACGCGACTCTCGAGGCTCGCGGTCGCTACCGACCGTAAACGGCTCGCGTATGACTCGGAGTTCGACCGGATTTAAGTCCGTGAGGGTTATTCGGTAGTATATGTCACAGACGCCAGTCGTCGTGAAGGCAGTACGGACGCCACAGGGGAAAGAAGACGGCGTGTACGCCGACGTTCGGAGCGAGTCGCTCTCGGTGCCGCTAATCGACGAAATTCTGGCCGAAACCGGCCTCTCCGGCGAGGAGATCGACGACCTGATGTGGGGCTGTGCCCAGCAGCGCGGCGAACAGGACAACAACCTGGCCCGCGTCATCGCCCTGCTCTCGGAGCTCGGCGAGAGCGTTCCGGCGACGACGATCAACCGCTGGTGTGCCTCCTCGATGCAGGCCGTCATCTCCGCCTCCGACGCCGTCGCGGCCGGCAACCGCGAGGCGATCATCGCCGGCGGCGTCGAGAGCATGAGCCGCGTCCCGATGGGCGGCGGCTTCGACGGCATCAACCCCAAGCTGGCCGAACTGTACGATCTCGGTGATCTCCAGATGGGGATGACCGCCGAGAAGGTCGCCGAGGAGTACGGCGTCAGCCGCGAGGAACAGGACGAGTACGCCGCCCGCAGCCAGCAACGCGCCACCGAGGCGACCGAGTCGGGCCGCTTCGACGACGAGATCGTCCCGATCGAGACCGAGGACGGCACCGTCGAGGAAGACGAGGGGATCCGCCCCGGTACCACCGCCGAAAAGCTCGCCGAGTTGCCGACCGTCTTCAAGGAGGACGGCTCCGTCACGCCCGGCAACGCCTCCCAGATCTCCGACGGCGCGTCCGCCCTGCTCGTCACGAGCGAGGCCTTCGCCGAGGAACACGACCTCGAGATCATGGCCGAAGTCGGCATGAACAACGTCGCCGGCGTCGACCCCACCGTGATGGGGATCGGTCCGGTCCCGGCGACGAAGGGGCTGCTCGAGCGCAACGGCCGCGACATCGACGAGTACGATCTGGTCGAACTCAACGAGGCGTTCGCGAGCCAGTCGATCTACTCCCGCGACGAGCTCGGCATCGATCCCGAGATCTTCAACGTCAACGGCGGTGCGATCGCGATCGGTCACCCGCTCGGAGCCTCCGGCGCACGACTGCCGGTCACGCTGATCAACGAACTCCAGAAGCGCGGCGGCGGCCTCGGGCTGGCGACGCTCTGCGTCGGCTTCGGTCAGGGTGCGGCGATCGAGTTCGACGTCAACTAAGGCAGCCGGTCGATCCGATTTTGCGGTTCTTTCAAACGGCGTAGCGACAGCCAGAGGGGGCGATCCATATGCGGTGGCGCGCGCTGGACCGCGGTTCGCTGACGGCGAACCGCGGGACGATCTCGTGCGAGGGATGAGTGAGGGAAGAATGACCGAACGAATCGGCTGGGGAGGGCGTGGCCCCTCCGTGTTGCCACGATAGCAGAACGCTCACCGTCGTTGCATTCGTTTCGATTCTATCGCGACGGCCAACTCTCGAGGGAAACAGACTACCCGATCACCTCGAGCGAGCAACCGGCGATTTAGCAACCAGCGATTTAGGTAACTCGAGCGCGTCCGTTGACGTATGGACCCGCTGCTGGCGGTACTCGTGGGGATCCCGCTCCTGTGGCACCTCGGGCTCACCGCCGTCGCCTACTACGACGCCGGACGAGTCGGCCTCGAGCCGCCGGAAAAGTGGGCGGCGATCACGTTCTGTCTCCCCCTGATCGGCTTCTTCATCTACCTGTTCGAGCGCAGCGAACTCTCCTACGATCCGGAGAGTGACCCCTATCGGGAGCATAACTTCAACGTCCATCCCTCGAGAGCCGACGACACGCCGCTGCCCTCGCGCGGTGACGACCGACTCTCGCCGGAGAACGGCGAGGAAAAGAGCGACGAGTGACCGGCGGCGGGCGTCCGAGCATCCACAGATTCGACGGGGTCGGTGCTCGGGCGGTCGTGGATTCAAGCCGCTGGCGGACGAACGGAGACGGGATGTCGGACCACGGAACCATCACCCTCGTCCCCAGCGTTCACTTCTCACCGACGCACCGGCGGCGCGTCCGAGAAACGATCCGCGAGACGGCCCCCGATCTCGTCGCCGTCGAACTCGACGAGTCGCGTTTCGACCGCCTCGAGGGAGACGCCGACCCGGATCTCGCCGAACTGACCGGCGAACTGCCGCCGCCGACCGCGGCCGCCTACAGCGCGCTGCGGGCGCTCCAGCGGTCGGTCGTGCGGTTGTACGGCCTCGATCCCGAGTACACCGACATGGAAGCGGCGATCGAGACGGCCGCCGAACTCGAGACCGATGTCGCGCTCATCGACGAACCGATCGGCGAGATCATGCGGGCCCTCTCCCGTCGGCTCGGGCCGCTGACGATCCCGAAAACGATGCTCCGAATGCAGTCGATGGGGCCCGAGGAGTACGCCGATCAGATGACGCTGCTATCGCTGCCGTTCGAGGAGATCACGAGCGGCGACGACGTCCAGCCGGCGATCGACCACCTCCGGCGGCTCCTCCCCGAGGTCGCGACCGTGCTGATCGACCGGCGCGACCGCGCTATGGCGGAGCGACTCCACGCGCTCCGTCGGGAGGGACACGACGTCGTCGCGGTTATCGGTGCGGGCCACCACAACGGTATCGACCGGCGGCTCGAGGAACTCGAGTCGGCGGACGCGGACGCCGCGTCGACCGCGACGGTTCCGATCAGAACGCCGGCTCGGTCGGTGACGCGAATTCCGATTCGGTGAGAAAGCGACCGGGCGGTCCGATCAGTCGTCGGCCGGCGCGCCGCGGCCGCCCTCGAACGCCGCGTCGGGGACCGTCCCGTCGTCGTTCCAGCCCCGTTCGTCGTAGTACTCGGCCAACCCCTGCTCGAAGTCCGGAATCTCGTAGGGCAGGGTATCGTCGCCCCGGTCGAAGCCGCGCTGGTTGTTGAAGTGTCGTTCCATCGCGACGACCTCGCCGCCGAGCGCGAGCAGTTCCTCGTAGTCGGCGTCGAGCAGCGTCTCGAGGCGCTCCTCGGTTATGAAGTCCCGCGAGAACTTGCAGAGGACGGCGCTGTCCTTGATCGCGTTGATGTTCTCGAGTTCGACGAGCTTCGGCGGTTTGTCCTCGAGACCCTCCTTGTCGAAGGCGTCGTCGGCGTCGACGAGCGGGTACTCGTAGGGGTAGAACTCGGCGTACATGTGGTCGGCACCGCGATTTGAGGTGGCGAAAGCGAGTCCCTGTCCGTTCAGCGTGCGGCCGTCGTGGGCGGCGAACTCCATGCCCTTGACCGACCAGTTCTCGACGCCCAGCTCGTCGTGGATGCGGTCGACGCCCTCCGCGAGCGTGTCGCCGACGCCCTCGCGGTGGGCGATCTTCTCGACGAGGTCGTGGATGAGGTCGGCGTTGCCGAACTCGTCCTCGCTGGCGAGGTAGGCCGCGACGGTGTCGCCCGCCGAGATGGTGTCCAGCCCGTAGACGTCGCAGAGCTTGTTCGACTTCATGAGGTCGACGACGTCGTCGATGCCCGAGTTCGAGCCGAAGGCCATCAGCGTCTCGTACTCCGGGCCTTCGGTCTCGAGGCCGGACTCCTCGTCTCGCGTCGGCAGTTTGCAGGCGAACGCGCAGGACGAGCAGGTGCCTTTCTTGTACTTCTTCTCCTCGACGCGATCGCCGCTGATCCCGTCGATCCCCTCGAAGGAGAGTTCGGAGAAGTAGTAGCTCGGCAGGGCCTCGACCATGTTCGCGTACTCCGCGACCGAGGTGGTCCCCTGATCCTTCATGGGGTGTTCGGCCTGGGCGGCCTCGCCGTGGATCTCCATCTGGAGCGGCGGAATCTCGACCTCGCGGGTCGAGTCGCCGTCGAAGGTGATCGCCTTGACGTTCTTCGCGCCGAGGACGGCACCGAGGCCGCCGCGGCCGAAGGCCCGCTCCTCGGAGGTCATGATCGACGCGTAGCGGACCCGATTCTCGCCCGCGGGGCCGATGACCGTCGTGTGCTCCGACCCGAGGCCGCGTTCGTCCTCGATGTACTCGCAGGTCTCGGGGACGGTCGCCTCCTCGAGTTCCGGAACCGCCTCGAACTCGACGCCGTCGTCGGTGACGTGGACGATCACGAGGTCGTCGCTCGCGCCGGTGATTTCGACGGCGCTGTAGCCGGTCCCGGTGAAGTTCCGCGAGAGGAATCCACCCGCGTTCGAGGAGAGCAGTCCGTCAGTGAGCGGCGAGACGCCGGTCGCCGACATTCGGCCGGTGAAGCTCATCGTCGAGTGCTGGAGCGGCCCCGTCGCGAAGTACAGTCGGTTTTCCGAACCCAGCGGATCGGCGTCGAACGGGATCCGATCGTGGGCGAGTGTCGTCCCGAGCGCGCGCCCGCCGATGGCCGACTCGAGGACGTCGTCGATCTCCTCGGTTTCGGCCGTTCGCTCGCCGACGTCGATCGAGCACAGCGGTCCCCGTACGTGTTTCATAGTACCATACTGGTCGACACGGCCGCAAAACGGTGTCGGTTTTTCGGGCGTGTCCGACCGCTGTGAGCGGTTTCGAACGAGGTTCGAAGACGGGGTGCCGACGGTGACGATGTCGGCAGCGTTGGCACCGTCGGCGTCGACGGCGTCGGCGGTGGACTGGCTTTATCTATTCGTGGCGTCTGGTCCCGTGCATGTCGCGGCCGGATCAGCCACTCGAGGAGACGACCATCGACGACATTTACGAGCAACTCGAGACCCTCGAGGAGACGGTCGACACCTCCCACGAACGAACGGAGGTTCACCGGACGATGCGGCTGGTCAGCCGGCTCTCCCACAGCCCGACGATGGAGAAAGTCATCACCGGGTTCACGCGCAAGGACAAGGCCGAGGCGTTCGTGGGCAGCGTCATCGTCGGGTTACCGATGCTGGTCGAGGACGGTATCATGAGCATCGGCGCGTTCCTCGCGACCCACCCGGCGCTGTTGGTGGTGAACCTCGCGTTCACGGTCGCGCTCGTCGTCGGCATCCTCTACGTCGCCGACTTCCGAGAGGTCCAGATCCATAACCCTTACTTCGGGCTGGTTCCGCGCCGGCCCGTCTGGGTGTTGCTGATCGCGTTCGCGACCGCCGCGGGCCTGATGACGCTGTGGGGTCGGGTGTCGTGGGACGAGCCCTGGGTGAACCTCTGTCAGGTCTCGGTCGTCTTCACCGCGATGGCGATCGGCGGCTCGCTGGGCGACATCCTCCCCGGCGAAGCCGAGCACCGGCCGTCGAACGAAGTCTGAGCTGCGGTCGCGGCGGCGACGGGAGACGCTCCTCGCGAACGGAACGTTTTTCGGGATCACGAAGAAGCCGCACCCATGGTCAGTACGGCAATTCTGTTCGCCCTCGCCGCGTTGCTCCTCTACGGCGGCTGGGCGGTAGCCGGTGGCGTCGCGACCCGATCGCTCTCGCCCGTGAACGCGGTGTTTCTCTCCTACGTCGCGAGTATCGTTATCGCCGGCGGGTACGTGCTCTCGCTTCGTCGGCCGATCACCGGAACCCGGGTCGACGTCGGCTTCGCGCTCGTCTCCGGCGGGTTCCTCGCGGCCGCCTCCATCTGCTTCTACGCCGGGCTCGCCCGCGGAAACATGGCCATCGTCTCGGCGATCGCCGCGCTCTACTTCGTCGTCCCGGCGGTCGTCGGCGTCTTCTACTTCGACGCACAGCTCACGGCGACGAACGTCGCCGGGCTGGCGCTCGCGGTGGTCGCCGTCGGACTCGTCGCGACCTGAGCCCGCCGCCACCGCCGCCGGCTCGAGTCGACGGAACCGGGCTCGAGCGTGAGCGAGTGTGCTCGGACAAAACGGCGGTTTCCCCGCACTGCGGGCCGAATGTCACCTCTATTGGCGGACCGTAACGGAGGACTCGGCGGCGACTACACCGGCGTCCCGCACTGCTCGATGGCCTCGCGAACCGCCTCTGTCCGGCCGATGAGCGTGATGTGATCGCCCTCTTGCAGTACGACGTCGGCGGACGGAACTTCGTTGGTCCCGTTCCGACTCACGAGCGCGATGAGGACGCCGTTCGGGAGTTCGCTCCCGACGTCGACGACTTTCTCGCCGATGAGGTTCTCCGAGGTGATTTCGATCTCCTGAACGTCGCCCGATCGACCGAGTTCGGACATCCAGTTCGAGAGCGCGGGCCGTTCGATCACGTTGTCGATCGCCCACGCGGTCGATTCGGCCGCCGAGATCGTCTCGACGCCGAGATCCTCGAACGCCGACGCGTTCGACGGGTTGTTCGCCCGGGCGATCACCGTCTGAACGTCGAAGTTCGATTTCGCGAGTTGTGCCACGAGGAGGTTCACGTCGTCGTCGCCGGTCGCCGCGACGACGATCCGGGCGTTCTCAGCGCCCGCCTCGCGTAACACCTCGACGTCGGTGCCGTCGCCCTGACGGGCGGTGAACCCGTCGTTGCGAAGGTCCTCGAGGGCCGCGGGATCCTCCTCGATCAGGACCACGTTTTCGCCGCGCGCTTCCAGTCGTTGTGCCAGCGAGCGGCCGACGCGGCCGCCGCCGATGATGAGTACACGCATGGGTATCACGTCGAGTTTCTCCGCGATCTGCCGGGCCAGGCCGCCCTCGAGGACGACCGTGACGAGAATGACGAGGAAGACGGTTCCGACGAGCAGGTCCGCACCGGCCGGGTTCGTCGGGGCCGCCTCGGTTTGCAGTCGGATGGCGAACAGGGTCGCGACCGACGCCGGGATGATCCCCCGCGGGCCGACGGCGCTCATGAAGATCGTCTCCCTGAGCGTAAACCGGCCGCCGCGTGCCGAGAGGAAGACCAGGAGCGGCCGCAGAACCAGCATGACGACCGCGACGACCGCCACGCCGCCGAGCCCGAGTGCGAGCAGCTGATCGAACTCGAGCAGCGCCGCGAGCGTGATGAAGACAAAGGAGAGGACGAGCAGCGTAATGTCGCCCTTGAACGCCTCGATATCGTCCTCGTACGGAAGGTTGGCGTTGCCGAGGATCAGCCCGGCCGTCGCCGCGGCCGCGACGCCCGCCTCGGCGAAGATGTAATCGGCCGCGCCAAAGGCGATGATCGCTCCCGCGAGCGTGAGCAATCGCGCGTTCCGCGGCGCGTCGTCGGGCGAGAGATCGACGTACTGGAGAACCGACCAGACGGCCGCCGCGACGACGACACCGACGAGCAGCCCCGTTCCGAGCCGCTCGGCGAACAGTTGTAGATAGATGTCCGCGTGGAGTTCCTGGATGGTCATCGCCTTGAATAGCACGACCGCGAGGATCGCCGCCGTCACGTCGTTGACGATCCCCTCCGTCTCGAGGGTCGCGGCGACCCGGTCCCGGACGGGAACGACCTTCAGAATCGGCGTGATGACCGTCGGTCCCGTCGCGATCAGGAGTGCCCCGATCAACAGGGCGATGTCCCAGTTGGCCCCGAGGAAGAAGCGGACCGCGGCGGCGGTCCCCAGAAAGGCGATCGCCGCGCCGACCGTGGTCAGCCGCACCACGGCCGTCGGCGCTTCTTTGATCTTGGAGATCTTGAGGTGGAACGCCCCCTCGAAGACGATGACGGCGACCGAGAGCCCGACGATCGTCGAGAGGCCGCTCTCGCCGAAGGAGTCGATGGTCAACACGCCGAGCCCTTCCGGTCCGATCGCGACTCCGGAAACGATGAGAAAGAGGACGCTCGGAACCCGAAATCGGGCCGAGAGGAGCTGCGAGAAGACGCCGAGTCCGACGATCGAGGCGACCAGAAGGAGCAGATTGCCGCCGCCTTCTGCCCCGGTCATAGTCGTCGCTGCCGCCGCAGGGCCGATCGACAGTCGAACACCGCTGATACGTCCATTCGTCTCGGTAGAATCAGTCCAGGCGGTTAACTCCTGTGAGAGATGTCCGTACTGTGGTCGATACGAGTCCCCAGGCGTCGACCTCGATCGGACCCGCGAAGGGGTGACGACCGGCCGCCGTCGCGCCGGGGTCGATCAGTCGTCCTCGTAGATCCGATTCGCGCGGTCCTCGAACCGCTCGAGGATGACCCGACGCTTCTTCTTCATCGTCGGGGTGAGCATGTCGTTTTCCTCGGTGAACTCCTGTGGGACGAGTTCGAACCGCTTGATCGTCTCGTGTTTCTCGAAGTTCCGGTTGACGCGGTCGACCTCCTCCTGAATGTGTGCACGGACCCGCTCGTCGTCACACATCGCGTCGGGGTCGTCGGGCAGGTCGATCCCCTCTTTCTCGGCCCACTCGCGGACGTGCGCCGTGTTGGGGACCAGCAACGCGCCGATGAACTTCTCGCCGTCGCCGACGACCATCGCCTGCTCGACGACCTCGCTCGCGGCGAAGGCGTCCTCGAGCGGGCCGGGCGCGACGTTCTTCCCCGTCGAGAGGACGATGATCTGTTTGATTCGGTCGCGGAACTCCAGGTAGCCGTCCGGCCGCAGGTGGATGATGTCGCCGGTGCGGAACCATCCCTCCTCCGTGAACGCGCCCTGCGTCGCGCCCGGCTTGTTCCAGTAGCCCTGCGTGACGTTCGGCCCCTTCACGAGGAGCTCGCCGACCTCGCCGGGGTCGTCGGCGAAGGCCTCCTGATCGGCGACGGTCTCGTCGACGGTCACGTCGACGTTGACCAGCGGCGCGCCGATCGTGCCGATCTTCACGGCGTCCGTCGGGTTCGTCGAGACGACCGGCGAGGTCTCGGTCAGGCCGTACCCCTCGTAGATGGGCAGCCCCATCGCGTGGTAGAGCCGGCAGAGCTCCGGCGAGAGGCTCCCGCCGCCGCTGATGAGTAGTTCGATCTCGCCGCCAAGCGCCTCGCGAACCGTCGAGAAGACGAGCTTATCGGCCAGCGCCTGTTTGGCTCGCAGGATCGGCCCCGGGGAGTCGGCCAGTTGGTACTCGACGCCGACGTCCGTGGCCCACTCGAAGATCCGCTCTTTCGCGCCCGACTCGCTGGCCTGCTCGCGGATGCCGTCGTAGATCTTCTCGTAGACGCGGGGCACGCTCGTCGCCGTCGTCGGGCCGACGGTGCTGAAGTCCTCCTGGAGCGTGTCCGGGCTCTCCGCGTAGGCGACGCAGGCACCGCTCGCGAACAGGACGAAGTGACCGGCCGTCCGCTCGAAGACGTGCGCCAGCGGCAGGTACGACATCGCCAGCGACTCCTCGTCCAGCGTCGGGACGTCGTCTCCCTTGTCCGGGCGCGGCGCGAAGCGCTTCCGGATCCCGTTGACGTTCGACCGGAAGTTACCGTGGGTCAACTGGACCCCCTTGGGCTGGCCCGTCGTCCCGCTGGTGTAGATCAGGCTCGCGAGGTCGTCCGGCTCCGTCTCCTCGATTCGCGCCTCGTATGCCTCGAGGTCGAAACGCTCCTCGCCGCGGGCGTAGACGTCGCCGAGTGTGAGGATGTCCTCGCGGTCGTCGTAGCCGTCGATCTCGTCCATCGAGACGATGAACTCGAGGTCGAGTTCGTCCTCGACCGCGAGAACGTTCTCGAGCAGTTCCTCGTTCTCGACGACGACGCCGTCGGCGTCGGGGTCGTCGAGCAGGTACTCGACCTGATCGGGCGAGGAACTCGTGTAGACGGTGGTGACGACCGCGCCGGCACCCAGCAGCGCGAAATCGCACTGGGCCCACTCCATTCGGGTGTTCGCGAAGAGACCGACCCGGTCCCCCGTTTCGACGCCCAGCTCCCGGAAGCCGGCCGAAAGCGTCCGGACGATATCGCGCATCTCCGCGTAGGAGATGGTCCGGAACTCGCCGGGCGTGGCGGCTGGCAGAACCGAGTCCGTCAGCGACCGCTCGTAGATCCCACCCTTGTACTGCTGGGCCGGCCGGTTCGAATTCCGTTCGGCCGATTCCTCGAACATCCGGGCGAGCGTCGTCTCCCCGATGACCTCGTCCTCGTACTCTCGTTCGGCGTCCCGCCAGTTCATATACGCGTGAGAGTAGCTCCCGTGCGATAAAACGTGATGAAACGGGTTTCATCTGTCGGCGGGTTTATCGCTTCCGTTCGATCCGCCGAAAACGCCACGCTGACGCCATCAAACGGCCTCTCAACGGAAAAGAACTGAACGTTGATTGTGGAGACGACTGCTCCGGATCCTCGTGACGGCGCGTCGCCGGTCTGGGCTCACTCTCGGTGCTCGAGATAGCCCAACACGCCGCGCGCGTTCAGTTTCGCCTCCTCGCTCGATTTCTCCGCTCCCCAGACGTCGGTCATCTCGCTTGCATCGGCGAAGTGTTCGATGACGGCCTCGTCGTCCGCGAGTTCCCGACGTTTGTCCGCGACCGCGTCGACCCACTCCTCGAGGACGGTCGCGTACTCCTCGAGGGCCCGGTCGACGTCGTCGCCGACGTACCGCGGCCCGAAGTGGGGGTAGCAGAAGACGTCCGGATCGAGCGCTCGCAACGTCTCGATATCGTCGAGACACTGCTCGAGGTCGAAGTTCGAGGGCGGCGACGTTTCCCTGATCTCCTCGATCTTCGGGACCCAGATGCCGGCGGCGTCGGCGACGAAGACCGCATCGTTCGCGGGGTCCTCGAAGACGACCTGATGGGGCGCGTGGCCGGGTGCCGCGTGAACGCGCAGTTCGTGCGTTCCGAGCTCGATGACGTCGCCGCCCTCGATTTCGACGAGTCGGTCGTCGGGGATCGGTTTCGGTTCGACGTAGTGCGACCACTGCTCGCCGACGGCGCGTTTCGTCCCGGCGACCAGGCCGGAGGGGTCGATCAGGTGATCGGTCCCGATCGGGTGGACGTAGACGTCGGCGTTCGGGTAGTCGGCCGCGAGAAAGCCCGCACCGCCGGCGTGATCGAGGTGGATGTGGGTCAGCGCGATGACCGCGAGTTCGTCCCGAGCGATGCCGACGTCCTCGAGGGCTTCGCGGAGCAGGTCGTAGTTGGTGCCGATACCGGTGTCGACGACGGCGGGGCGGTCGTCGTCGTCGATGATGTAGACGGCGCCGTACTCGTCCGTGCCGTACATCCCCGTGTCGAGATAGTAGAGGTCCGAACAGTCACCGGTCGTGACTTCGCGGACGTCTCCGACTTCCATATCGATAGCCCGTCATCGCGCGGGATAAAAGCTCGCGTCGCGGCCAGCCGGCGCGAACGCGACGGCTCGAGAGCCGTTACAGACATTACACCCCGTCCTCTTGCACACGGTAGATGAACCGAATCGGTCACGAACTATCACGGCACCCGACGACGAGATGAGCCACGATGCGTCGGATCGGGGTCGCGCTAGCCCGGCCGTCCCGTGGCTCACGCAGCAGTCGGTCCCCTGGATTATCAGCGGATTCGGCGGGCTCTCGGTCGTGTTCCTCGTCGGCTGGTTGATCACGTTCGCGGAGCTACTCGAGATCGCCAATATCCTGCTCAGCGTTACCGTCGTGGGTGGTCCTGCCCTCGGTCTCGTCTGGGGCGGCTATCTGCTCACCCGAAGCGACATCGACGAGAACCGGTACGCTCGCGTTTGCAAGTGGTGTTTCGGCGGTGCAGTCGGTTTTCTCGGGATTAATCTCCTGACCATGCTCGTCGTCCCCTCGACGCTCGCCGGGAACCTCAGCTGGGCGCAGTTCTCCGTCAATGTGGGCGGCGTCGCCGGATTCGCAGTCGGCTACGTCGAAGCGCGAGCGATCCAGCGCGAGGTCGAAGCGACGGCGGCCACCGTCCGCGCCGAACAGCTCGAGGACGAGCGGGCGCTCCTCATGTACCTGAACGACCTCCTCCGACACGAGGTGCTGAACTCCTCGCAGATCATCGGCGGTCACGCATCGCTGTTAGGCGAGCAGTACGACGACGAACGGCTCCGCGACCGACTCGAGACGATCGAAGACGAAAGCGACGACCTCGTCGGCGTCATCGAGGACGTGCGGGCGATGCTCGACGCGAACCGGGGACCCGAAACCGGCACCGTCGACCTCACCGCGTTGCTCGAGTCGCAACTGGCCGAGTGTCGCACCCGGTACGACGACGCCGCGCTCGAGGCGACGCTGCCCGAGGCGGTCGCCGTCAGGGGAAATCGGGGGCTGCAGTGGGTCTTTTCGAACCTCCTCGAGAACGCGATCGAACACAACGACGGCGACGCCCCGCGCGTTCGCGTGACCGTCGACGCGGCGCCCGAGACCGTGACGGTCACGGTGGCCGACAACGGCCCGGGGATTCCCGAGGCGACCCGGGTGTCGCTGTTCGAGCGGAAGTCGACCAATCACGGGCTCGGCCTCTACCTCTCCCGGATCCTCGCGGGCAGGTACGGCGGCACCGTCAGCCTCGCCGACACCGGCCCGGACGGAAGCACCTTCGTCGTCACGTTGCCGCGGGCGTCGTCTCTCGCGGACGCCCCCGAAAGCAACTACGGCGACCCGGACTCGTCGTAAGGCGATCCGAACTCGTCGGCCGACTCCTTCCACTCGCCGATCCCGGACGGATCGAGGTGGACGTGTGCGTCGCCGACGTCCTCGAGGTCTCGCAACTGATCGACCAGTTCCGATTCGATGTCGTGGGCGTCGCGAAACGGCATGTCGCCGTCGACCTCGACGTGGACTTCGACCTCGAGGACGGTGCCGTCGTAGAAGACGGTCAGGTCGTGGACGCCCTCGACGGCCGGGTGGCTCCGCAGGCGGTCGGTGATCTCCCCGCGCTTCTCGGGGCCGGGCGCGGCACCGATGAGGTAATCGACGTTCTCCCTGCCGATCTCGACGCCCTGATAGACGACCAGCAGGCTGACGAGGCCGCCGGCGACGGGATCGAGTATCGGATAGCCGACTAGGACGCCGAGGACGCCGACGATGGCGGCGACCGAGGTGTAGATATCGTTCAGACAGTCCTTCGCGAGCGCCGCGAGCGCGGTCGACTGCAGGCGCTCGTTGATCCGAACGGTGTAGCGGTAGACGAGGTACATGTCGACGATCGCGAAGCCGAGGGCAACGAGGAGCAGGACGCTGAACTCGATGTCGGTGCCGGTGAGAAGTCCCTCGACGGAGCGGTAGAGGAGATTCAGTCCGAGGAGCGCGATGACGGCACCGACGAACAGCGCCGTCAGGGGCTCGATCCGGTCGTGGCCGTGCGGATGGGTCGTGTCGGGCTCGTCGAACGCGCTTCGGCCCCAGACGAGAACGACCACGCTGGCGACGAGGTCCGCGAGCGAGTGGGCCGCGTCCGCGAGCAGGGCGACGCTCCCGAACGCGAGCCCCACCGCCCCCTCGGCGACGATCTTCACGACGTTGCCGAGGACGTTCGCCCACGACGCTCGCGCGAACCCGCTCCGCCCGCCGTCCCCGCCAGCGTCTCCGGTCATGGCTCGGTTTAGAGGCAGTCTAACCTTGGCTCTTTTCCTTCCGCGACTCGAGGCGCTCGAGCACGATTCGGGGCCGCGGAACGACTCCGAAACGAATCGATGACGGCATCCGGAACCCTCATTGCGTGCCCGCGAGAGGTGGCAGATGATCGGGCGATGGGGCCCGCCTGACCCAACTGCCGGGCGAGACGCACCGGTCCGTGTTCGGCGTCGATACCAGCGCGCCAGGATCCGACGAGCGTCGGTCGGCTGATACGGACTGCTGTAACGGTTTCCCGCGCACCTGCACGGCGGTCGCAGGCGCGCTGAAATGGCGTCCAGTAGTTCGTATGACGGTCCCTCCGTGACCTGACCACTCAGCCATGGCAGACGCACACCCGCTCGTTCGACTCGAGACGCTCGCGCTGATCGCCGTCGGCGGCTTCGCCGGCTCGAACCTCCGGTTTCTCGCGATGGAAGCGCTCCCGGACGTTCCCTCGATCGTTCTCGTCAACGCCGCCGGGAGCGCCGTCCTCGGATTTCTGGTCTACGAGGCGGAGTACGCGGGTCACATCGGCTCGCGGGCCCGCCTCGTCTTCGCGACGGGATTTCTCTCCTCGCTGACGACCTACAGCACGTTCGCGCTCCAGACCGCGCTCGCGTCGAAGCCGCTCGCGCTGGTCGGCATCGTCGCCGCGAACTACGGACTCGGGCTGCTCGGCGTGCTCGCGGGGCGAGCGCTCGCGCGTCGAGTCGGTGAACCCCGGACCGTCGAGGGTGAGACGGCGTGAGTGCGATGCTTCTCGAGGGAGTCGCCACCGCCCGACTGCTCGCCGAGACAGCAGTCTCTCTCACCAGCGCAGCCGTCACCGTCGACCTCGAGCCGGCCCACCTCGTCGGCACCGGCGGCGCGATCGGCGCGATCCTCCGCTACTGGGTCGGTCAGCGGGTCTCGGATCGGGCCTCGAGCGATCGATTCCCGCTGGCGACGTTCGCGGTCAACGTCGTCGGCAGTCTCGTCTTCGGGCTCGCAATCTTCGCGGGCGCGAGCGAGTCGACGCTTCAGCTCGTCGGCACCGGGATCTGTGGCTCGTTTACGACGTTCTCCACGTTTTCGGTCGAAACGGTCCGATTGTACGAACGCGGGGAGCGGATCCTCGCGGTCGGCAACGCCGCGGCCACCCTCGCCTGTTCGCTCGCGGCGATCGGCCTCGCGTGGGTCCTCGTCACGGCGAGTCCGCTCTGAGTGACAGTCGAAAAACGGCCTCCTGGAGCGATCCCGGCGAAACACGTTAGCGATCGGCCAGAAATGGTACCAATACACACGCCATCGAGCGATGCGTTCGCGTTGGACCCGCGGTAGGTTTATGTCCGGACTACGTCATTCGCCGCTATGGAGGCTCGCCAAACCGCGTGGCGCATCTACCGCGAGTCGCTGCCGATTCTCGCGGTCAGCCTCGCCGGCGGGATCTTCGCGGGGTCGGTACTCGGCTCCGATGGGATGACGGCCGGCTTCGAGCGGTTCCCCGGAATGCTGTTGTTGCTCCCCGCGTTCCTCGCGACCCGGGGGAACGTCTACGGCGCGCTGGGCGCGCGCATCTCGAGCGGGCTCCACCAGGGGCTGATCGACCCGTCGTTCTCGTGGAACCGGCGGCTCGTCAACGCGGTCGCCGCCTCCTTCATCAACGGGATCGGTATCTCGGTGTTCATCGCGTTCCTCTCGTGGGGCATTCTGCGGGTGCTGGGACGCGAGTCCGCGCGGCTCGTCGAACTCGTCGGAATCATGCTCGTCTCCGGCGTCCTGACTTCCTTCACCCTGATCTTCGGCCTGCTGGCGCTGGTGTTCGCGAGCTACGAGTACGGTCTCGATCCGGACAACCTGATCGGGCCGATCGTCACCACGCTCGGCGACGTCTTCGGCGTCGTCTTCCTCTTCGTCGCGCTCACCGTCGTGGGGGTGGTGTTCTGATGGCGGCCGCGGACCCCGACGACCCGCTCGACGCCTGGACGATCCGACACATCGTCCTGACGATGTTTCCCATCCTGCTCGTCCTCTCGATGCTCGAGATGGGGTCGGGGTACATCTTGGAGGAACTCGAGGAGACCTACCTCGCGAACCCGACGCTGCTCGTGCTCGTCCCCGTGATGATCGGGATGGGCGGCAACCTCGGCGCGATCCTCTCCTCGCGGCTCTCGACGCGGCTGCATCTCGGGCTGCTCGAGTTCGATCCCCGAGACGAGGTGCTCTGGACGAACATCCTGGCGATTCTGGGGCTCGCGGCGACGATATTCTCGGCGCTGGGTATCGCCGCCTGGCTCGTCGGCCGGGTCATCGCCGAACCGATGGCGCTCGTCGACCTCATGCTCATCTCGGTGGTCAGCGGCATGCTGCTGGCCGTCATCGCGGTCGTGCTCAGTATCGGTGCGACCTACGTCTCCTACACGCAGGGACTGGATCCCGACGATACGACGATCCCGGTCGTCACGAACCTCTGTGATATTCTCGGCGTCATCGTCCTGTCGGGAGTCGCGATCGTCGTCCTGAACTGAGATCGAACTCACCCGTGCGAGACGAGCTCGGACGGTCCGGAGACTCGCGTCTCGGTGATTAGCGGGCTCGAGAAGGGACCGTTCTCCCGTCGTATCTTCACCTTATGACTAGAGGCACTTAAAGAACGAACGGGAGCAGCGGTCCGTCGCGACGAAGGTAAATCGGGGCTACGCGGCCGCGAGTTCCCGGAAGTCCGCAGCGGCGGTCCGAGTCCCTTTCGAGATGAGCACGTCGCCGCCGCGTAACTCGGCGTCGGCGTCCGCGACCAGCAGCCACCCCTCGCTGGGTCTGCGGATGGCGATCACCGACATCGTCGACTCGGCGTCGGGAACGCCGGCGGTGACCGCCGTGCCGTCGAGTTCGCTCCCCGTCTCGACCACGACGCGGGTGATGATCTCGTCGCTCTCCTGGACGGCCAGTTGCACGACCGGGTGGACGTCGATGTCCCGCAGGACGCCCTCGCTGATCTCGATCGCGGTGTCGCTGATCCGCTCCGTACTGCTGCCTAACTGGATCAGCCCCCGCAAGGCGACCGGATCCGGCGCGTCGGCGGCCGCCCGCAGCGTCCACGCCTCGAATCGCGACTGCATCGCGTCGACCTCGACCTCGAGGTTGCGGACCTCCTCGGCGAGCTCCTCGCTGTCGAACAGCACGCTGCTGTAGGCCAGATCGACCGCGAGCTCGGAGAAGTCCTTCATGTGGATGATGGTGTCGACCGCCCGCTCCAGATCGTCGATGTCGGCCGTCTCGACGGAGGGGGCCTCGTAGACCTCGCCGGTCAGCGTCTCGTAAACGTCGCCGATCGACGAGTCGGGGCCCCGAAGAAACGCCACGTCGTCCGCCTCGACGCGCGTGTTCGGGCCGGGGTTGAGCAGCCACTCGTTCCCCCGCCGGAGCGCGATCGCACGCACGCCCGTCTCCGACTCGAGGTCGATCTCTTTCAGCGTTCGCCCGGCGTAGGAGGAGTCCGAGGCGACGACGCCCCGAACGAGAGTACCAGCCGCGTCCGGCAGCGCCGCTCGCATCGCTTCGGGCAGCCCCACGTCCTCGAGGACGATCTTCGCGATGTCGCCGGCGGCGTCGCTGATCCCGTCGGCCGCGCCCACGATCCCGAGGACGGGCGCGAGCTGTTCCGCGTCCGCGGGCTTTCGCGCGGCCATCAGGAGGCTCATCCGCGCGCGCAACTCGAGGACGTCCATCCGCTCTTCCAGCCGGAGCACCTCCGTCGCGAGCGGCTCGCTCTGGTGGAGCACCGCCGAGTACGAGAGGTCGATCAACAGCTCCGCCGTGTCCTTCATCTCCACGAGCACGTCCTTGACGCTGACGGGCTCGTACTCGATCGACGCCGACGACAGCTCGCCCTCGAGCGGGTCCATACCGTGAGAGTCGGCTCGCCGACGAAAAAAGCGTTTCCCGCCGACGGCTCGAGCGAACGAGGGGGAGGCGGCCTTCCGACACGGTTTTGCCCGGGCGCAAAGAACGCACGAGCAAGACCAATGCTCGACCGGACCTATCTGCGCGAGAACCCCGACGAGGTGCGCGAGGCCTTAGAGAACCGCGGGGCCGACGTCGACCTCGACGAGCTACTCGAACTCGACGAGCGGTGGCGCGAACTGAAGGCTCGCGGCGACGACCTGCGCCACGATCGCAACCAGATCACCAAGAAGATCGGCACGCTCGTCGCCGACGGGAAAGACGAGGAACGCGAGGAAGCCATCGAGCGTTCCCGGGAGCTCAAAGCCGAGATCGAGGAGGTCGAGGAAGAGGGGGTCGCCCTCGAGGAGGAACTCAGAGAACGGATGCTCGAGATCCCGCAGGTCCCCCACGAGAGCGTTCCGCTGGGAATCGACGAGCGGCACAACGTCGAGGACCGGCGCTGGGGATTCGACGACTCGCACGAGTTGCCCGACGAGGTCACGCCCCACTACGACCTCGGCGAGGAACTCGACATCATCGACGAGGAACGCGCCGCCAAGACGACCGGTGCCGGCTTCTACTTCCTCAAAGGCGAGGGCGCACAGCTCGAGCACGCCCTGATCCAGTTCATGCTGGACCTCCACCGCGAGCAGGGCTACGTCGACCTCTTTCCGCCGATTCCGGTCAAGAGCGCCTCCATGCGCGGCACCGGCCAGCTCCCGAAGTTCGCCGACGACGCCTACCGACTGGGCGGCAGCAACGAGGAGGAGTACGACGAAGACGACCTCTGGCTCTGCCCCACCGCGGAGGTGCCGGTCACCAACATGTACGCGAACGAGATCCTCCTCGACGACGATCTCCCGCTCAAACACCAGGCTTACACCCCCAACTTCCGGCGCGAGGCCGGCGAACACGGCACCGAAACGCGGGGCATCGTCCGCGTCCACCAGTTCAACAAGGTCGAACTCGTCAACTTCGTCGAACCCGAGGAGAGCTACGACCGCCTCGAGAACCTCCTCGAAGAAGCCGAGGAAGTCCTCAAACAGCTCGGGCTCCCCTACCGCATCCTCGAACTCTGTACCGGCGATCTGACCTTCGCCAGCGCCAAGACCTACGACATCGAGGTCTGGGCCCCCGGCGACGACATGGACGACGGTCCCGAGGAAGGCGGCCGCTGGCTCGAGGTCTCGAGCGCGTCGAACTTCGAGGACTTCCAGGCCCGCCGCGCCGGCCTGCGCTACCGGCCCGAACGTCACGAGTCGGCCGACTACCTGCACACACTGAACGCCTCCGGGCTGGCGATTCCCCGGGTTATGGTGGCGCTCCTCGAGTACTACCAGAACGAGGACGGCACGGTGACGATCCCCGAACCCCTGCAGCCGTACATGGGCGGGAAAGAGGTCATCGAGGGCCACGAGAAGGTCGGCGAGGCCGCGCTCGGTGCAGGCGAACGAGAGTGACGAATCGAAACGGAACACAGTAGCTCACTTTTCGAACGCGTTTCGCGCCCGCTAGAACCGGGCTTCGTCACGGCCGCCGAATCGCTCGACTGCGTTTCGTGTGTCTTCGTCCGCGTCAGGTGATAAGATTCCCACGAGACGCTTCGGTTCCGGCTCTCGAGCCGCGGCCGCATACGATTTGAACGCTCACAGACAAACAGCTAGTGACAGGCTGGACTAGCAGTCCAGTTATTGTACCGCGAGCGTCGTCGACGCTCGCGGCCTTTTTTGGTCGAGATTTTTTGCTCGAGCGGTGAACGAACGGAGTGAGTGAACCCGAGAGGAAAAACGGTCGTTAGAGGTAGTCGATCGCTGGCGGCAGCTCGAGCTTCATGCCCTTGCGCTCTCGGATCTCCATGATCTTGTCGCGCTGGAGGGAGTTGGACATGACCTCGAAGCCGGCGTTCTCGGTGTTCCAGGAGGCGCGGCCCTCGGTCGCGGAGCGGATGTCGCTCGCGAAGCCGATCATCTCGCCGACGGGTGCGATACCCTCGACGACCATGAGGTCGCCTTCCTGGTACATGTCGTCGACGCGGCCACGGCGGCCCTGAATCTCGCCGGAGGCAGCGCCCATGTGGTCGTTGGGAACGTCGATACGGGCGTCCTGCATCGGCTCGAGGATCTTGATCTGCCCGTCGATCAGCGCCTTGTGGACGGCGTTCCGGGTCGCGGGAATGACCTGTGCCGGACCGCGGTGGATCGTGTCCTCGTGGAGTCGCGCGTCGTGCAGGCGGACGAGCGTCCCCTGAACCGGCTCGTTCGCGAGCGGACCGTTGTCGAGGGCCTCCTCGAGTCCCTCGATGAACAGCTCCATCGTCTCGTTCAAGTGCTGGATACCCTTCGTCTGGTCCAGCAGGATGTTCGAGCCGTGGATGTGTTCGACTTCCTGCGAGTCGTCCTTGTCCATGCCGGCGTCCTGGAGCGCCTCGCGGCGTTCCTGCTCGGGCATGTCCATCGACGCCTCTCCCTTCTTGATCGTGTCGACGACGTCCTCCGGCAGCGGCTCGACGGAGATGTAGAAGCGGTTGTGGCGGTTGGGCGAGATACCTTCGACCTGATCGCTCGCGCGCTGGATCGCTTCCCGGTAGACGACGATCGGTTCGCCGGTGTTGACCGGGATCCCCTGGTTCTTCTCGATACGCTGGGTGATGACCTCGAGGTGGAGTTCACCCTGTCCGGAGATCAGGTGCTCGCCGGTGTCCTCGTTGATCGTAATCTGGATCGTGGGGTCCTCCTTGGACACTTGTCGAAGGGTCTCGATGAGCTTCGGCAGGTCGTCCATCGTCTGGGCCTCCACGCTCTTGGTGATGACCGGTTCCGAG
This sequence comes from Natrinema sp. LJW11, assembly GCF_056135975.1. NCBI lineage: Archaea > Methanobacteriati > Methanobacteriota > Halobacteria > Halobacteriales > Natrialbaceae > Natrinema > Natrinema sp. LJW11. The sequence goes on along the minus strand of NZ_JBWBDM010000008.1, from coordinate 31,102 downwards.
ATGTGTTCGATCGTCTCGAACGGCGTCATCTCGATACTCGAGACCGTCGAGCCGGCGATGGCGTCCTTGAGGCCGGTGACGGCGGCGATGTTTCCGGCGGGAACGTGATCGACTTCCTCGCGTTCGCCACCCATGTAGATCCCGACGGACTGGACGCGGTTCTTGCCCGCGGTCCCGGAGACGTACAGCTCCTGGCCCTTCTCGAGGGAGCCCGAGAAGACGCGGCCGGAGGCGACTTCGCCGGCGTGGGGGTCCATCGCGATGTCGGTGACCATGAAGACGACTTCGCCGTCCTCATTGACGAGTCGCATCGATTCGGCGAGTTCGGACTCCTCGTCACCGCGCCAGATGCGCGGGATACGCCGGGGCTGGGCGTCGACCGGGTTCGGGAAGTGCTCACAGACCATGTCGAGCACGACGTCCGACAACGGCGTCCGCTCGTGGAGTTCCTGGCGCTCGTCGTTGCGCTCGAGTTCCATGATTTCGCCGAAGTCCATCCCGGTGCGCTGCATCGAGGGCATGGAGACGCCCCACTTGTACAGCGCGGAACCGAAGCCGACGGTGCCGTCCTCGACGGAGACGGTCCAGTCGTCGATGTCGTCTCGCTCCTCGGTCATCCCGCGGATGAGCTCGTTGACGTCGTGGATGACCGACAGGAGTCGGTTCTGCATCTCTTCGGGTCCTTCCTGCAGTTCGGAGATCAGGCGGTCGACCTTGTTGATAAACAGGGTCGGCTTGACGCCCTCTCGGAGCGCCTGTCGGAGCACCGTCTCGGTCTGGGGCATGGCCCCTTCGACGGCGTCGACGACGACGAGCGCACCGTCGACGGCGCGCATCGCTCGGGTGACGTCGCCACCGAAGTCGACGTGGCCCGGCGTGTCGATGAGGTTGATGAGGTGGTTCGTTCCCTCGTACTCGTGGGTCATCGAAACGTTCGCCGCGTCGATGGTGATCCCGCGCTCCTGCTCGTCTTCTTCCGTGTCCATCGCGAGCTGTTCACCGGCAGTCTCATCGGAGATCATGCCGGCACCGGCGAGGAGGTTGTCAGAAAGTGTCGTTTTCCCGTGGTCGACGTGAGCGGCGATGGCGATGTTCCGGATGTTCTCCGGTTCGTCCATCAGCCGTTCACACTCTTGGACGATCTTCTTGCGTCGGCCCATATATACCCCATTACCGCCAGCGGGGTCAAAAGGGTAGTGTTTCGTCGCCGCCGGAATTCGTCGTCTTTCCCGGTTTGAACGTTTGAATATCCAATTTGGGTGAGTGAATCCCACTCATAATGTGATACGGTCTGCTATCAGTCAGTTCCAGCGCGACCGCAGGCCGGTTCGAGCCGGTACATCGGGACGGCAAACCGTCTGAGACACCCGGTCCACGGTGTCGCGACCGCACGATCGCGGAACACCGGGATCCGCACTCACATCGACACCGTAGCCGTGCGGAGGGCAAGCAGAATCCACCGAAAGTCACCGCAGATCTGATCGCACGGCTACAGTTCGATCAGTCTGTGAATAGTTGCAGTGGCCACTGCTCTTCGCTCGCTTGGCGGCCCGATTCACCCGCGTGCAATCGCACGCAAGAGTCAAATCCCGTCGGCTCTTGCTAGTATCACACATGGATATCCGCGTTCAGGGGCCGGGCCCGACCTCTCCATTCCTCAGCGCCCGCGACCTCTTCGAAACCGAACACGACCTCTCGTTGCCGGTCTACGTCCACCTCCGCGACGATCCGGACGAACGAACCTGGGCCGCCCACGACGACGATCGCCACGTGCTCAACATCTCGAGGCAAGCCGCCTCGTCGGCGATGGCCCGCGAACTCGCCCTTCACGAGTTCGCACACATGGCTCGCCACGAGCAGCGACACCCCTCCCATATCCAGTCGACCGAAGAAGTGCTTTACCTCGCGCTGGCCGGCAAGAGCGTCGAACGGCGCAAACTCTCACACTGCTATCAGATCGCAAACCACATGAAAGACATCTACGCCGACGACATCACGCTCTCGGTCGGTCCCGGCGAGAAACTGCTCTCCTTCCTCGAGTCGAGCCTCGCCGCGGCGGTCGCCGACCGGCCCGAAACGCCGCCCCGGCCCGGCCTCCAGCGCCTCTCCGCGAGCGCCGATCCAGAGATCACGGCCGTGAACGCCGCGTTCGCGCTGGCTCTCGCAGAACGACACGATCTCGTCGACAGGGACCACCGGCTTTACGACCTCGCGCACGCGGCCGCGATGGATGCACCAAAGGTCGACTTCGAGGCGTTCAAACGGCGGTTCCGAGAGCTCGCACGGGAACCCGACACGAGTTCCTACCGGCAGGTGCTCGTCGATGCGACCCGGGCGTACGTCGGCGGCAAGGGACCCGCGGCGGACTGAGACGGTTCGCCGTCCCAGTGTACCGGCGCGACCGCGAGTCCTGCCTGCGGTCGCGCCGGAACTGACTGACAGCTAACCGTATGATTCGTCACGACCCGAATCGCGACGGTGAGCGGTGTGATCGGGGGACTCGAGCGGGTACCAGAGACGGCGGTTCGTCGAAGCGTTGTCCGTACCCCTCCACCCGAACATTTATTGTTTGAGGGAATAAAGCCGTGGAACATACTAGTGATGCTCTCGGGAACGGACTGTGAGGGGACGAACGGGGACGGCTTCTCCGACGAGCTAACGCGGTTGAAACGCCAGGGAGCGAGCGTTCTCGTCGTGGGCTCCGTTCAGTCCGACCAGCGTCGAGATACCTGTCAACGGCTGCTGGGTTGTGGGGCCAGCCGTGTCCGGCGACGCGTCCTGGTCTCGACGACCGGCGAACCGCACCTCCTCACGCACGCCGTCGACGACGGTCGTTCGGAGACGCTTTCGGTTATCACCTACAACGCGCAGGCGCGCAGTGCCGCGGCGACCGCTCCGGGTGCTTCGCCATCGATCGAACCGTCGACGACCGATGTCGATACCCTCGCCGACCTCGGCATCGCCATCTCGAGTGCGATCGAGTCCTTCGAAACCGCCGCCGACGCGCTCGAGCCGTCCGAGGTCAGGGTCGGAATCGATTCGTTGCTCCCCCTCCTCGAGGAGTACGGCAGACAGCGAATGTTCAAGTTCCTGCATTTGATCAACGGCCGAACGAGGGACATCGACGGAATGGTGCACTACCACCTGCCTGTCGAACGGGACGCACAGGTCGTTCCAATCCTCTCGCCGCTTTTCGACGTGATCGTCGAGCTTCGAGAGCAAAACGACGGCTATCAGGAGCGGTGGGAGATCGACGACGGGGCCTACAGTTCCGGCTGGCTGCCGATCGATTCGGAGTAACGGTCAGTCGCTGGGCTGTCGGTCCGGCCTCGGGAACAGCCACAAGCGATTCCAGAGACGCCCTATGAGCCACTCATCCGTTTCAATGAAACCGAAATTCGAGCCAACAGACGCTGGGATCGAGATAATCGATCCGATCGAACGACACCGATATCGGCTGACGATGAACGAGCCGGTTTCGCTCGAGTCAGCGTCTGTCGATCAAATTGGATTCCCAATTGATGCAGCGGTAACGGTTACAACTGATTCAATCACACTGCCGACTACTGACCAAGTCCTCGTTCGTAATTCAGAGAAGACGATGGTAGCAAAAGTTCGCCCGAGAGAACAGAAGGAACTCTCATACGGCGAGTATACGCTAGATATATCGGGACCAATGAAGGTCTACGCGGATGTTAATAGCTCAGCCTATATTTATTCAGATAGCGACCAAACGTACATCGATTTCGGGGATGCAACGCAGGTTATTCTGGGTGTACGATCATTCCACCAGCGACCGGCAGGGACGATTAAAACGACAACCGACCCGACGGACGTTATGTCGGCGGTGTCTGCCTTTGGTTCAGCGTTAAAAACAACGAACCCAGAACGAACCTATCCGACACTTCGTGGACATCCGCCTCGTCTCGAAATTGGTGATGAATTGTATATTCCTGAGAAATTCGACAAGGACGAAGCAGGGATCCGCATAGAGATTCCTGCGACGCTTCGAAATGCATTCGTGGCTGCACCGTTGGCGTACTATCTTAACGCAGATGTAGTTCCGGGTACGAACCCTGAGCTAGCCACCAACTCTGGCTATAGATACTCATTAAATTGCCAAAACGGCTTCGATATAGCAGTCGAACGAGTATTGAGACAGATATTCTTTCTCGACTGCGTCGTTCGCACGGAGGGAACAGCCCCCTTTCCACTGCACGAACGCGAGATGGTCGAATCAGTCCTCGAGTTTGATCCCAAGGTTGCGTACAATCAACCACTTGTTGAACGGGTAGAGACATTTCTCGAGGTTTCATACACTACTTTGGAACCGTATCTCCCTAACTGGCAACTGGAGACGCAATTTGAACCGACTGCAGAGTACATCCAATTTCTCCCGTTCGCCACCAATGACCTCGCGATCATCAAAATTCAGGAAGGATCTGATAATCAATCACTAGCAGATCCAGTAGCGGAAAAAGCAATCAACAAATTTACTCGACATAGTGATGATTTCGTTCGAAGTACGAGTTCTCACACTACTCGCGGAAATAAGACTATATCTCAGTCCAGTAACCCATCACAACTACCGACGATTCTACAATCATGGACTGGGATAAATGGTACGGAAATAACTAGTACAGCACCATTGGTAGCATACGAAAACAGCATCGGACGGGCACCAAAAGACGGTCCTATTGAGATTGAGGTTATCTGTAATGACCCCGATATGAGAGAGGAGCTCGAGAGTGTCAATGGAACATACGGAACCAGGGAAGAACTGCCATTTGAAACAACTATTCACTACGAACTTACTACAGCTGCTCTTACAGAGGTACTTGCGAGGGACAGTGATTTTCTGCATTATATCGGCCATATCGATATAGAGGGTTTCCAATGTTCAGATGGAAAACTAAATGCCGCGACGGTTGACGCGGTCGGTGCAAAGGCATTTCTACTAAATGCATGTCAATCTCATGATCAGGGATTGCATCTCGTTAAATCCGGAAGTATCGGTGGAATAGTGACGCTTGGTAACGTTGTCAATAGTGGTGCAGTGAGGATAGGAAGCCTCATTGCTCGATTGCTAAACCTCGGATTTCCGCTCTACGGTGCACTTGATATCGCTCGTCAGGAAAGTGTTGTTGGACAACAGTATCGTATGGTCGGTGACGCACGAACGACGATCGCGCAGTCAGAAACCCGAATACCAAATGCATGTATAGTGAAAGGGGAAAAGGAAGACACTGCTGTTGATGTTATTCCATATATATCAGCAGAAATGAGGAGAGGTGGTGTTTTTTCCCCTTATTTGGAGTCAGTCGACTTGTACAAAGTGATCCCACACACTATGACAGATATATCAGTAACTAGTCCGGAACTGGAAAAATTTTATAACGAGGGAAAATTTCCCGTGTTACTCAACGGGAAAGTTCGGTGGAGTGATGAGTTGCTGTCTACTAATATCTAGTTTCAGGGGCCCATGAAGACAGCACTGTTTGCAGCTGCGACATTCCCCGCCTGTGCCAGCAACAGCAGAATCGTGAACAGGCCGCCAATCATTCGTGGATGGTTCTTCAAGTACTGTGTAATGTCCGTCATGGTACACTCGGATAATAGTACCACACTATGATGAATTTATTTTAATATAATATACAGAGGATAGATAATACCAATATGATGGACTACTGATTGAAATTATATTGAAAGAACTGTCCTTACATCAAATACAAATTGTCCCATAATAGCACCAATCTCAGTACGGCCTCGAGCCGCTGTACTACCACTCGAGCACTGATCAACGCGCTCTTCCACACGAGGGGCCGAGGAGAGAGCGGGCTGAAAAGCGATGGCGCTCGACGGATGGGGAATCGGCCGAAAAACGAATCGATAACTCCCGTTAGCGGGCGGCTGCCGCGACGCGCTCTTTCTCTTCTTTCTGACTGACGGCGTACGTCTGGACGTCGTAGTTGGCCGCGCCGATGAGCTGGTTGGCGATGGCCTCCTCGACGTCCGTCGTCGTCTTGAACGACGCGTTGTAGACGCCCTCCGAGAGGAACTTCAGGGCCTGGTCGACACGACGCTGCGGGGCGACGTCGACGGCCTTCGGGACCGAAATCCCGCCGTACTTCAGGCGGACGGTCTCCTCCCGCGGGGCCGCGTTCTCGACTGCGGTCACGAGCACCTGAATGGGATTCTCCTCGGTTTGCTCGTGAATGAGCTCGAACGCATCACGGACGTGGTTAAGCGACTGCTGTTTCTTGCCCGTGTTCTCCTCGGTCTGCATCAAGCGGTTGATGAAGCGCTCGACGATCGAGATCTGGGACTTCTTGAACTGCTTGCCGGCGTGGCGACCCGCGGTGTGAGCGACGGGAGTCACCGTGATGTAGCGCTCGGTCGAGGGATCGGCGTACTCGAGTTCGCCGATTTCCCACGTGCCAAAGAGCTTCGCCGAAACGTCTGCGCCACCGGCCGGTGCGTCCGGTTCCGGTTGATCTTCTGCAGCCATGATTATCGCACCGGTTTTTCAGCGTTCCCGCGAACGAGTTCTTTCAGTGCGACGCCGTTGACCTTGTCGACCTTGTAGTTGACACCGGAGAGGTCGCCCATCGCACGACCCTTCGCCCCACCGATCCCGGCGATGGTGACTTCGTCGTGTTCGTCGATGAACGAGATGGCACCGTCACCGGGACAGAACGCGGTGACCTGCTTGCCGTTCTTGATCAGCTGCACTCGGACGCACTTTCGGATCGCCGAGTTGGGCTGTTTGGCCTCGATGCCGACCTTTTCGAGTACGATACCGCGAGCCTGCGGTGCGCCCTCGAGCGGGTCAGACTTCTCGCGAAGTCCGCGGGCGCGTCGCGCGTAGTCAGAGTCGGACCACCGCTGATTCTGGCGGTCCTTCTTGAGCTTCCGCGCGGCATATTTGCCGTTTGCCATGGGAGTCGGTATCCGACGAAGGCACTTAAGCGACCCGTTTCGACTCCGCGTGACGGCTCGAGATCGCTTTAGATGTGGCGTTCGCCGACTCTGCGGACGTTTCGTTGACTCGAGTTACGCCCGGAGCGCGGGTTAGCGGCGTTCGGCGGATGAGAGGTTCCCGAACGCGAGTCGGTGCGAGATCGCACTGATCGCACACGGAGCGACGGGCGACCGGGCGAGGACGACGGAAAATCAGAGTAATTGGATGTCGTCGATCCCGAAGTGACGATTTGCGAGCGTCCGGGCGGCGTCGATCGTCCGGCCGTTCGTTCCGATCGCGACGCCGTGGTCGTCTTCGGCGACCTCGACGTAGGCGACCGTATCGTCGTTTTCGCTGATGGTGACGTTGTAGACGGCCGCTGGCGCGAGAACGTTTGCGACGAACGCCTCGGGATCGTCCGCGCCTTCGACGAGACGAACCTGCGCATCGACCCGGTCCTCGAATCGCTGGACAGTCCGACCGCCGGGGCCGATCGCCTCGCTCATTCCGCCGCGTTCGACGACGATCAAGAGCCGGTTACCGCTCTCGGTGACGAGACAGTCCCGACCGTCGACGCCGGTCACGTCCTCGAATGCACCGAGATACTGGCGGGCGTCGTCGTCGAGGGTAACACCCATCGATCAGTCGGCCTGACCGCTCCCGGAGGTGGTCGATCCCATCCGGAGATCGACATCGCCGGTGCCGAGCTTGATCGGCTTGCCGACGATGACGTTCTCCGTGACGCCGTCGAGATCGTCGATCTCGCCGTGGATCGCGGCGTTGAGCAGGTGGTTGACCGTCACCTCGAACGCCGCGCGTGCCAGCACCGAATCCTTCGAGCCCGAGATGCCGTGGCGGCCGATCGACTCGACCTCGCCGCGATTGGTCATCATGTCCGCGACGAGCATCAAGTGCCGGACGTTCACGTCGTCCAGTCCCTGCTCGGCGAGCGTGTTGTTGGTCTCCTCGATGATCGCTTCGCGGGCGGCCTCGATGCCGAGATTGCGGTGGATCTCGTGGATATTGTTACACGTCGTCCGCGAGGCATCGACGCCCTCGATATCGAGGGCGTCGCCGAAGGCCGATCCCTCGGTGTAGAGGACGAACTCCTCGCCGTCCTCGAGTTCCTCGCGTCGGATGACGACGCGGGAGACCTCTTCGATCCCCTTGAACGTGATCTCGCGGAGCTCTTCGACGAGCTGGAGGAGATCGCGGTAGGACGGTTCTTCGGGGCCGAACTCGATGTTGGTCCCCTGCTGAACCGTGCTGACGCCCAGGGAGTCCTCGATGATTTCGGCGACTTCCTCGGCCGTGATCAGGCGCTCGTCGAGCGTGTCCTTGTTCAGCGAGATCTGAACGCGCATGTCCGCGACGTTCGTCGAGACGTCGCCCAGTGCGAGGATCTTGGTCGCCTCGATGCTCCAGACGACCTCGTGGGCCTTCTCGCGTTCGGTCGCGTACTCGTCCTCGAGGTAGACGGTCATCATCGGCGTGTCCGGGGTCTTCCGGGCGTCGACCAGCTCGATCAGCCGGGGCAGCCCCTGGGTCACGTCGATCTCTGCGACACCCGCGTAGTGGAACGTGTTCATCGTCAGCTGGGTGCCGGGTTCGCCGATCGACTGGGCCGAAACCGTCCCGACGGGATCGAGCGGGGGAACTCGCGTGTTCAGATAGCGGGTCTCGACGGCCTTCGCGAGTTCGTCGGCTTCCTCGACGGTCGCCCCTTCACGGCTCTCGAGCGTGTCGTAAACCTCGTCTTTGAGTCGCCGTGGGAGATCGGTATCCTCGACGACTGCGACCGTGTCGTCGTCGACGTCGTAGTCGGCGCTAGTCATCCGAACTCACCCCCACGTCCTCGGCGAGGCGATCGTCGGCGTGTTCGGAGAGGTTCGTCGGCTGCGGTCTGGAGCCGAGGAACTCGTCGCGTTCCTCCTCGGAGTCGAACTCGGAGTCGAGCACCTGACTGGCGATGTGTTCGACGTCGATGTCGTTGTCGTCCCCGGAGGAGACTTTGACCGGCGACGTGCCGTCCTCGCCGAATTCGAACTGGACGATCGTGTCCGAGGTGTCTCGAACGGTGCCGTCGTACTGGGACTCGAGTTCGGAGAGAGCGTTGATCAGGCGACGCTGCAGGTAGCCGGACTTGGACGTACGGACTGCGGTATCGACCAGGCCCTCGCGACCGCCCATCGCGTGGAAGAAGAACTCCCGCGGGGTGAGCCCGCTCGTGTAGGAGTTCTCGACGAAGCCGTGGGCCTCCGCGGAGAGGTCGTTTGGCTCGTAGTGGCTGAGGGTTCGATCCTCGTACCCGCGATTGATCCGCTCGCCCCGAACCGCCTGCTGGCCGACCGCGCCGGCCATCTGTGTCAGGTTGAGCATCGACCCACGCGCACCGGAGTTGGCCATGACGACGGCGGGGTTGTCGTCCTGGAAGTGCTCGTCGGCGATGTTACCCGCGTTGTCACGCGCACGCGAGAGCGTCTGCATGATCTTCATCTCGAGGGTCTCGTCGATCGTCCGGCCGGGGAGACTCTCGAGTTCGCTGTTCTCGTAGGCTTCGATCAGCTCTTCGACGCGGTCGTTGGCGTCGTCGATCGTCTCGTCGATGCGAGACTGGGCTTCCCCGGGGATGGTCTCGTCGTCGATCCCGATCGAGAACCCGAAGTGCATGATCGCCCGCATCGCCAGCGTCGAAACTTCGTTGATGAAGATTCGCGCGCGGGTGTTGCCGTAGACCTTGGTGATCGTGTCGACGATCTCGCCGCCGAACTCCCCGACCTCGTCCTCGGCGATGGTTCCCTGAAGCAACTGGCCGCCCTCGATGACGACTTCGTCGCCGACGGTCCCCGTGAACTCGAGGTTCAGGTCGTCGGGCAGCAGTTCGGAGAAGACGTCGTAGCCGGTCCAGAACGGCGTTCCCTCGTCGTCGATCCCGCTCGGTTCCGGCAGTTCGTCGATCCGGGTGGCACGGAGCAGGTCCAGCGCCTGCGTCTCGTTGAATCGAGGGTTGTCGTGAGTGAGGAGGTACATCCCGGAGATGTGGTCCTGAATGGCCCCGATGATGTTCTCGCCGAAGCGGGGAGAGAGGATCTGTTCCTGGACGCGCATGAGGACGCGGGCCTCCGCGCGGGCCTCCTCGTTCTGGAGCGCGTGCATATTCATCTCGTCGCCGTCGAAGTCGGCGTTGTACGGCGGACAGACGACGGTGTTCAGCCGGAAGGTCTTGTACGGCATGACCACGACCTCGTGGGCCATGATCGACATCCGGTGGAGCGACGGCTGGCGGTTGAAGATGACGATGTCGCCGTCGATGAGGTGGCGATTGACCTCCCAGCCGGCCTCGACCTTCTCGGCGAGTTGTTCGCAGTTCTTCTCGGTCACCTTGAGCCGGCGGCCGTCCGGTCGGCGGACGTAGTTCGCGCCGGGGTGGCCCTCGGGGCCGTTCGAGACGAACCGGCGAGCGTCCTCTAAGTTGCGCTCGGTGACGTTCATCGTCTGAGTCATCTCCTTGGCGACGCGGTCGGGGACGCCGACCTCGTTGAGCGAGAGGGTCGGGTCCGGGGAGATGACGGTCCGGGCGGAGAAGTTCACGCGTTTACCCGAGAGCGAGCCCCGGAAGCGCCCCTCCTTGCCCTTCAGTCGCTGGGAGAGGGTCTTGAGGGGGCGACCGGAGCGGTGTCGGGCCGGCGGCGTTCCCGAAATCTCGTTGTCCATGAACGTCGTGACGTGGTACTGCAGCAGTTCCCAGAGGTCCTCGATGATCAGCTGGGGTGCGCCGGCCTCGCGGTTCTCCATGAACCGCTGGTTGATCCGGATGATGTCGACCAGCTTGTGCGTGAGGTCGTCCTCGGAGCGCTGGCCGTTGTCCAGCGTGATCGACGGTCGTGCGGTGACCGGCGGGACGGGGAGGACGGTGAGGATCATCCACTCGGGACGGGACCGCTCGGGGTTGATCCCCAGCACCTCGATGTCCTCGTCCGGAATGTTCTCGAACCAGTCCCGGATGTCGCTGGGCATCAGCTTGTTCGTGTCCTCCTCGGTCAGATCGATGTCGAGGGCCTTCTCGATGGCCTTGCGCTGACTCTCGCGCGGGCGGAACGAACCCGAGAGGATCTCGTTGACTCGCGTGAGTTCGATCTCGGTCTTCTCGGCGAGCTCGTCCGGCGTCGTTCGGTCGATCCCTTCCTCCTCGTCGCCCTGCATCGCGCCGGCGATGCGCTGGGAGTACTCGCTGGTGAGGACCTGCTGGACCTCGTAGTAGGTCGTCGGCTTCTCGTGGTCGATGTCGTACTGGATCTCGCCACAGAACGGGCAGCGGTCCTTCTTTCGAGCCTGCCGAATCGCGGCCTTCGTCACGTCGTTGAGATCCCGGCTCAGCTTCCGGGACTCGTCGAGTTGGCCGCGGAACTCGTCGCGTTCGTCCTCGGTGAGGAGGAGTTTCGAACACTCCCGGCAGGTCCCTCGCAGGAGCCGTCGGATGAGTTTCGTAAAGCCGACGTGGATGACGGGCGCGGCCAGTTCGATGTGACCGAAGTGGCCGTTACACGAGCCCGAGTGCTTCCCGCAGGTCTTGCACTCGAGGCCGGGGTCGATCACGCCGAGTCGGGGGTCCATCAACCCCATGTCGATGGGGAACCCGTCGTCGTCGTACGTGTCGGCGGTGATGATCTTCGTCGCGCTCATCTCCCGGTATTCCTCGGGCTCCATGAGCCCGAAGGAGATCGCTCCGATGTCTTTTGGTGTCGTATCTTGCATGGGTTAGACGGCGTCCTCCAGTTCGAGTCGCGGTGCGATACCCAGCGCCTTCATCTCGTCGAGCAGGAGCTTGAACGCGTAGCTCATCTCGATCTCGTGGATATCGGTCTCCTCGTCGCAGTTCGGACAGTAGACACGCCGTTGTTCGACGTTTTCGACCGCGCTCATCCCGCAGTTCGCACAGACGTGGATGAACTCGCGGTCGGACTCGTCGAGCAGTCGTTCCTTCAGCGTCATGGCCGCCCCGTGACCGATGAACACGTCGCGTTCCATCTCCCCGATACGGAGGCCACCTTCGCGGGCGCGGCCCTCCGTCGGCTGGCGAGTCAGCACCTGCACCGGCCCGCGAGAGCGGGCGTGCAGCTTGTTCGAGACCATGTGGTAGAGCTTCTGGTAGAAAATGACCCCGACGAAGATCTCGGCGTCGATCTTCTCGCCGGAGATCCCGGAGTACATGGTCTCCTTGCCGGCCGAATCGAAGCCGGCCTCTTCGAGCCCCTCGCGGAGCGCGTCCTTGTCCTCGCCGAGGAACGGCGTCCCGTCGACGCGTCGGCCCTCCATCGCGCCGAGTTTCCCGCCGATCATCTCGAGGATGTGGCCGACGGTCATCCGCGACGGCAGCGCGTGCGGATTAAGCACGAGGTCGGGGACGACGCCCTCCTCGGTGAAGGGCATGTCCTCCTGGGGCGCGAGGTGGCCGACGACCCCCTTCTGGCCGTGTCGCGACGCGAACTTGTCCCCGAGTTCGGGGATCCGCTCGTCGCGCACCGAGACCTTCGAGAGCTTCGAGCCGTCCTCGCCCTCCATCAGGGTGACGGTGTCGACGATCCCGGATTCGCCAGAGCGCATGGTGACGGAGGTCTCGCGTCGTTTCTGCGGCGAGAGTCCGCCCATGTCGTCGGGCTCTTCGAGGAATCGCGGCGGGCTCGTCTTCCCGAGCAGGACGGAGTTTTCGTCGACCGTCGTCTCGGGGTTGACGAGGCCGTCCTCGTCGAGGTGGGTGTACGCTTCCTCACCGCGAGCACCGCGGACGTCCTGACTCGGGATCTCGAAGCGGTCCTCCTGGCCACCGGGGTAGCGCCGTTCCTCGCCCTCGTAGGTACGGAAGAAGTGCGAGCGAGCGAGCGCTCGCTCGACGCTGGCCTTGTTCATGACCAGCGCGTCCTCGATGTTGAATCCCTCGTAGCTCATCACGGCGACGACGAAGTTCTGGGCCGCCGGCCGCTCGTCGTAGCCGATCTGCTCGGTCGTCTGGGTCTTCACCATCGAGAGCTGCGGGTAGTGCAGCAGGTGCTGGCGCGTGTCCGGCCGGATCCGGTAGTTTGCGCTCGGCAGCCCCAGCGACTGCTTGATCATCCCCGCCCCCATCGTAATGCGGGGCGAGGCGTTGTGCTCGGGGTAGGGAATCATCCCCGCACCGATCGAGAAGATCAGCGACGGGTCGATCTCGAGGTGCGTGTGTTTCTCGGTCAGACCGTCCTCGTCGACGGCGACGAGGATGTCCTCTTCCTCCTCGGCGTCGATGAACTCGATGTAGCCGTGATCGACCAGATCCTCGAACTCGAGGTCGCCGTCGGTGAGCGCCTCGATCTCCTGTTCGGAAATTCGCGGCTCGCCGTCCTCGACGACCAGCAGCGGCCGCCGCGCGCGGCCGGCGTCGGCGTTGACGATCACTTCGCGAGTCCGGTCTTTCACCGAGACGTTGACCATCTCGCTGACGTCGCCGATGCGTCGCGCTTCGCGGATCTGTTCGGCTAGTTCGTGCGGGTCGGGATGCGTCCCCACCAGCGACCCGTTGACGTAGACTTTCGCCTCTCGTTGTTGGCTGCTCATAATTTAATCGTCCCCTGACGCTGTCGTCCGTTCGATGCCTTCGAGGCCGGGGATTCCCTCGACCCCCATGGATGCCAGTTCGCGTTTGAGTTCCTGTTCGTCCTCGACGTTCTGGGAGAGCTCCATCGACTGGGCGAAGTTCTTCACCAGGCCACAGTTCGGTCCCTCCGGCGTCTCGGAGGGGCCGATGCGACCCCACTGGGTCGCGTGCAGGTCCCGCGCTTCGAAGTGGGGCTGCGAGCGCGAGAGCGGGCTTCGAAGGCGTCGCAGGTGCGACAAAACGCCCATGAAGTCGGTTCGGTCGACCAGCTGGCTCACGCCGGATCGGCCGCCCACCCAGTTCCCCGTCGCGATCGGGTGCTCGAGCCGCTCGGTGAGCACGTCGGATCGAACGACCGTGTTCACCGAGAGCTGCCGGTTACGCATGTTCGCGCGCTCGAGCTGGTATTTCACGTCCCGCGCCAGCTTGTTCAGCGCGGTCCGGAACAGGTCCTTCATCAGGTCGCCGCTGACCTTGAGCCGCTTGTTCGCGTAGTGGTCCTTGTCGTCGGACTCGCGCCGGCCGAGCGCGAGTTCGAAACAGGCCTCCGCCATCCGACAGAGGTAGTGGGCCTTGTTGATCCGGACGTCTTCCTCCTCGACGCCCTCCTCGTGGAGGTGGGGCAAGAGGTAGCGATCGATGACGTAGTTGGCCCGCTTGAGCTGGTAGTTCTTCCCCTGACCGGAGGCGACGCGTTTCCCGAGTTCCTCGATGGCCCCCTCCTCGGTCTGGACCTCCGCTTCCTCGAGGTTCTCGAGCATGTACTTGACGACCTCGGGGTCGTTCGAGACCTTGTGGACGATCTCCTCGTCGCTCTCGAGGCCGAGCGCCCGCACGAGCGTCACGAAGTTGATCGATCCCGACACCGAGGGGAAGGACACCTCGAGCAGCCCCTCACGATTCCGTTCGCACAACACGAGGGCGCGGTAGCCACGGCGCTGCGAGAAGGTCTTGGCGACCTGGATCTCGTCGCCGTACTTGCTGTCGTACTCCGCGAGGATCTTGTTCGGTGCGAGGTCCTCGCTCGTCATCAGCACCCGCTCGGAGCCGTTGACGATGAAGTAGCCGCCGGGATCGGCGGGGTCCTCGCCGATTTCGATCAGTTCCTCGTCGGAGAAACCGGCGATGTTACACTTGTCGGAGCCGACCATAATCGGCATCCGGCCGATCTTCGTCTCGGTCGAGTCGACGACTCGCTCGTCGCCTTCCTCGCCTTTGACGATGGACATCTCCATGAACACCGGCGCGGAGTAGGTGATGTTGCGGAGGCGAGCCTCCTGGGGGTACAGCAGTTCCTCCGAACCGTCGGCCTCCCGGACGCGGGGCGTGACGACGCGAACGTCGCCCAGTTCGACGTGGACCGGCTCCTCGCCTTCCTTGTCGCCGATATCCGTGTCGATCGTTTCCTTCTCGTCGACGACCCGCTGCATGCCCCGGTTGAGGAAGGCGTTGAACGAGCGGTAGTGGTGTTCGGCGATCCGTTCCTTCGCGAAATATTCACGCGAGATCTCTCGTCGTTCGTCGCGGTTCAGTTCAATTGCCATTTATTCCACCACGAGTCGATAGATAACCGCCTGTTCGGTCGTCCGCGAGTCACGGACGATCTTGATAACGTCGCCGATCTCCGCGTCGTCCGGCAGTGCGGGATCGCTGCGCTTGATCTTCGGTAAATCTGTACGATCGATGTTGTATTCCTCGAGCACCTCCTCGAGCGTGTCGTCCTCGAGGACACTGTGCTCCGGAACCAGTTCGTGTTGGCTTACGTCTACCATGTGTTGGTGTGAGTGTGGGTGTGCGTGTCGGCTATTGGGAGAGAAGCGGCTGTCACGAGATACTACAGGCTGGTAGCGGAGGGAGGCATTTAACGGTTACTAACTCGAGGCACAAGCGGGGCTACCCGGCCGGGCGACGCTGACCGGAACCGTCGATCACACCCGAGAGTATCCGGTTCTCAGTTATATTCCTTGTGGGTCGTGTGATAGTGTCGCACGATGTGATGAGGAAACGGGCTCGAGGGGATATCGTGGCGAGATTGACCGTACCACACGGTATTCGATTGAAAAGCCTTAATACTGGCAGCGGGAAACTATGTGTTGAAGCCCGGGTGGTGTAGTGGCCCATCATACAACCCTGTCACGGTTGTGACGCGGGTTCAAATCCCGCCTCGGGCGCTTTTTCGAGAACCAAACCGACGAGCAGAGCGAGTCACGATAGTAGCCGTCGGAGACCGATTACGGGACGTGGATCTGGAACGATCGAACAGTACGGATGTGATTTTCCGGTTTCAGTCATATTATAAACATGACTCCGTTCATGGGGCTAATTGGCAGACGTTGGTGTGTCCCACGTTTCCTTGAGTAGGTCTTCCTGTCACCGTACCGTCCAAACAGCTCCGGAGCAAAACCCTTAATACTGTTAGCCGGAAACGAAGAGTTGCGAGCCCGGGTGGTGTAGTGGCCCATCATACAACCCTGTCACGGTTGTGACGCGGGTTCAAATCCCGCCTCGGGCGCTTTCTGGAGAATCCAACCGACGAGCAGAGCGAGTCGCTCTTCCTCGAAAGACGGAACGAAGAATCTGAACCAGGGAACGAAGCGAACGCAGTGGGCGACGGACTTCGCCGAGATCGGTGGACTCGCCGATCGTTTTTATCCGAGAAGGCGGCCCATCACGCCATGCGCAATTCGAAAGCGGTCGGCGACGAGACCGAGGCGAGAGCACTGTCCGAACTCATAGCCAGTGGCTACAGCGTCTCGGTCCCCTTCGGAGACAACGACAAGTACGATCTCATCGTAGACGACGGGACCAATCTCCATCAAATCCAGTGCAAGACCGGCTGGTCGAACAAAGCGGAAACGATGCGATTCAATACTCACTCGCAAACCACGAAAAATGGCGCGTATCACGAGGACACCTATCACGACTTGATCGACGCGTTTCTCGTCTATTATCCCGAAAATGGCCAATTTTACTGGATCGATGCAGCCGAGGCAACCGAACAGAAGATGGAGCTTCGGTTCGAGTCCGAGATCGATCACCCTTCGATAAACTGGGCAACGGAGTACGAATTCGATGGTTCCATTCCGTAATCTCGCTCAGCAAGCCGAACGACGGCACTTGAGCGATAACTGAGCCTGTTTATACCTACTTTCACTGCCATCGCACAAGCGGGTATCCACTGACGTTCAGCGGCTACTAGAGATAGTTCGAACAGAGGATATCTAAATGCTAATTGTTTAGTCTTTCCTCGACAAGGCGTCAGCAACCGCGGACGTCGATCTTCAGATCAATGACGAAACCGATCACCGTACTCGTCGTCGACAACGAACCCGGCTTCGCGTCTCTGGCCGGAGAGATGCTCGAGCGCGAACGCGAGTCGATCGCGGCCGAGGCGGCGTCGGACGGCGCTGAAGCGCTGGCCGTTCTCGAGCGCCGCGAGGTCGACTGTATCGTGAGCGATTACGAGATGCCGGAGATGACGGGTCTGGAGCTGTTAGAGCGAGTCCGGGAGGGGGACCCCGACCTGCCGTTCATCCTCTTTACGGGGAGAGGGTCAGAGGAGATCGCTAGCGAGGCGATCGCGGCGGGCGTGACCCAGTATCTCCAGAAAGAATCAGGCGAGGAGCAGTACGCGCTGTTGGCGAACCAGATCACGAACGCGGTCGCTCAGTACCGCACCGAAACGGAGCTCCGAGAGAGCGAGCGCCGCTACGAGCGGACGCTGACGACGTTACACGAGACGACGCGAGATCTGATGCGAGCTGAGACCAAAGCGGAGATCTACCGGGCGGCGGTCGAGACGGCTCGCGAGATCCTCGACGTGGCGGTCGCGGCGGCCTACGCGTTCGAACCGACGGCGGGGGCCCTCGAGCGCGCGGCGTCGACGCGGCGTTCACCCGAGTTAGGTGATCTCGCGGAGACGTTCGAACGGGGTGAGGGACTGATCTGGGAGGCGTTCTCCGAGGGGGACAGCGCCTATTACGAGGACGTCAGGCGCGAAGACGGGGCCGATACCGCGGAAACGGTGGGTCGAAGCGAGCTGATAGTGCCGCTGGGGACCCACGGCGTCCTGATCGCGGGGACGGAGGACATCGACGGATTCGACGAGACGATGACGGAGCTGTTACATATTCTGGCGGCCAACACCGAGGCGGCGCTGGATCGGGCCGAACGCGAGCAGTTGCTTCGCGATCACGATCGGACGCTCACGCAGCAAAACGAGGAGTTGACGCGGCTCAACCATACGAACGAGATCGTCCGCGAGATCAACCACGGCGTTGCACAGGCGTCGACGCGTGCGGCGATCGAGGAGACGGTATGCGATCGCCTCGCCGGAACGGATCGGTATCGGTTCGCCTGGATCGCAGCGAGCGACGACGAACCGCCCGTGCCGACCGCCTGGGCCGGGATCGACGCGGCGTATATCGACGGAATCCGCGCCGGCAACGATTGCGCACCCGAGATCGAGCTAGTCCGAGAGATCCTCGAATCGGGGCAGGTGCGGACGGTTCGCGACGTGCTCGAGGACGAGCGGTGGACGATGCGACGCAAGGAGGCGCTGACCTACGGGTTTCAGACGGTCCTGGGCGTCCCGCTCGCCGCGGACGAACGGCGCTACGGCGTCCTGATGGTCCACGTCGCGGGAGCCGACGCGGTCGGCGAGCGCGAGCGCGAGGTGCTCGCCGAACTCGGGGAGACGATCGGACACGCGATCCAGTCGGTCGAACGGACGCGGGCGATGCTGACCGACAGCCGCCTCGAGCTCGAACTCGCCGTAGGGGGCTCGCGATTGCTGCTCAATCGGCTGTCGGCTCACGTCGAGGAGGCGAACCCGATCACGCTCGAGGGCGTCGTCGACCGCGGCGAGGATGGGATCGTCCTGTTCGTCAGTGCCCCGACGACGGCGAATCTCACCCCGCTGGAAGCGTCGTGGGCGTCGATCGAGACGCTCTCGGTCGTTTCCGAAGGCGAAGACGAGACGCTGTTCGAGCTGACGGTGATGGCGACGCCGTTCCTCGACGTGCTTCGAACGTACGACGTGCAGATCCGGATGGCGACGGCCGAAGACGGAACGTCGACGCTCGTTCTCGACGTTCCACAGCGGGTCGAGACGCGGGCACTGATCGAGGCGATCAGCGAGGAGTATCCCGAGACGGAACTGCTCGCCAAACGGGAAACGACGACCACGCAGTCTGCGCGACAGCTCGATACCCACCTCGCGGAGCAACTCACCGACAAGCAGTTCGAAGCGTTGCAGGCGGCTCACTACAGCGGCTTCTTCGAGTGGCCCCGCGAGAGCACCGGCGAAGACCTCGCCGACGCGCTCGACATCTCACCACCGACGTATCACTACCATCTGCGGGCGGCCGAACGAAAGCTCGTCACTCTGGCGTTCGACGGGGGCTCTAATTGATTAGTGTATTCTGTGAAGACACACAAACAGTTAGAAAGTATTCTTACCCATCACCGGTTCGTATCGGTAATTGGCGATCCGACGCACACTATCGCCACCCCCAATCCCCCCCACCCCTTTCCCCCACCCCTTTCCCGGACCATTCGTTCGATAGCGACGCCGTTCTTCGAACGGGCGCCGACAACTGGTTTTGAGTGGAGTACTCCATCGCAGCGCGTTCCGACGAGTGGGGGTCCCGCGGAGCAACGCGTGAATCGCTACGGGGTCGAGCCCCGTGGGCAGTCTCCTCGCCCGCTCGTAAACGAGTCCGAGCAGACGGTGCGGTCAGAGAGGGAAACGTCGCCCCTCCCAGGACCATCAGTTGTGGCACTCAGCGATTCCCGATCGTAATTCCTCGATCATGCACTAATTGATTAGAGTGAATGTCAACGAGTTAGTAAACAGTTAGAAACCATAGTTAACTCCCACCAGTTCGTACGAGTAGTTGGCGATCTGAGACAGACTGTCGCCACCCCCATTCCCCCCACCCTTTCTACACGCCCTCGAGAGGAATCTCGCGGTCGTGCGCCCGAAGTCGTCCGAAAGCGATGCTGACCGTACCAGCAACGCCGGAGTGATACCGTCCGCCGAAAGGCGAGGGCTCCGTGCTATCGGGATCGACGTCGCTGTGACTGCCGGTCCGGGGCCTCGTCCCACTCGATCCAGTCCCGTTCCCAACCGCGACGGGACTCGGCGCGTCGCTGCGCCCGTTCGCGATCCTCGCGAGTCATCCGGTTTCGCTCGACGGCCCCCGATTGCTCGCCCTCGACCAGCAGCGGATCGAACGAGACGGGATCGAACCGGCCGATCACGCCGTCGGTCGAGACCGCCTCGAGTCGCTGTCGCTGCGCGCCACGCGGGAAGACCAGTCGCCCGCCTTCGGCGAGTTGCTCGAGCAGGGCGCGGGGCGGTTCGACGGCTGCGGCCTCGAGCAGAATCCGGTCGAAGGGGGCGTACTCCGGGAAGCCCTCAGCGCCGTCGCGGCGGTCGACGAGGACGCCGTCGTAGCCCGCGTCGGCGAGGTTCTCCCGCGCTTCGACGACCAGCGGTCGGGAGATATCGACGGCGTGGACGTTCGTCTCGCCGACGACCTCGGCTGCGACGGCGGCGGTGTAGCCGACACCGACACCGACGATCAGCACCGTCTCGTCGTCCTCGAGTGCGAGCGCCTGGAGCAGTCTGGCGGCCGTGCTCGGGGCGAGGACGCGGGTACCGAGGGCGTCGTGTTCGCGATCGGCGTAGGCCGTCCGTTCGTCGTCGAGAAACGCGTGCCTGGGAACGTCGCGCATCGCGACGGCGACGGTCTCGTCCGAGAGGACGTTCTTTGGCGCGGCCTCGAGGCCGTCGACCATATCCTCTCGCAGTACCGCGAGGTCCATGCGCCAGCTATCGCACCGGCCGTTATGAATGGCGCGCTTGCTCGTCGATTCGTCAACTACCCTCGCATCTGGACGAATCGAACGCCGCCGCGGTCGGTTCGCCCGAGCGAGCCGTCGGGGCGTTTCGTCGCGTCGACGAGCGTCTGGCGACCGGTCCCGATCGGCGCGAGCACCTGGCCGCCCGGTCGAACTTGCTCGACGACGGGGTCGGGAACGTCGGTCGCCGCGCAGGTGAAGTAGGCGGCGTCGTAGGATGCGTGCTTGGGCCAGCCGTCGCGTCCGTCGCCGACCCTGATCGAGACGCCGTCGTAGCCCAGGTCCGCGAGTCGGTCGCGGGCCCGCTCGGCCAGCTCCTCGCTGTACTCGACGGTGTAGACGTTCTCGTCGCCGACGAGTTCGGCCGTCACCGCGGCGTGGTAGCCACAGCCCGTCCCGATTTCAAGGACGGCGTCGCCGGGGTCGACCTCGAGGAGGTCGGCCATGATCGCCACCATGTGTGGCGCGCTGATCGTCTGCCCGCCGCCGATCGGCAGTGGCCGGTCGGCGTAGGCGCTATCTCGACGGTCGGGTGGAACGAACTCGTGACGAGGGACCGATTCGAGGGCTGCCAGGACGCGGTCGTCGTCCACGCGCGGTGCGACGGTCTCGACCATCCGCTGACGTGGAGTCTTGTAACTGTCGGTGTCGGACATGGATCGGCATCGAATACGCGCTCGAGAACAGTAGGGAGTGGGGTGGCGAGTACCGGGGTTCGGCCACCGTGGCGCTGGGAGGGAAACGGTCGGAGGTGGGCAGCCGGCACCGGACGGTTGACGGTGAGCGGTGCGACGCGGCCCGCTTACCAGGCCGACCAGGCGCTGCTCTGCTCGTCGTAGGCGTAGACGCGCTTGATGTCCTTCGCGAAGCCGGTATCGCCGCCCTCCTCGAAGCGGTCTCGCCGGTAGCCGTCGGCGTCGCCGCGGACGACGAAGGCGTCGATCTCGAACTCGTCGTCGCCGAAGGACTCGACCGCGCCGACCTCGAACTCGTAGTCGCCGGGTACGTGGACCGTGATACTGTGGCTGTCGTCTCTCGAGCCGTCTTGGGGATGGATCGTGACGTTGACCGCCACGTTGTCGACCTCGCGGGACCAGACGGTCTCGATTTCCTCGGCGGGGGCTTCCTCGACCCGTTTCTGTCCGTCGAGTTCGACGCTCGTCACGCGAACGGTCGAGAGCACTTCGTCGGTCTCGAGGATGAACTCGTCGCCGACTTCGATGTGTTCGTCTTCGGGCGCGGTGACGTTCGCCGTGAACGATTCGCCGCCCTGAGAGACGACGACGTCGAGGGTGACCTCCCTCTCGGTGTCGGGCTGGATCTTGTGGACGTGACTACACTCGCTGCATCGAACGGTCAGGGTACCGCCGCCCTCCGTGAGTACTTCGTGGACCGTCTCGAGGTCCGGCGAGCACGAAGGACAGGGTGTCGGAACCCGATCCGGTGTTTCGCTCATAACTCACCTAACGGCTACGCACTGAAAAGGCGATTGAACCCGCCGTCCGGTTGGGAGCGACGCTAGTTCCCCTGAATCGCGTCGATAACCATCGCCGCGGCGATGATGGGTTCTTTGGGGACGGTGCTGGCGTCGTCGATGACGATCTCGTAGCGGTCGCGCAACGAGAACTGACCGCTGATGGAGCCGACGTGTGCGCCCGCCCCATCGGTGATCTCGTACTTGTGCGGGATCCAACCGCCGAACGGAAGGACGTTCCGGGCCAGCGTCACCATCGCGCCGCGGGAGTTGATTTCGGCCAACTTCTCCTCGGTGGTCGCGTCGCGGATCTTCCACGTGTCCTGTAGCAGCGAGTAGTCGTTGTCCAGAATGACGACGTTCTCGCCGGTCCGAGCGTCCGAGAGCATGTAGTTCCCCGCGACGTCGATGATGCCGCCGGCTTTCACCGTGAACACCTCGTCTCCGTCGGCGTCGACGAAGGGGAACTCCTCTTTCATCTTCAGCATCTTCTGTTTGCCCCGGAGGACGACGTTCCCGTCGGCGTCGAGCGCCCTGTACTTGTTCCGAACGAGCCCCTGTTCGACCGTGTAGCGGTCGTCGGTGAGCTCGATTCCTTCGATATCGTACGCTCGAGTGTCGCTCATCGGCTTTTACCTCACACTACCCGAACTTGAAACCACTAGGTTTTCACATATCAGTCGGCGTTCGAGCGTATTCCGACGGAATGGGTTCGGCTTGAGCAGTACCAGCCGCGGCCGAGAACGGGGTCTCGGGTGTCGGCCGCCCAGTCAGTAACCTTCGGCGACCGGAAGGTCGACGGGGGAGCCGTCGGCGAAGACGCTCGGATCCCGGATGATGCCGTCGAGGTGGATCGGCGCTTCGGTGTCGCCGCCGATCCCCGCGTCGTCGCCGATCGCGATGTGGACGGTGCCGCCGGCCTTCTCGTCCAAGAGGACCGAGCCGACGAGGTCGGAGACGGCGACGTTGGTGCCGATCCCCAGTTCCGCGAGGTTGTACGCGGCGTCGCCGACCGTCTCCGCGGCGTTCTCGACCTCTTTGCGAATGTCGTCGTCCGAGATGCGGGTGACGAACCCGTCTTCGACAGAGAACGAGAGCGTCCGGCCGTCCTCGAGGAGGCCGTGGGGCATCATCGTCCCGTCGACGACGAAGGTCCCGTCGGCGGTTTCGGGGCTGAGGAACACCTCGCCGGCCGGGAGGTTCGACATCTCGCCGGGGTCGTGGACGATGCCGGTGTCGGCGAGCCACTCGCGGTCGCCGACGCCGAACGTGATGTCGGTGCCGGCGTCGGTCGTGACGCGGACCTCGTCGGCCCCCGCGACCTGCTCGCGGACCGCCTCGCAGTGAGCCGCGATCGACTCGTAGTCGGCAGCCAGCCCCGTCGTGAAGACGTCCTCGGTAATCCCCGGGAGCGTCGCGACCCGGGCCCCGGCCTCGTTCGCGTCCGTGCGGGCGCGAGTGTGACTCAGGCTCTTGGTCGTCGGCGCGAGGACGACGTCGGCCCCGGCCATCGCCGCCGCCACCGGCGCGGGGGGCTCGCCGCCGTGGGTCTCGCCCGGCGGATAACGGACGATCACGGCGTCGTCGGTGAGCTCGCTGGCGACCTCGTAGATCGCCTCCCCGATCGGAACGCGCTCGTCGTCGGTGACGACCGCACACGTCTCCCCCGCCTCGAGACCCAGACACTGGCGGACCGCCGTCTCCGCCGCGGCTCGAAGTGCTGTCATACGCGAGTGTGGGGCAAGCGAGCCGATATGTCTTGCCCTCGGTCGTATGACGCCCGCAGGTTCTCGGACGGTCTCGCCCGTGAGTGGGGATCGCCGAATCGGGTCGGGCGGACGGGGTTGGCCGACTCGAGTTCCGTGTGAACGGATACCGAGATCGGCCTCGAGAGGGATCGAGAACTCCGATTCGAGTAAGAATCGGCTGCGAGTCCTCGAAACGGTTATCCCGCTCGATGGTACACTCCCGGGTACATGCAACAGGTCGCAATCAACGGCTACGGTACGATCGGCAAGCGCGTCGCGGACGCCGTTCGGCAACAGCCCGACATGGAGGTACTGGGCGTCGCGAAGACGCGCCCGAACTTCGAGGCCGAGACGGCGATCGACAAGGGATTCCCGCTCTACGCGGCCGTCGAGGAGCGAGAGGAACTGTTCGCCGAGGCCGGCCTCGAGATCGCTGGCCCGGTCGAGGAGCTCGTCGCGGAGGCCGACGTCGTCGTCGACGCCACGCCGTCGGGAATCGGGGCGCAGAACAAGGAACTCTACGAGGAGTACGACACGCCCGCGCTCTACCAGGGCGGCGAGGACGCCGAACTCGCCGACGTGAGCTTCAACGCGCGCTCGAACTTCGAGAACGCCGTCGACGCCGACCACGTGCGCGTCGTCTCCTGTAACACGACCGGACTCTCTCGAGTCATCGCACCGCTCCGGGAGGCCTACGGCGTCGAGAAGGTCCGCGCGACGCTCGTCCGTCGCGGCGGCGACCCCGGCCAGTCCGACCGCGGGCCGATCAACGACATCCTCCCGAACCCGGTGACGATCCCCTCCCACCACGGCCCCGACGTCGAGACCATCTTCCCCGACCTCGACATCGACACGCTCGGGATGAAGGTGCCCGCGACGCTGATGCACATGCACAGCCTGAACGTCACCCTCGAGGAGGAAGTCGACGCGTCCGAGGTCCGCGAACTGTTCGCCGACGAGTCGCGTCTGTTCGTGATCCCCGAGCGGCTGGACATCGACGGCAGCGGGACGCTCAAGGAGTACGCGCTGGACGCGGGCCGACCGCGCGGCGACATCTGGGAGAACTGCGTCTGGGAGGAATCGGTCTCGACCGTCGGCCGCGATCTCTACCTGTTTCAGGGCATCCACCAGGAGAGCGACGTCGTGCCCGAGAACGTCGACGCGATCCGGGCCGTGACCGGCAGCGCCGACGCCGGGGAGAGCATCGAGACGACCAACGAGGCGCTGGGAATCGGACTGTAGGGCCGCCGATTCGCGCCCCGATCGTATAGCGACGACAGAAAGTTTTTGCCGCCCGGTGGCTTACTGTCTGTCATGCGCCGAGACGACCGCGACGAACCCTTCGACGACCTGTTCCGCGAGATCGAGCGAATGATGAACGAGATGATGAACGGCGCGGACGCCAACGTGGACTTCAACTCCTCGAATACCGTCGACAACGGCTTCGGCATGGACACCCACGTCGACATCCACGAGACCGACGAGGAGGTCCGCGTCGTCGCCGACCTCCCCGGCGTCGAGAAGGACAACATCGAACTCGAGTGCGACGGCAAGACGCTGACCATCTCCGCCGAGAGCGAACACCGTCAGTACGACGAACGCGTCTCGCTGCCGACCCGCGTCAACGAACACACCGCGTCCGCGACCTACAACAACGGCATCCTCGAGGTCGTCTTCGATCGCGCCGAACAGTCGTCGGACATCAGCCTCGAGTAATCGGGCCGCTCGCGGTCGAACTGATTCGTTTTCGGTCTCTTTATACGGACTGCTGGAAGTCATTTCCGGAGGAACCGCGAACCGTCCTGCGGTTGCTCCAGTAAATCGTTTCAACAGACCGTATCAGTTCGCAGCGACGCGTATCGCGGCCGCGAGCCGATCGTAGAACTCCGGTTCGTACTTCGTCTCCTCGTCGATCGTCGGTCGCGCGTTCGTCTCGTTGACCACCAGTTTCTCGCCGGTCTCGAGCAGGTCGACGCCGAGGAACGGAATCTCGAGTTCGGCCGCGACCGATTCGGCCAGGTCGCGCCACGGTTCGGGGAGGTCGATCCCGGTCGCGTCCGCCCCGCGGTGGACGTTGTGTTTCCACTGGCCCTCGCGCACCGCGTCGTCGGGGAGCCGGCGCTCGACCGCGCCGACGTACTCCCCCTCGAGCACCATCACCCGGTAGTCGGTCGCGTTCGGGAGGTACTCCTGGACCAGAAACGACTGGTCGCCGGTCGCCTTGTAGTCGTGGACCAGCGAGAGGTAGTCACAGATCCCGAGGAAGGAGTCCAGGTCGTGGGCTTTCGCGACGCCGACGCCCCGCGTCGTCGAGTTCGGTTTGACCACGACCGGCGGCTCGAACCGCTCGAAGACGTCGACCAGTTCGGCCTCGCCGACATCGTTGGAGACGTAGACGGAATCCGGTACCGGAAGGGCGGCCCTCTCGAGCCGCGCCAGCACCTCGGCCTTGTTCCGCGAGGTCAACACCGTCTCGTGATCGTTGAGCCACGGGATCTCGAGCAGGGCGTCCGCGACCCCGCCCTCCATCAGCCGACCGGGATAGACGAAGCCGACGTCGTAGTCGTCGGGCGACCACGGCGGGTCGCCGAGCGCGATCGTGCGCTCGCGTACGGGCACGTGGTGAACCTGTATGCCTCGTTCGGCCAGCGGGTCCCGCATCCGCCGAAACGTCTGTTTCTCGTTGGCGACCGCGAGATCGATCATAGTCGGAAGTCGGGAGTAGAGAGGTAAAAAGGTGCTCGAGACGGAATTCTCGAGAACAAGACGCGGTGGCCGGGAGTGCGTCTCGAGCAGTTGCGAGAGACGTACGACCCGGGGGAGGGCAGGCGATTCACCGATACTCACCGCGAGTGAGTGCCGAAGGCACGAGCGAGCGGGCCGACGACTGATGTGAACGAGTGACTATCGGGAACGAGTGAACGGAAAGAGGAGTGCTTTTAATCGAATTTTTGCCGAGGGCGCGGCTTCGCCGCGCCCGCAGAGCAAAACTTCGTTTTACGCGATTAGCTCTTCTTCGCCGCGCTCGATGACGATGCGACACGGCGGCGAGATCTTGTTGTAGGAGCGACGGAGCGCGTCCTTGGCGAAGTCGGCGTCGTCGATGTCACACCAGATGGTGAAGATGCGCTCGCCGGCGCCCATTCGGGCGGCGGTACCGACGATCTTCCCGAACGCCTGGCGCATCCCGTCGGAGACGCGGTCCGCCCCGGCACCCGTCGCCTGCTTGTTCTCCCGAATGACCTGATGGGGGAACTTCCGCAGGATCATCTTGTAGTTGTTCTCGCCGGCGTTTTTCAGCATGTGACGGTTCGCCGAGAGGCGCGAGGCCTCGAGGCTTCCGTGACGGAGCTGGACCTCTTCTTCCGTGATGAGGCTCATCTGGACGGGGTAGTCGTCGGGATCCGCTTTGACGTCGCCCATCTTGTGCTGTGCGATCTTCGAGCCAGGGATACCAGTAATGTATTCGCGGCGCGTGTAGGCCGGCTTACTGATCTCCCGGTACATGGAGGCGGGCTTGTCTGACATGGTTGTGATTACTTAGAAAAACGGAGGCCCACCGGGCGGATAAAGGCTTCGAAGCGCCGCGTCGGACAGCGCCGCGGTCGATCACCGCGAGCGAACCCGGGGTCGTCGGGGCCGACGACCGGTATCCCGGCCGGTGAAAGCGGCGTCGACTCGAGACCGGGCCGGCGTCCCCGACGCAGTCGGTCGGTCGAAACGGCGGTTTCCGAACTCAGTTCGCGACGACGTACGCCGACCCGGTCTCCTCGATCAGTCCCTGACTCGAGAGCGACGAGAGCACGCTCAGGACGGTGAGTTTCTGCATGTTCAGGAGTCGGCTCAGGTCTCCGGTCGTCGCCCCGCCGGTGGCCTCGAGGGTGACGTACACGAGTTTGCTCTGCGCGGAGTCGAGTTCGGTCGGAAGCGGGCCGAGTCGGTCGGTCGATTGCGCGTCTTGTTTCAGCATAGTAACAGCATCTACGAACTCCTGTATAAGTCTATGGTGTAGATGGTATAGATTTCCTAGTAGATATTATTGCGATTATATCGCATGGGCACTTGAAAACGCAGTACGGTCGGAAACGGACCGAGTACCGCCGGTGGCCGGGACGGGCCACGAGCGGGCGGGCGATTCGCTATCCCGGCGGCGTATTTAAGGTTCCGCCGCCGAAACCACCCTCCATGAGGAGTTTCCGGATCGGCTCCCTGTTCGGGATCCCGATCAAACTGGATCTGACGTTCCTGTTGGTGCTCCCGCTGTTCGCGTATCTCATCGGGGCACAGATCGAGACCGTCGCCGGAATACTGAACGACGGGTTAGCTGCGGGGATCGATATCAGTGCGGTCACCAGCGGCCCGCTTCCGTGGCTACTCGGATTAGCCGCAGCGATCGGCCTGTTCGTCGGCGTCGTGCTCCACGAACTCGGCCACTCGCTGACCGCCCGGCGGTACGGATTTCCGATCGAGTCGATCACCCTCTGGCTGTTCGGCGGCATCGCCGCCTTCTCGGAGATGCCCGAAGACTGGCGACAGGAACTCAACATCGCCGTCGCCGGGCCGATCGTCAGCATTCTGGTCGGCGTCGGCTCCTACGCGCTCTTCGTCGTCACCCCCGAGAGCCTCAGCGGCGCGCGGTTCGTCCTGGGCTATCTCGCCGTCCTGAACGTCGCGCTCGCCTTTTTCAACATGCTCCCCGCGTTCCCGATGGACGGGGGCCGGGTGCTGCGAGCGCTGCTCGCTCGCAGTCAACCGTACGCCCAGGCGACCCAGCAGGCCGCCAGCGTCGGGAAACTCTTCGCGGTCCTGATGGGACTGTTCGGCCTCTTCTCGGGGAACATCCTCCTCATCGGCGTCGCCTTCTTCGTCTACATCGCCGCCTCGAGCGAGGCCCAGCAGGTGACGATGAAGGCGGCCTTCCAGGACGTCACCGTCGGCGACATCATGACGCCCGCGAACGACCTCCACACCGTCGAGCCCGAGACGACGGTCGCGGAGCTGATCCGGCGGATGTTCACCGAGCGCCACACCGGCTATCCGGTCGTCGATACGAACGCGTTCGAGGGCGAGCGACTCATCGGCCTCGTGACGCTGACCGACGCCCGCGAGATCGAACCGGTCGAGCGCGACGCCTACACCGTCGAAGACGTGATGACGACGGAGCTGCAGACGATCACCCCTGATTCCGACGCGATGGCCGCCATCGATCGGATGCGAGAGCACGATATCGGTCGGCTGCTCGTGGTGGATAACGACGACCTCGTCGGGCTGATCTCGCGAACCGACGTGATGACCGCGTTCGACATCGTCCAGCAAAGCGGTGCGATCGCTCCCTCGAGCCGGCCGCGGACGGCGGACTGAGAGGCGTTCGCAAGCCGATTTTGGAGCGACGTGTTCCCCGAACAAACGGTTTAACCGTAACCGGGGCTGACGCTGTACCGATGCCACCGGCCATCGAGACCGTCGATCTCGTGAAGGAGTACGGCGATCTGCGCGCCCTGCAGGAGCTATCGCTGACCGTCGAGGAAGGCGAGTTCTTCGGCCTGCTCGGCCCGAACGGCGCGGGGAAGACGACGTTCATCAACACGCTGGTCGGCCTGGTCCGCAAGACCGGCGGCGAGGCGCGCGTCTTCGGCCACGACGTCGAGGACGACTACCGGGAGGCCCGCGACGCGATCGGCCTCGCTCCCCAGGAGTTCAACGTCGACCGATTCTTCTCGATCAGAGAGGTGTTGAAACACAAGGCGGGCTATCACGGCGTTCCGGACGCCGAAGCCGCCGAACGGGCCGACGAGGTTCTCAAACGCGTCGGGATCTACGACAAGCGCGACGAGCGCTTCGACTGGCTCTCCGGCGGGATGAAACGCCGACTCCTCCTCGCTCGAGCGCTGGTCACCGAGCCCGACCTGCTGATTCTGGACGAGCCGACCGCCGGCGTCGACGTCCAGCTCCGCCACGACCTCTGGGAGCTCGTCACCGAACTCAACGAGGAGGGAACGACGATCCTGCTGACGACCCACTACATCGAGGAGGCCGAACGGCTCTGCGACCGCGTCGCGATCATGAACGAGGGCCGAAAGGTGACCGTCGCGACCCCGGACGAACTGAAACAGCGCGGCACCGATACGATCGCGGTCCGACTCGAGTCGGCCCTCGCGAGCGCGCCCGAACTCGGCTCGTACGCACACGAAACGACGGTCGCTGGCGACCTGCTCGAGGTCCGCGTCGACGACGGGGGTTCGACCGCGCCGCGATTGCTCAACGATCTCGAGGCGATGGGACACGAGATCGCCGATCTCGAGATTACCCGGACCTCGCTCGAGGAGATCTTCGTCGACCTGACCCGGAGCGAGGATCGGACGGTGACCCGATCCGGAGCCGAGGGTGCGGGGGACGACGACACCGGCGATGGCGAGGCGACGCCGTCGGAGACCGGACGAGAGCGGGAACGAGAGCAGGAGGGGGTCGCCTGAT
This sequence comes from Natrinema sp. LJW11, assembly GCF_056135975.1. Lineage (NCBI taxonomy): Archaea > Methanobacteriati > Methanobacteriota > Halobacteria > Halobacteriales > Natrialbaceae > Natrinema > Natrinema sp. LJW11. The sequence goes on along the minus strand of NZ_JBWBDM010000008.1, from coordinate 950 downwards.
GCTGTCGGTCGGCTTCCGCGCGCTCTTCCGGCGCGAGATTCTGCGGTTCGTCCGCCGGCCCAAGAACACGTTCATGCCGCCGGCGATCACGAACGTGCTCTACTTCGCCGTCTTCGGCGTGATCCTAGGCAATCGGATCGACCAGATCGCGGGCTTCGACTACATCCTCTTCATCGTGCCCGGGCTCATCGTCCTCGGCGCGATCTCGAACGCCTTCGAGAACGCCTCGTTCTCGATCTTTCACGGCAGATGGAACGAGTACATCCACGAAACGCTGACCTCGCCGCTGTCGTACGTCGAGATGGTCGTCGCCTACGTCGGCGCCAGCGCGGTGCGCGGCCTCATCGTCGGCGTCATCATCGCCGCCGTCGGGCGACTGTTCGTCCCGATCAGTTTCGAGCACGGGCTCTACCTCGTCGCGACGATGGTCGTCATCACGGCGCTGTTCGCCGGCTTCGGTATCATCGGCGGCCTCGTCGCTCGAGACTTCGACGATCTGACCGTGATGAACCAGTTCATCCTCCGGCCGCTGGTGTTCTTCGGCGCCGTCTTCTACTCGCTCGAGACGTTCGACCACGCCTGGCAAGTGGGCCTCTCGCTGGTGAACCCGATGGTCTACATGGTGGACAGCGTCCGGTACGGACTGCTGGGCCACTCGGACCTGATCGGTGTCGGCATCCTGCCCGCGCCCTACACCGATTTCGCACCGCTGCTCTCGCTCGCGGTGCTCACGGCGGTCACCGTCCTCGTCCTGGCGATCGACGTCTACCTGTTCAAGATCGGCTACGGGCTGACCGATTGAGAGCGGCCGATCGGCGGCCCTCGAACTCGACTCGGTGAACTCACTACTTCGGTCAATACAGGGAAACCACGTCTCACTCCAGACTGGCCACCCGGCGTGCGGTGGCGCGCACTGTCGACCGGCCGAACGAGAGTGAGGCCGGTCGATA